>JBBISW010000010.1:0-25764 GCA_037441105.1 Chloroflexota bacterium
CTACTGGCGCTAATGAGTTCTTCTATCTTGATGAGGAAAAAATCAGGGAATGGGAAATTGAAGAAGATTTTTTTAAGCCGGTTATTAAAAGCCCACGCGAATGCAAGCGCATTTTAGTCAACCCTGATGAACTGAAATTCAAGCTATTCATGTGCCACAAGGACAAGAAAGAGCTGAAAGGCACCGCCGCTCTGGAATATATCGAATGGGGACAATCACAAGGGTTTCATCAAAGACCTAGCTGTGCCAGCAGACAGTATTGGTGGCAAGCGCCAGTTGATAAGGGAAACGTCTTTTGGGGCAAGGAAGTCCGCGAAAAAATAGCAGTATTCTGTTCAGAATACCCAATGTATGCCGATTGCCGTCTATACTTGGCAAATGTCAGCGGATGGTATCAAGCAATCCTGAATTCAACATTTACTGCCTTTTTGGCCGAAGCAATGTCAAGGAATCTGGGAGGTGGTGGTGGCCCACGCAGCATGATGGTCTACGAGGTACAAGACCTGCTGACAATTAGAAGCGATTCAATAGACAACCAGACCACTGAGACGACATATACCTTATTTAAACGATATAGAAGCATGGTATTACAGCCTTTTATTGAGGATATTAATGAACCAAATCGACGTTCTCTCGATAATATGATCTTCGACGTCCTTGACCTTACCCAAGGCGAGCGTGACGCTGTATATGAGGCGGTAATTAGTCTGGTGGAGGCACGGCTGAAAAAAGCGGGTAGTGTTTAGGAGCTATATATTATTGACTTCTAGAAGTTATGCAGTATAATATACTGCGATAGCAGTAAATAACACTGCAATTCATATAGATACGATGCTAGAAACACTTTTGGGGTCAAAACTCAGGGCAAAACTGTTGGGATGGTTATTCAGCCATCCGGATGAGCGCTATTTTGTTCGTCAGCTCACCAAATTGGTGCAGGAAGATTCGACTAACGTAAGCCGTGAGCTGGCTCGCCTGGAGAAGACCGGTATTCTAGTTTCGACTACGGAAGGAAAACAGAAGTATTATCAGGCAAACCGGCAAAGCCCCCTTTTTAATGAGCTTCATGGGCTAATTGTTAAGACTGCGGGCCTGGCTGATGTGCTCCGGGAAGCGCTGGCGCCGCTGACAGAGCAGATTGCCTCCGCCTTCGTTTACGGAAGCATGGCAAGCGGCGAGGCTACCGCAACTAGCGATATCGACCTGCTGGTCGTGGGTGATGTAGATGAAATGGCGCTTCACAGTGCGCTTTCCGAAGCAGAAAAACGGCTGGGCAGGTTGGTCAACTATACACTGATGAGCCGGCGTGAATTCGATGAGCGACGAAGCCAGAAAGGCGGTTTCCTTGCCCGCGTGCTTTCAGGGCAGAAAATTGTGATTCTGGGGTCTACCGATGGAATATGATGAATTGTTGAACTCGCGGCGAATCCGCAAGGAAAAAGTCTCGCGCATCGAAGTAGAGCGAGCTCTTGAACGTGCCGAGCGCGACCTGCAAACGGCACGAGAGCTCATAGAACATGACCGGGACTGGAGCTTTGCTGTGGCTTACGATGCCGTGCTACAGGCCTCCAGAGCCTATATGTTCGCCCAGGGTTTTCGACCGTCCAGCAGCGAAAGCCACAAGAACACATTTGCCTTTATGCGACTGGCTATGGGCAAGGACTACGAAGAGTTGATGACCTATTTCGACAGGATGCGTAACAAGCGCCATCAGGCGATTTACGAGATAGCCGGGCTCATCACCGAGACCGAAGCCCACAATATCCTGGAAAAGGCAGAAAGCTTTGTTGCACTAATCCGTGAGGAACTGAAGAGGATGACCGATGCCGGCGCATGACATCATAGATAACCGGAACGAGAAATTAGTTGACCACATAAACCGTATTCTTCATTCTACGGAGCGGGCAAAGTTCGCTGTGGGCTACTTCTTTCTGTCCGGGTTTGAGCCTATTCAGAAGAACTTGCAAGGGATATCGGAACTCAAGCTTCTCATAGGCAACACGACTAACCGACAAACTCTAGAGCAGATTAGCGAAGGGTATAAACGCCTCGATTTAGTTGACCAAGCTCTGGAAGATATCAGGCTAAGCAAGAAGGCAGACCAAAGGCGACGGGCTGGCGATACAGCAGAGAATCTGCAGGAAGCTATTGCCCTTATGGACCAGACTGATGAAGGGGAAAGTCTGGTGAAGACCTTAGTTAACATGATAGGGGATAAGCGGCTCAAGGTTAAGGTATACACCAAGGGGCGTCTCCACGCTAAAGCATACATCTTCGACTACAAAAACCTTTACGATGACAAGGGAAAGCCCGTGCCCCCACCAAACAAGGGTTCAGCTATCGTTGGCTCTTCGAACCTGACTCTGGCTGGCATTTCAGACAATACTGAACTAAATGTAAGAATTGAGGGAGATGGAAATCACGCCGAATTAACAAGATGGTTCGACCAGCTATGGGATGAAGCTCAGGATTTTGAAGCTCACCTGATGAACGAGCTAAACCAGTCGTGGGCAGCCCGTTTGGCAAAACCATACGACATCTACATGAAGACTCTTTACACGTTAGTGAAAGACCGGCTCGAAGAGGAAAAGGGAGCAGAAATCCTTTGGGATGATGAAATAACGAGGGACCTTGCTGACTTTCAGAAGGTTGCGGTCTACCAGGCAATCCAAAAGATAAGAGACAATGGTGGCTGTTTTGTGGCGGATGTGGTTGGATTAGGCAAAAGCTATATTGGCGCAGCCATAGTCAAACATTTTGAGAGAACAGAGCATGCGCGTCCTCTCATAATATGCCCCAAGCCCCTCGAGGACATGTGGGAAGGTTACAACGAAGTCTACGACCTTAACGCCCGAGTACTGTCTATGAGCCTCCTGAAAGAAACGGACGAAGCCGGTGTGAACGGCCTTCTTCAAGATGTGAAGTACCGAGACCGCAACATGGTGTTGGTAGATGAAAGCCATAACTTCCGTCACCATACCACGCAGCGTTACGAGGCGCTCCACACGTTTCTGTCAACGGGAAGAAAATGCTGCTTTTTAACTGCCACGCCGAGGAATAAATCAGCCTGGGATATTTACAACCAGCTCAAGCTATTTCACCAGGACGATAAAACTGACCTGCCCATAGACCCTCCAGACCTGAAAAAGTATTTCAAACTGATAGACAACGAGGAAAGAAGACTGCAGGATTTGTTGGTCCATGTCCTCATAAGGAGAACCCGGAGGCATGTTCTTCGCTGGTATGGGTACGCCGAAGACACCCACCAGCCTTTACGTGAGTTGTCGGACACCGAGTGCAGACAATATCTCGACGGCACCAAGCGTGCGTACATCATGGTAGGCGGGAAACACCAGTTTTTTCCCAAACGGGAGTTGGCGCCGCTTAGATACAGTATAGATGCAACTTATAATGGGCTTTACCAGCGAATTAGGACGTATTTGGGTCGGCCTCGAGGAACACATTATCAGCCGAAGCTGGGACAAGAACTAACGTATGCTCGTTACGGTCTCTATAACTACGTGCGCCCGGAGAAACGAAAACAGAAGCCATACAATGAGCTTCAGCGTGCAGGTATCAACCTTAGAGGAATTATCAGGGTTCTTCTTTTCAAGAGATTCGAGTCCAGCGTCCACGCATTCAGAGAAACGATAAGGCGTCTTATTCTCATACATAAAGCCTTTCTCAAATCCTTAGATGCGGGGATTGTGCCAGCCGGTGACGACGCTCAGCAACTCCTTTACGAATGTGACCGATACGAAGAGACTGACTTGATGGACCAACTGCGGGAGATGTCTGGGCAATACAATATAAAGGATTTCGACGAGACAAGGCTACGCGACCACATAGAAGCGGACAAGAAATTACTTGAGCACATTCTCCAGTTAGTGGAGCCGATTACTCCCAGCAATGACGACAAGCTACAGAAGTTATTCACCAGGATGAAGCAGGAGCCGTTAGATAAAGGTAAATGCCTGATTTTTACCCAATATGCAGACACCGCCAGGTATCTATATGAAAACCTGAACCCTGGTAACAAGGAGCCAGACATAGACGTGATTTATGGCACTGACAAAAGCAAGTCTAGAATGGCAGGCCGGTTTGCTCCCAAGGCCAACCCACAATTTAAGTTTCTAAAAGGTGAGAGCGAGGTTCGCCTACTCGTGTCTACTGATGTGCTATCTGAAGGGCTTAACTTGCAGGACGGCGACAAGGTCGTTAACTACGATTTACACTGGAACCCTGTCAAACTAATACAACGGGTCGGCCGCGTCGACAGGATAGGTTCTGAGAATGATGTAGTATGGGCGTTTAATTTTCTTCCTGAGACCGAGCTTGATAGAGGCTTGGGCATTACCCAGGTACTTGAAAACCGCATTCAAGAAATACACGACACGATTGGAGAGGATGCGGCTATCCTTGACCCAAGTGAGCAGTTGAATGAGCAAGCTATGTACGCAATCTATGAAAGTAGAGGCGGGCAACTGTCGCTATTTGAAGAGGACGTCAGAGACCTCGTAGACCTCAACGAAGCCGAGGAAATGCTGAGGCATCTAAGAAGCGAGAATCCACAGGAATTTCAGGAAATATCAGAGCTTAGAGATGGTATCCGATCTTCGAAGGAAGCTGATTTCAAGGGACGCTATGTTTTTTGTGAGGCTGGGCGTTTTTATCAACTCATTCTGATTGACCAGGACGGAAATATAGCCTCCCGAGATGTAGCGAAAGCCGTCGGTGCCATAAAATGTTCCGCACTCGAACCGGTCGCAAAACTTCCGTCTGGTTACAACCGTGACGTAATGAAAGTCAAACGTGTTTTTGAGGAAGACGTAAAACATAGGCGAGCAGAGCGAGTTCAGACCATATCTTTGACACAAGCACAGCGATACGTTCTACGCGAACTCAGTACTCTTTACAAGCAAAGTGACGATGAGACTAAAGCTAGGATTAACATTTTGGAGAGAGCATTCCGAATGAGTCCATCGCCGGCAGTAAATAAGAAGCTAAATTTCCTTAGACGGAATGGCGTAGTTGGAGAAGACCTGCTCAGAAGTCTTACCAACGTTTACCACGAGCATAGCCTGCGCGAGCGCTTGGACCAAAAGGATATTTTCACTGAGACCGAAGAAATACCACGCATAGTTTGCAGTGAGGCACTAATTTAGAAGCCATTTCTTTCTGTGCTAAATTGATGGCTTATCCTACGAAGCCATGTCACATTTCGTCATTCTGTTAAGTAATCCTATAAGACAGGCGGCTGGTCTAATCATTTAAGGAAGGCAAGGCGTGTGGTGGTTCGCTGAATGCCGAAATCGTTAATTGTTGAGTTTTTTGAGTACTTCTGCTAAAGTAAGCTGTCAAGTGTAAAGGAGTAAGAAGTTGGCGAAGAGGCGAGGTATTCAAGCTAGAATCCCGGTCATTTTCTTTGAAGAAGGAGATGAATTTGTTGCTTATTCCCCCGCTTTAGACCTCTCTAGCTGCGGTGGAAGTCTTGAGCAGGCTAAGAAGAGATTTGCTGAAGCTGTGGATATCTTCTTTAAAGAAATCAGCGAAATGGGAACTTTAGATGAGGTTCTTTCTGAATGTGGGTGGCGGAAGGTGTCTCCGGGGCGTATATGGTCTCCCCCTGTATATTTAGGTCATCTGCAACAGGAAGTAGAAATCCCTGTATAGTGAGCTAAAGATTGGCTCGACTTACCCCGATTCATTACCGGAAGTTTGAGGCTTTCCTGCTTTGTGTTGGTTGCAAATTTGTTAGGCAAGAAGGTGATCACCGTATATACAGGCGACCTAATTTGCCATGCCCTATTGTCATCCCTACGGAGACGGAGTTGCCCATCTTTATTATTCGGAATAATCTAAGGGTTTTGGGCATCAGTCGAGACGAGTATTTGAAAATATTAAAGGAGCTGTAAAAGGGATTTCACCCGTCCCCTCGCCTCTCCCGTCAAGGTAAAATAAACTGGTCGGGGCGAGAGGGTTCGAACCTCCGACCTCAGCGTCCCGAACGCTGCGCGCTACCAGGCTGCGCTACGCCCCGACGTCACTTATTATAAGCGGCTTTAACTTCTGGGGCAAGCATTGTAAACTATGGGGGTCTATTCTGTCACCTTGAACATTCGTCCAGATGTCATCCTGAGCGAAGCGAAGGATCTCAAGGTTAATGGGTGAGATTCTTCTCCCGATAAATCGGGATCAGAATGACATAAAGCGAAGAGCTTCCTCAGAATGACAAGTGAAGGGCTCAGAATGACAAGTGAGTATTTGCTAAATGACTGTAAAGCTGGAGTAGGTTGAAATACTGCGTTCTTATAATTGACGGTGCTTCTGGCTGGGCATTGCCGGAGCGTGGTGGTAAGACTTGTCTGGAGCTTGCCCACGTCCCCAATCTGGATGCTATAGCGTGGGAAGGGGTTGTTGGGCTGGTTCGCACTGTGCCAGCGGGGATGGAGCCGAGCAGCGCTTGCGCCTGTATGTCAGTACTTGGCTACGACCCAAAGGTCTATTACCGGGGAAGGAGCGCTATTGAGGCCAAAAGCATGGGCATTCCTATTGACGAGGACGAGGTCGTTTTCCGTTGTAATTTGGTCGCCGTTCGTGACGGCAAGATGTGGAGCTATAGCTCGGGGCACATCAGCACCGAGGAAGCTCATGTCCTTATTGCTGCGTTGAATGAAAGCATTGGTAGCGACGAAATACGCTTTTATCCCGGTGTTAGATATCGGCATATCTGCAAGGTAAAGGGGCGGGAGGATACCCTCTTGGCTACGTGTACTCCGCCGCATGATATCCCGGATAAGCCCATTGTTGAGTTTTTGCCTCAAGGCCCGGGCAGCGATTTGCTGCGGCAGCTTATGGCGAGTTCGGAGGCTGTGTTAAAGGAGCATCCGGTGAATATTGAGCGGCAAGCCCGCGGTGAGGTTCCGGCGACTATGATTTGGCTATTCTGGGGTAGCGGCAGAATACCTGAGATGCCGTCCTTTGGGCAGCTCTATGGTCTCAATGCAGCCATGACATCCGGGGTAGACCTTCTTCGCGGCTTAGCCCGAATGGCAGGGATGGAGGTATTGGATATCCCCGGTGTCACCGATGGCCTGGACAATAACTATACTGCTCAAGCAACTGGAGCTTTGAAGGCGCTGGAGAAGTATGATTTAGTGGCTATCCACATTGAAGCACCGGATGAGGCGGCTCATGCCGGCTCAATTGATGATAAAGTGGAGGCTATCCAGAGAGTTGATGAGGAAGTTGTCAGCCGAATACGCTCCTGGAACCTGGATGAGCTTCGAGTTCTGGTCTTGCCTGACCATCCGACGCCGATAAAGATTCAAACGCATACTGATGAGCCTGTCCCATTTGTGCTCTGGGGGCCGGGGTTTAAGTCTAATGAGGCGAAAAGATTTACCGAGGCCGAAGCTAAGAAAACTGGAATTTTTATTGATGATGGTTATAATATTATGAATAGGTTGGTGCAGGTGTAGGTATAGAACACACCTTAAGGATGGTTTAGAATAGGCGAGGAGACGATATGGCACTTATAGTTCAGAAATACGGCGGCAGCTCGGTGGCCGATGCCCAAAAAATAAAGAATGTAGCTCGACGCATAATTGAGACTAAGAAGAAAGGCAACGAGGTGGTTGTGGTCGTTTCGGCTATGGGTGATACCACCGATGAGCTGATTCAGTTAGCCAGGCAGATTAACCCTAAGCCTGAGGAGCGAGAGCTCGATGTGTTGTTGTCCACTGGTGAGATAGTCTCCAGCACTCTCTTGGCTATGGCATTACACGGTCTGGGTTATGAGGCAGTGAGCTTGAGTGGTGCTCAGGCAGGCATTGAGACTGATGCCAGCTACAGCAAAGCCCGTATCCTTCGGATTGAGCCCAAACGCATTGTCGAGGAGCTGGAGAAAGGGAATATTGTCATTGTCGCCGGGTTTCAGGGTATAACCAGAGATATGGATATCACAACCTTAGGTCGGGGTGGCTCAGATACTACGGCTGTAGCACTGGCTGCCAGCCTTAAGGCAAAGATATGCCAAATATACACAGATGTTGAGGGTGTATTTACCGCTGACCCTCGTCTGGTGCTTGAAGCCCGTAAGCTGGATGAAATCGGCTATGAGGAAATGCTGGAGCTGGCAACTTTAGGCGCCAAAGTCATGCACTCACGGGCGGTGGAGTTGGGCCAAATTTACAATATGCCTATACTGGTGGCTTCCAGCTTCAGTGATAAACCTGGTACTATTATTTATGGAGGGATTCCGATGGAAGTAAGAAATAAAGTACGCGGTATTGCTCATGATACCAATGTGGCTAAGGTGACTGTGGTTGGCGTTCCTGACCGGCCGGGGATAGCTTCAGCCATCTTCGAACCTTTGTCTAAAGCGAATATTAGCGTGGACACCATCGTTCAAAATGCCAGCATCAAGAATATCACTGACTTGACCTTTACCGTGGCTAGAGGCGATTTAGAAAAGGCGATGTCTCTGGCAGAGCCGATAGCCAAGTCTATCGGAGCTAAGGAGTGTGTCAGCGATTCGACATTAGCCAAAGTCAGCATTGTGGGTACTGGAATGCAAAACGTGCCAGGTTATGCGGCTACAATGTTTCGGACTCTTTATGAGCAGGGCATCAACATTCAGCTAATTACTACGTCCGAGATAAGGATAACCTGTATTATTGCTGAGGATAGGGTGAAGGACGCTATCAAAGCCTTACATAAGGCTTTTGAGTTAGAAAAAGCCTCAATTTGAGGCTACACTGCCACAACTTCTTTTATACCGGATACTTCTTGCTTCAATATCCGCTCGATGCCGTTTTTCAAGGTCATGGTTGACATAGGGCAACCAGCACAAGCACCCGTAAGCCTTAAACTGACCACGCCTTCTTTAACATCGACTAGCTCTACATCTCCCCCGTCGGCGCGGAGGTTTGGTCTGATGTTGTTCAGGACTTCTTCTATTTTGTCTCTCACGGATTCTCCTTTTCGCCTCTAGTTTGTATTTCCTAAGATAGTAGGCTAACATAATTAACCTATTTTTGTCAAAATGACCTATTGTAGAGTGTTTAGCAATGTAGCTGGGGGTTTTAGCTTCGACATCATCATTGACATGTAGCCCCGTCCCGCTTTGCGGGATAACTTTGGGAACTCGACCCTAAAGGGTCGAGACCAGCGAGGCTAAAGCCTTGCCGCTACACCGCTAATAAACAATCTCCTTTTCTTAATCGTCTCCCGTTAAGGGAGAGGAAAATGTGCTGGACGAGTACAAACACTTGACAATCTCGGCTTTTTTTGCCACAGTGACTGGGGTAAAATAGTAAGATTGCAGGGGTATGTAACAGGGGGTAAGGATGCCCGACCGTGAAGAAGATAAGGCTAGACTGAGACGTAAAGCGAGTCAAGAGGCTATTTCATTGGCGATGCAGAGCCGATGGCAGGAAGCAGTAGCTGTCAATGAGAGCATAATAGAACTCCTCCCTACTGATATTGATGCCTATAATCGGTTGGGCAGAGCATTTATGGAGTTGGGCGAATTTGCCAAAGCCAAAGAGGCCTACAATCGGACTTTGGAGCTTGACCCCAATAACTCTATCGCTCAGAAAAACCTTCAGCGGCTATCTTTATTGCCGGATTCCAAAGTGAGAGTAAAGGAGAAACGCCGCGAGGTCTCCCCGGACCTTTTCATCGGGGAAATGGGAAAAGCCGGGGTGGTAAATCTTCAAAACCTGGCTCCGCGAGAGGTATTAGCCAGGATGGCTGCCGGTAACCAGGTTTATTTGAAGGTGAGGAGGCAGCAGCTTATCGTGGAAAATGAGCAAGAGGAGTATCTAGGACTGGTTGAGCCACCGCATGGTTTCCGCCTGGCCAGATTAATAGAAGGTGGCAATAAGTACGCTGCGGCTATTGTCAACATTGATAATGATAGCGCCAAGGTTATCATCCGAGAGGTATTTCAGCATCCCAGCCAGGTTGGGCGGCTTTCCTTTCCAGTTAAAGCTGTCGAAGGCTTTCAACCTCATATTAAAGATACCTTGCTGAGACACGAAGCTGTGGGGGAGGAAGCCTTGGAGGAGGGGGAGGAAGTCGAACTAGAAGAGGGTGAACTCATACCCGAAGGCTTCTCCATATTTGAAGGGGTCGCTCCTAACGAGGAAGTGGTAGAAGAAGAATTTACGGAGGAGGAGTAGTTGTTACCCCTGAAAAACGGATGAGGTAGCGAATTTTCAGGAGATGAATACATGGAAGTTGGAGTAGTCAGGCCAGTTATCATCGAGGAGGAGATGAAGAGCTCCTACCTTGACTATGCTATGAGCGTCATAGTTTCTCGAGCTCTGCCCGATGTGCGCGATGGTTTGAAGCCGGTACATCGGCGCATCCTCTATGCTATGGATGGGCTGGGTCTTCGCCATACCAGTTCCCATAAAAAGAGCGCTCGCATAGTTGGTGAGGTTCTTGGTAAGTATCATCCTCATGGAGATGCCCCGGTATATGAAGCTATGGTCAGAATGGCGCAAGATTTTTCTATGCGGTATAGGCTTGTTGATGGGCAGGGCAATTTCGGCAGTATGGATGATGACCCACCAGCAGCCATGCGTTATACCGAAGCTCGCTTGGCGAAAATTGCCGAGGAAATGCTGGTTGATATTGACAAAGGTACCGTTGATTTCATGCCTAATTTCGATGATAGCTTAAAGGAGCCAACGGTTTTACCAGCCAGATTACCTAATCTGCTGGTGAATGGCTCATCGGGTATTGCAGTCGGTATGGCTACCAATATCCCCCCTCACAACCTCAGCGAGGTATGTGATGCTATCAATTACCTCATCGATAATCCTGATGCCGATGTTGACGAGTTGATGAAAATCGTGAAAGGCCCTGATTTTCCTACCGGTGGCATTATTCTCGGTCGGAGCGGCATTAAGGATGCCTACGCCAGTGGGCAGGGCAAGATTGTGGTTCGGGCTAAACTCACCGAAGAAAGCCTGAGAGGCGGGCGTCAACAGATGGTCATAACTGAGCTCCCCTACCAAACAAATAAGGCTGCGTTGGTGGAGAGAATAGCTGAGCTGGCCAGAGGGAGAAGAATTGACGGCATAAGTGAGGTCCGTGATGAATCTGACCGCCACGGTATGAGGGTAGTTATCGGGCTGAGAAAGGATGCTCAACCTATCAAGATATGCAACAATCTCTACAAGTATACATCTATGCAATCGTCTTTCTTTATCAACATGCTGGCTCTGGTTGATAGGCAGCCTCGGGTTATTAACCTTAAGGAAATTTTAACTTGCTACATAGATTTTCGTCGGGTGGTCATCACCCGCCGTTCCCAATTTGACCTCCAGAAAGCGAAGGATAGAGCCCATATCCTGGAAGGCTTCAGGATTGCTCTCGACCATCTAGACCAGGTTATTCAGACTATCCGAAAGGCGGAGACTGCCGATTCAGCTCGAACCAGTTTGATGGAGAATTTCGGCCTGTCTCAAGTCCAGGCGCAGGCGATTCTGGACATGCAGCTACGCCGTTTGGCACGTCTGGAACAGAAGAAGATAGTTGACGAGTACAGCGAGATAGTCAAAACCATCGCTTATCTTGAAGACCTTTTAGCAAACCCGAAGAAAATACTCTTTCTTATTAAACAGGATGTAACCGAGCTTAAAAAGGGGTATGGTGACCCTCGTCATACCTCGATTAAGCGGGAGGAGGCCGAGGAATTCCAGGACGAGGACCTTATTCCGCATCAAGATGTGGTGATTACGCTGAGCGAACAGGGGTACATAAAGAGAATACCGGCTACAACTTATCATAAGCAGCATAGAGGAGGTCGAGGTAAAACCGGGATGGTGACCCGGGAAACTGATATGGTGAAACACCTTGTGGTAGCTGATACACATGATAACTTACTTCTATTTACCAATCGAGGTAAAGTTTACCGGCTTAAATGTTATGATATCCCTCAAGATTTATCGCGAACGACTAAAGGGACAGCGATGGCGAATTTATTGTCCGTTGACCCCAAGGAGCAGATAACTGCCGTGGTGGTGGTAAAGGACTTTACCCCTGGCGTGTTTATGGTTATGGCCACTTCAAGAGGGATAGTTAAGAAGACCAGCTTTGACAATTTCGCTTCGGTCAGAAGCAGCGGGCTTATTGTCATGAAGCTTCGAGGTGATGAAGAGTTGGTCGCGGCTGAGGTGGTGACCCAAAAAGGTGAAGTCATTTTAGTAACTCAAAACGGGCAAGCCATCAAATTCGCCGTAAAAGGTTTGCGATCTGCCTCTCGGACTAGCGGCGGCGTGCGTGGCATCAGGCTAATCCCAGGTGACCACCTGGTGGCGATGGGCGCCGTCTTTCGGGAGGCTCACCTGCTTACGGTTACGGAAAATGGCTTCGGCAAGCGTAGCCGTGTGCGGAACTTCCCTCTCTACTCTCGGGGTGGCAAGGGGGTAATCGCTCATCGGGTTAATGAAAAAACGGGCAAGGTTATTGCAGCTAAGCTCGTCCCGCCAAATCAGCACGTTATTATTATTTCGGCTAAGGGTATCGTCATCCGCATCCCTGTTGACGAAGAGGTTTCGCTTCAAGGCAGAGCTACCCAGGGGGTACATTTGAAGAGACTTGAACAGGATGACAGTGTAGCCTCAATTGCCTATGTCCATCAGGGAGATGATAGGGGAGGCGACAAGGCTACGGCTGAGTAGGGGCGTCTTTCCTATCTGAAAGCTATGGAAAAAGTGCTACAAATTCTGCAAGAATTTGGCTTGACCTTCGTTCCCCTCTTCGTGGCTATGGATGCCATTGGTGTCTTGCCCATTTTGCTTCCCCTGACACAGGATATGAAGGCCAAGGAGCGTAGACGAGTAGTACGCCTGGCGGTAATTACTGCCTTGGTATTAGGCTTGGGTTTTGTCGTCATTGGCAAGGGCATTTTCCTCTTTTTGGGTATTGAAGTTTCTGACTTTCTGGTCGCCGGCGGGCTCATCCTCTTTCTCTTGGCCGCCAAAGATTTAATCACTGGCAAGATGATGGAGGCTCAAGCTTCGGTTGGAGCCGATATGCTGGGTGTCGTCCCCATAGGCACTCCGCTTGTTGTTGGGCCGGCGGTGCTTACCACCCTGCTGATACTTATTGACCAGTACTCCATCATTATAGTGCTAGTTTCTTTCATACTGAATCTGGCCATAGCCTGGCTCCTTTTTGCCCAGGCCAACCGAGTGGTGGCTTTCCTGGGGCAGGGAGGGGTCAGAGCCATATCCAAAGTGGTCAGTCTCTTTCTGGCGGCTATCGCCATCAAGATGATCCGCCAGGGCATCCTGCAGGTGTTAGGATGAAACTCATTTTCATTCATGGTGCCGGCAACACCGGCTTTGTCTGGCACTATCAGACCGAATACTTCGCCAGTTCTGAAGCTATCAGCCTTCCCGGTCATCCTGAAGGCAAGGCCGGCACCAGCATTGATGATTATGCTGACTGGCTTCACCAATATGTTCTGGATAAAGGCTATTCGCAGCCTGTCCTTGTTGGACATTCTATGGGTGGCGCTGTCGCCCAGGTATATGCCCTGAAATATCCTGTGGACGTTAAGGGCATTGTCCTCGTTGGCACCGGAGCCAGATTGAGGGTAAGGCCTGACTTTCTTAGCTTGCTGGAAGCCGGCATTGGTGCCCCTGCTGAGTGGGCGAGGAATGTAATTGAACCGTTTTACAGCCGGGTGGCTCCCGAAGTAAGGGAAAAGGTGATTAATAAAGCCCTTGAGGTAGGTGCTGCTGTGCGATTGAACGATTTCAGGTGCTGTGACGTGTTTGACATCATGGATAAGGTTCACCAGATTGAAGTTCCTACTTTGGTTATCTGCGGCACCGATGATGAGATGACACCGGTCAAGTACTCTCAGTATTTAGCCAATAAAATCGCCGGCGCCAAGCTGGTTATCTTTGAGGGCGACTCCCACTTCGTCTTTATGGAGAGCCCCGAGAAAGTAAACCAGGCCATTGAGGAGTTTTTAAAAGGTCTTTAGAATTCCACTTCGCCTCGTTGTAGGAGACTTCTCTATGAAAATAGGTGTGCTTTCTGATACCCATATACATCTGGCTGAAGAAATACCGGCAGAGACCCTCAAGGCGTTTTCAAATGTAGACTTAATAATTCATGCCGGTGATTTTGTCGGCTCGGCAGTCCTCGAAGGGCTGAAGCAGCTGGCTGAGGTGAAAGCCGTTCGCGGTAATGTGGATTCGATGAAGCTGAAAGGTTTGCTGCCAGACAAGGAAATTTTGGTGGTCGGTGGCAGGAAGATCGGGATTACCCACGGCTCAGGCAGTCCCGAGGGGATTGAGCACAGGGTAAGGGCACTGTTCGATGATGTGGACATCATCATCTATGGGCACAGCCATGTGGCCAAGATGGAACAAGTCAGAGGCGTTCTTCTCTTCAACCCGGGGCCAGGATACCGCTCCTTTGGTATCTTGACAGTCGGGGATGATATTAAAGGAGAAATAGTAAGGATTTGATGACCTATCGTATGTCATTGCCAGGAGCGTTAGCGACGTGGCAATCCGGCGGGGCAGTGAGATTGCCACGCCCTTCAGCGGAAGGGCTCGCAATGACAGGGTACTGAATGTAGTTGCGAGGCTTTAGCCTCGCCATTTTGACTGTGTAGGAGACGGAAATGGTTAAACCATGGCATGAGCTTTCAGCTTTAGACCGACCGGAGATTTTGCAATTCATCTTTTACCCCCGCCGCAACTTCTTCGCAGGCTCGACAGCAGCTAACATTATTGCTGGTTCCATTTCGGTCGATGAAGGCGTTTCCATTTCCTATTGCTTCTATTTTGACAATAAGAAGCACCACAATATCCTGTTCTTTCATGGCAATGGTGAGATAGCCAGCGATTATGTAGCCATTGGCTCTATCTTTAACCAGGTCGGGCTTAATCTCTTTGTGGCTGATTACAGAGGCTATGGTAGCAGCGGTGGCGAGCCCACGCTTACCAGCATGATAAAAGATGCCCATCCCATATTTGAAGGCTTCAAACGGGTGCTGAAAGAGAAGGAGTTTTCTGGAAATCTCTTTCTCATGGGCCGCTCCTTAGGTAGTGCCTCCGCCATCGAGCTTGCCTGCCATTACCAAAAGCAACTGAACGGGCTGATTATAGAAAGCGGCTTCGCCAATATATTTAACCTGTTCTCCTATCTGGGCTTTCCTGTTGAGGCTCTAGGTATTGACGTTCCTGATATGCCTTCGAGTCTGGGGCTCATTCGCAAGATTTCACTTCCCACTTTGGTTATTCACGGCGAGTATGACCAGATTGTGCCCCTTGCTGAAGGCAAGTCGCTTTATCACAATATCGCTGCCAAGGACAAGCGCCTGCTTATAATCCCCGGTGTTGACCACAACACCATTTTCCTCGGTGGCATGGAGCCATATCTTAAGGCACTGAAGGGCTTCGTTCGGGACCATAGCTAGCTTTTAGGATGACCGTGCGAATGCGGTGCTGGAGAAAGGCATTACTAGAAAATCAAGGGCGACCGTAGCCATAAAGTCTTTTCTGGGCATTTAAGATAGTCAAGCCAACTATCTTATTGGAGTGAACCCCTGAGACTGGACACTTTGGGTTAGGAAGGTTTGGCAGGGTCAGGATAATCTATAATAGAGGAGAGAAAGGACCTTGCCATGAGAAATCAGAGAAATTTCAGCTTAGAATTTAAGCGTCAGGTAGTTGAGGAGCTGCTTAGCGGTGAAAGCCGCCCTGCCCAGCTCTGCCGCAGATATAACATCTCATCAAGCATACTTTACCACTGGAAGAGGCAATACAGCCGGGGCAAGTTTAACAACGAACCTACGGATGAAGCAGCTCTCAGGGATAGAATAGAGAAACTGGAACGGCTGGTAGGCCGGCTGACCCTGGAGAACGAATTCTTAAAAAGGGGGTTACAGAACAGCCTCAGCCAGTCCCAAAGAAACGGGAAATCGTCTCGCTGTGGCGATATTTCCTCAATAATATCCGGTGGGGGTGCAGGCTTATGAAACTTGCCAGGAGCAGCTTCTACTATAAACCCAGGGCCAAAAGCCCCGACCAGATGAGGATGGAAGCAGACTTAAGAGACCGTATCGAGACCATATGTCTTGAGTTTCCTCGTTACGGCTATCGTCGGGTTACTCACCAGTTGAAGCACGAGGGATGGCAGATAAACTATAAGAAGGTGCTGCGGCTAATGCGGGAGAGTGACCTTCTGTGCCGGGTTAAGCGGAAGTGGGTAAAAACCACAGATAGTCGCCATCACTTCCCCAGGTATCACAATCTTATCAAAGAGATGGTCATAAGCCGTCTGAACCAGGTGTGGCTAGCCGATATCACCTACATCCGAATCCGGACTGGCTTTGTTTACCTGGCAGCCATTCTGGACGGCTATTCACGGCGGGTGATTGGTTATGCCATCTCTGCCAGTCTGGATACAGAGCTGACAATGAAGGCGCTGAGGATGGCTATTGATGAGAGGCAGCCGGGTCCTGGCGTCATCCACCACTCGGATCAGGGAGTCCAGTATGCCTCAGGCGAATACGTGGATGAGCTTAAGAGCCACGGCTTTTTGGTCAGCATGTCACGGACGGGTAATCCCTATGAAAACGCCATGGTGGAGAGCTTTTTCAAAACGCTTAAGCACGAGGAGGTGTATTTATGTGAGTACGAGACTTTTGCAGATGTGGTAGCCAGGCTTCCCTATTTCATCAAGGAGGTCTATAATCAGAAGAGACTTCATTCGGCACTTGGCTACCGCTCACCGAATGACTTTGAAAGGATATTGCTTAATCAGGAGGCTAATGACCTACCCCGCCAACTTCTCCTAACCCTTTCTGTCCAATCATAGGGGTGCAGTCCACAAGTCCCGTTATTTGCTCATTCAAATGTTCTCAATATTCCACCCCTGGTTAAGATCTTGCTCAGCCTCCTATTCGTGCCACTATTTTAGATGCACACTGTAACGTCAGATCCGGAGCCCCTTAACCTGGCTCTGGTTCGCTGCTGGTATAGCCATCTCTTGAGCCGATTGAGGTCTGCCTTCTGGTTATCCCTAAGCTGAATAGTGCAAAGTGGGAATCAATTAGGTAGAATAGACGCCAGAAAGTTGTTAACATAAGGTTTTGCACGGCCCTACACTCTAGGCCATGCGCTTGAACTACGATTGCACATAACTGACTGTTGTTCATCGATACCTACTTACTACACAAACGTTTCGATTGTACCTTTTAGCGGCTTGTGTCACCTGACAGCCTGATTTTATGTTCGTGATTACATTCGCCTCCCCATACGGGCATCGTGGTCAAACATCATCAGGTGGGGAGCAGTGCGTCAGCATCGCCCGGTTGTGCTGCCGCACAGACTATGGTCAGGTGCTTTGGCGGAAGTGCGTTTGGGTCTAGGAGTAAGCTCGTGGGTGGGGGAAGGGTGGGCGTTGGCCAGCAGCGTACTGGCGAAGCCTTTTGACCATCTCAGGGTCGGCCAGACTGCTCTGGTGAATCTTCGCCTCCAACCTGATTCCCTCCGATAGCGGTAGTGCCAAGCCTTCATAAGTGGCTCGACGGTCGTTGTACAGGCAGGTTCGGGGGTATTTTGACATAGCCTCAGCTAATTCCAATGCCCGAGGCAGAGCCTGCTCCTGTGGGACGACCTCTTGTACCAGCCCTATGTGGAACGCATGGTCAGCGTCGATTACAATGCCCGTCTCTATGAGGTAAAGTGCGTTGCCCAGGCCAACAATTCTGGGTAGGCGCTGCGTGCCACCATCAATGAGCGGGACACCCCAGCGGCGCTCGGGAGCGCCAAAACTGGCGTTGTGGGAGGCGATGCGGAAATCACACCAGCAGGCTAGTTCTAAGCCGCCAGCTAAGCAGTAGCCGTTGATGGCAGCTATAGTCGGTTTTTCCAAATCAGTAATGCGGCTTATGCCCATTGGGCCAGACTCATCAGCGCCGGGCCGTGCTATTAGGCTTTCAGCGTTCTTTAAGTCTGCTCCGGAACAGAAGGAAACTTCGCCGGCTCCGGTGAGGATAAGCACATCGAGGCTTTGGTCTTTGCGGAATGTCTGGACGGCCTCGAAGAGCAGCTGTGCTGTCTCACCATCCACGCAGTTGCGCACCTCCGGACGATTTATGGTTACTACAATAGAGCGACCTTTGCGTTCGGTTTCCACTTTAGCCATGAATACACCTCCCTGAGAGTGGTTATAAACATTAAATTACTAAGTGTAGCCTCAACCCTTCAGGGTCATGCCAGCGAGGCTAAAGCCTCGCTACATTAGGAGTGCTCAATAACGATTTTAATCGCCTTGCTTTCCCCTTTTGACAGGAATGTCTCTATTGCCTCCCGGTATCTCTCCAGCGGAAATCTGTGGGTAATCATTCCCGCTATGTTTACCTTTTTGTTGCCGAGCAGTTCGGCGGCTATATCGAAGGATGACTTTCCCTGGTATTCGGTGGCGTGGCAGTTTATACCGGTTACCTTTATTTCCTGATGCCAGATGGGGGTATAGTCTATCTTGCCCGGCTTGAAGTTTATGCCCAGGATGACCACCGTGCCCTTGCCTTTAACCCAGCGAAGTGCGTTCTGTATAGTCGTGTCATTTCCTACAGCATCGTAGATGATGTCGAATCCGCCAAGCAAAATACGGTTCTTAAAATAGCCTTCAAAATATCTGGCTCCGGTGATGTCTGCCGCCTGGTTGTAGGCGCTTTCATCGTCAAATACTACATCCTTTGCTCCGAGTTTGGTGGCCATATCTGCCTGAAATGGGTACCGTGCCAGACAATAGATTTCCGCCTCGGGCTGAAGTGCCCTCGCTACAGCTATGGTTAACAGACCTATGGTGCCAGCTCCTATCACCAGCACCTTATGGGACGGGTTTGGTATTTGCTTCATCACCCCGTGTACCGCGCAGGCAGTAGACTCGAGGAGGACTGCTTCATCGTCGCTCAGCGAATCGGGGACTTTGTAGGGCTGAGTCCTGTGCATCACCATATAAGGAGAAAATCCGCCTCCTGTGTCCACGGTTGGCAGTTGTTTCTTTCCCAGGTTTTCGCAGAGCATGTAGTTTCCTGCAGCGCACTGTCTGCAAGGAGGATTGATTTCCATCTGGAAACAGGAGGGCCATTCTATGCGAAGGCTTACACGGTCGCCAATTGCGAGACCATCCACTTCCGTCCCCAGTTCAACCACTTCTCCAACCATTTCATGGCCGAGGTATTTTCGGGATATGCCAGGCGTTGCTGCGGGAAAGCATTTTGTATCCATATCCATAAAGATGAAATGTATGTCCGAGCCGCAGATGCCGCAGGCCCTGTTCTTGACCTTGAGCCAGCGTGGATTGGGCATCTCCGGCTCTTTCACTTCAGCATATTTAAAGTGGGAAAACGGTGCGAAAGCAGCATTCTTGGTGAATCCAGAGGCGATTTTCAGTGCAATTATGTTGCCCAGTTTGTTTTCAAAGTATAGGGCTTTCATACTCTTATTGTAGCTGCGAGGCTCTGGCTTTGTCCATAGCCCAGCCCCTAAGGCAACCCTGAAGGGTCGCGGCTACATTTGAGGAAGGTTTAGAAGTCGTCTTTTTCCCTTCGTGGGTGGGAGATGAAGCTGATGGTGACCAGTGGGCTGAATATCAATGCCGTGAGCAAAATGGCTAGCGTGTTAAGGTTAAAATGCAGCACGAAGTCGGGATATCTGTTCAGGTTTTCGATGAAATCTATGTATAGCTTGGTCAGGGGCACAAGCTGGTCACGGGGTACTCTTTCCAGCGTGTCAGCAGCGTCGAAGAGGTAAACGGGGCCGCTTATATAGCTGACGACAGGGAAACCATCACGGCTGAAAGGCCCAGCGTCAGTAGGAACTCCGAGTGGGGTGACTGTGGGGAACAGCAGGGTGCTGTACAATCCGTAGCGCTGGAGCAAACCGGCATAAAGGCTGATGACCACGGGGTTCTCTTCAAAGAACACACCCCGGGCCTCCACGTAATCACTGTAAGGCCAGTTATCGGCGATGTGCTCGATGCAGAGGATGGAAGTAGTGTTAGCCAGAATTCCTGACCTGTGCCGGTGGATGAAATCATCGTTGGACGGTTCACCGACGAAATGAGAGCCGGTGAGCAAAAAGAACATCGTTCTCTCCCGCTGTTCTGCTGGCACCTGGGCGTAGTAGCGGGCTAGAGCCATGACCATGCCGACACCTGAACTGTCCTCAACACCGCTGGGCCAGGGGGAATCAAAGTGGGAGGAGATGATAAGGTTTTTGTCCGTTTTACCGGGGAAGATAGCATAGATGTTGGCTGCCTCTCCGCCACCCCTGGATATGGCTGCATCTAGCACCAAGTTGACCTCTACTGGCCCTTGTTGAAACTTCTGCTTAAGCATGTCGCCGTCTTTTTCTCTTATGTACAGGCTGGGCATGGTACGGATTTGCCCATCGTACGGAGCGTAATAGGTAAGTGCCCCCATATCCGGATAGTCTTCGAGAATATAAACGGCAGCAGCAGCGCCGGCTTGTTCCACCCTGGGATAAATATGGAAGAGATGCAAAATCCAACCGATAGGATACGGTTGACTGCGGCCGGCAGCGAGCTTGTCCGGGTCGTAAGCCATGAAAGAGAATAGCTTCAGTTCGTTCCAGCCAATGTATATAGGTGATAAGGATATCAGTGCCACCTTTCCACTGACATCGGCGGCCTGGAAATCCTCTTCAGTCCCGTAGCCCAGGTAAACAAGCTGGGAGGTGATTCCCTCTGGTGGTGTTTGACCGCTATAGGGCCAGAAGAAACATTCTATTTCAGTTGGCTTGCCCCCGTTGGGTTTCAGAATCAGCTTCCACGTTTTCTCCTCCCAGTAGTCGAACTTTGTCCTTTCCACAGTGGTTGTTGCCGGAGCAAGGCATCTGAACCAAGCGGTCAGATGAGCAGCAGCCTCGTGGTAGGTTGTGGAGCCGGGTCGGCGGGGGCCAAAGTTATACACATCCTTGATATAGCCGAAAATCTCCTCTTCGGTTGGTACGGATATGCTTGGGGCAAAGTTACCCTTGGTGGGCTTGGAAATGGCGTAAATTGATAGGGGTGATGCAATCAGAAAGACTATCAGCAGGACGGTGGAGACCGTAAAGACAGTCCTTTTGCTCCTCTTGAACTCAAAACGAGCTAGTGGAGTGTTTTTGAAGCGGTTGCCCAGGATGTAGAGGGCTAGCCCGCCGAGGAAGAAGATGACGATACCAGCCACCAGTCCCCAACCGGAGAAGAATGTAACATAGCCGACGGGGTGTCTTACCAAAAGACCACCGGCAAATTTAGCTGGCAAAGATAGAAGCGCTAGTAGTGGGGAGACCTTGGTCAGCGATTCCAGGATGGTTTGTAACAGGAACCAGGTGCCGATGCCAAACCAGGCTCGACCTAGGAAAGTCAGCCAGTTGACCTCCCTGCGGTAGAAGAGATAAGCCAGGAGCAGTAGGGCTATAGGGGGCAGCAAGCCGTACCATATATTGAAAAGCGCCTGAGCATAACTGGACGTATTCCCCAGCACTGCCAGCAGAGCAGGTAGCAGTGAGAAAAACAGTGACAGTAGCAGGAAGATGACAAACTGGAGCAGCAGCGTTTTTAGGTGTTTAGCCAATTTTCATTCCTCCTTCTCCCCGAAGTGATACGGTTCGGAGCTTATTGTAAATCTTTCTATTAAGTCTTGTCATCTCTAGGAGATTGTTTATTAACAACCCATTCCTAAAGTAGCCTCGACCCTTTAGGGTCGAGTTCACGAGGCTATCCCGCAAAGCGGGACGTAGCTACATGTTTTATATTAGCGAGGCTAAAGCCTCGCACTACGTTGATAAACAATCTCATCTCCAGTTGACTTGACATGTCCCACAAAAGGTAGTAGAAATGACTTAAGTGACAAATACCTGAAATAAGGGGTAACAGAATCTGTACCTTTATTGGAGGTGGGCGATGAAAGATACAAGCAAGACAAGAGAGCAGCTCATACAAGAGTTGGTGGAGTTGCGTCAGCGGGTTGCTGTGCTGGAGGCGGATCATGCCCGGTGCAAAAAGGTGGAGAAAGCGCTGGAGCGCAGATTGAAGTTTGAGGAAACGGTAACACGTGTTTCATCATACTTTACTGGTTTCTTAGATATGGATAGCGCCATCAATGTTTCTCTCGCGGACATTGGCACTTTGAGCCAGGCGAGCCGCGCCTACCTTTTCATTTTCCGAGAAAACGGAACTATTATGGACAACACTCATGAGTGGTGTGGTGAGGGGGTGAGTCCACAAATAGCCAGCCTTCAGGCTTTGCCTTGTGAGATGTTTCCGTGGTGGATGATGAAGCTTCGCGGAGGGGAGACAATTCATATAATAGAAGTGTCAATGTTGCCCGAAGAAGCAAAGGCTGAGAAGGAAATACTCGAGGCTCAGGACATCAAGTCACTGCTGGTTTTGCCACTGAATATCGGCGGTGAACTGGCCGGATTCATTGGCTTTGACAATGTTATAGAAACGGGAAAATGGACTGATGAGGACTTGACACTTCTCCGCGTAACTTCAGAGATTTTTGGGCGGGCTTTAGCTCACCACCGGACGGACGAAAGACTGAAAAAGCACCTTGATGACCTTGAGGAGATGGTGAAAGAGCGTATCGCAGAACTCCAAAAATCCACAGAACAGATAAGGCAGTCGGAGGAGAGATACCGGACGATACTGGAGGAGATGGATGAGGGTTACTATGAGCAAGACCTTGCCGGCAATTTCACCTTTGTCAACGACACAATGTGCCGCCTATTAGGATATTCCAGGGAAGAGTTAATAGGGATGAACTATCGAGTTTATGTACCTGCAGGTGAGGTTAAGAAGAGGCATGAGGCATGGAACAAAGTCTACCGGACAGGCAAACCGCTGAAACGGATTCCTTTGGAGAATATTAAAAGAGATGGAACGCTACAATTTGTCGAAGACTCTGTTTTGCCTTTGCGAAATAAGGAGGGCGAAATCGTCGGCTTTCGTGGCGTGAGCCGTGATGTTACTGAGCGCAAGCGGATGGAAGATGAGAAAAGGCAACTGGAGCAGAAGGCTCATCTTGCCAGCCGATTGGCTTCTGTTGGCGAGATGGCTTCAGGCATCGCCCACGAGATAAATAATCCCTTGACCGGTGTTATCGGGTATGCCCATTTGTTATTAGCGCGAAAGGATATACCGGATGATATCAGGCACGACGTGGAGGTTATAAATGAGGGGGCTCAGTGCGTGGCTGGTATTGTGAAGAGGATGCTTACCTTTGCCCGCCAGCATAAGCCAGAGCGGAAGTATGTCAATATCAACGAAATCATAGACAACACCCTTGACCTGCGAGCCTATCATCTGGAGACCAGCAATATCAAGGTTACCACTCGTCTTGCCCGTGATTTGCCCATGACTATCGCCGACCCGGGTCAACTACAGCAGATGCTCCTCAATTTAATCATCAATGCTGAGACGGAGATGAAATTAGCTCATGGCAAGGGCAAGCTGTCAGTCAGGACAGAGCAGATAGATAACAACATCCGGATATTGTTTAAAGACGATGGCCCGGGAATAGCTAAGGAGAACCTGGAGAGGATATTCGACCCGTTCTTCACCACCAGGGAAGTGGGCCAGGGGACAGGGCTTGGTTTAAGCGTCTGCCATGGGATAGTAGCCGAACACAAAGGCAGGATATATGCCGAGAGCAAGCCGGGCAGAGGGGCTACATTCATTGTGGAGTTGCCTATAGTCACTGAGCCGGAGCAATTTGAGTTGCCCGAGCCGGAGATTGAAGAACCTCAGAAAGTAGCCAAAGCTAAGATACTGGTGGTAGATGATGAGCCGATAATAAGGGAATTCATGAGCCAGGTGCTGAACAATGAAGGTCACGAGGTGGAAGCCGCAGATAATGCCGAAGATGCCTTGGAGATGGTCAAAAGCAAGAGGTACAGACTCATCTTACTGGACATCAAGATGCCGGGCATGAGCGGTATTGAATTGTATAAGCATCTTCAAAAAATAACTCCATCTCTGGCGAGGAGGGTGGTCTTCGTCACGGGTGACGTCATAAGCACACGTACCACAGCTTTTCTTTCCAAAACTAAAGTGCCTCGTATTATGAAGCCATTTGATGCTAAACAGCTAAGGACGGAGATAAACCGGATACTCACCGAGGGCATATAGTGCGAGGCTTTTCCACCCACAGGATAGAAATCCCAAATACTAAACTCTAAATCCTAAACAATATCAAAATTTCCCATAGGGGTCATCTGCCCACAGATGACCCGACAGAGCGGTCACCCGTAGGCGGGTGACATGTAGGTTAAATTCTAGCTTTCCTTGCCCGGCTGTCAATGTACTGCTGAAGTCGTTCACGTGTAGTTACCCACTGGCCACCAAGCCTTAGTGCCCACAGTTTTCCCTTCTCAGCCTGTGTTCTCAAAGTAACCGGCGCAATTGATGCCAGTTTTGACGCCATTTTCAGGTCAATAAACTCATCAACGCTGGAAGCTGCCAACTGCCCTGAAGGATAACGCTTGCTGGCATCGAGGATTTCTACCGAAGAAAGACCACTATCTTCAGCATAGTTTAATATCACGCCGGGCTCTATCTCAGTGCTATGACTCAAGGGGGTCTCCGGGTCCTGAAGATAAATAGTGAGAACGTCAACCTCAGGCTCATATTCAATCTTCAGAGCACCTTTCGGAATCTCTTGCAATCTTGCTTCTCTTACCATCTTACACCTCTATCTCGTCTTAATTAAGGTTATCACCAGAGCATATGAGCCTACCATAACCCATATTACTCTTAGCTTACCGTGCCGCGATTCCCATTTATCTCCCTGGTTCAGCCTTTCCCCTGAATTAATCGCCTCTTCCATATCCGTTGTAGCCAGTTTATATAGCCTCAGCTTGTTTCTGGCATGGCGGCTGAATCGTATCTCCATTTAGTTAAGTATAAGCGCAATCGCTTATGTTTGTCAACCTGTGAAATTGCCTCGCCACATATATTATTGTTTGAATAAGAAGCGACCAATTGCTGGAGAGCAGGAATCAGGTGTTTCTTCTCGAAAGATGCCTGTCCACATCTCTTCCTGTCAAGAGAGATGGGATTACGGCTTTATTTGGGCTGAATTGGCCGTTTAAGTTTATCCAGCCAGTCGGTTGACTTTAGCTGTCTCTCTAGTAGGTACCTGATGTATTCACGCAGTACCTGTTCCAGCTCTGCGGCTAATTCTGGATTGATTCTTACCAGCATGGCAGTGGCATAGTCGCAGTTCTGCCACAGGCGCAGCACCTTTAAGGCGTTTAGGGAAAGAGGGCGAGCCATAGGCTCGTGGTAACCACATTCGTGACACAGGGCACCACCCTGGCTGGAGCTAAAGAAATTGGCTTCCGGTCGGAGAGGCAAATTACAACCTGTGCACTGCTGTAGCTGGGGGCGATAGCCGAGATGGTCGAGGAGATGTAGCTCGAAGTATCGCAGGACTAGTTCGCCATTCTTAGCTTGTGACAACTGGTGCAGGGTGTCAAGCAATAAGTTGAAGAGCTCACGGTCTTCAATATGTTCACCGGTGAAGGAGTCAACGAGTTCTGCGATGTAGAGGCCGCGCGAAATACGCTCCAGGTCATCCTTTATAGGCAGGAAGTTATTGATGGTCTGGGCTTGGGTGATGATATCGAGGTTGCGGCCTCGGGCTAGCATTAGCCGACTGTGGGTAAGAAGCTCTACATGACCGCCCAGCTTGCTTTG
>JBBISW010000011.1:0-4522 GCA_037441105.1 Chloroflexota bacterium
GCTAGATTGTGCAGTCGCCTGTCTACTGTAGCAAGAGAAAATGATGTTCGAGAATCTAGGGTTAAGAAAAACGTTAAAAGGATAGTGAAGATTCTCATGGTGTTTCTCCCCACCTGAGATTCTTCGGTCGCGGAGTCTGCCCTCGAGCGTAGCGAAGGGTTTACCCTGAGTGAGATTCTTCGGTCGTCCCGATAAAATCGGGACTCTCTCAGAATAACGGGGGAGTACCGAGACCGCCACGGTACTTCATGCCGCGCAATGACAACAAGTGCTTCCGACCAGACTATTTGCATAAATCACCATAAACCTGTAAAATTTGCGTTTGGCAAGTCTTGGCAAGGAAAGGAGGCCACATGGCTAAAGCAAGCGTTCAAGAGGTGCCGGTGGTCTGGATACAGACAGGCACCTGCACCGGATGTTCAGTCTCAGTCCTCAATTCAGTCAGCCCCACCATCAAGAATGTCCTTATCGATGAAGTTATCCCCGGTAAACACGTAAGCCTGAAGTTTCAGGCGACCGTAATGGCTGGGGAGGGAGATGCGGTAATCAAGGTGCTCGAAGAGACACCAAAAGCCAACAAAGGCGGATATGTGCTGGTAGTTGAAGGTGCTATACCTACTAAAGACGGTGGCGTCTATGGGGTGTTAGGCGAGAAAAAAGGCAAGGAAATACCTATGGGGACCTGGGTTGAAGACCTGGCCAAAGATGCACTGGCAATCATCGCTCTGGGCAGCTGTGCCGCCTTCGGCGGCATAGCTGCTGGCAAACCAAATCCCGGTGGCTACGTCGGCACTGATAAATTTCTGAAATCTTGTGGCATCAACAAGCCGTTGATTAACATCCCTGGTTGCCCACCACACCCCGACTGGTTCATAGGCACGGTTGCCTCGGTGTTGCTTCTGGGCCTACCCAAGCCGGAAGAATTGGACGAGCTTAAACGCCCCAAGGCTTTCTATGATAATTTAATCCACGAGAATTGTCCCCGCCGAGCTTATTTCGATGAAGGAAAATTCGCCCGAAAGTTCGGTGAACTTGGCTGCCTAAACGAGCTCGGTTGCAAGGGACCAGTCACCTATGCCGATTGCCCATTAAGGAAGTGGAATCATGGAACAAACTGGTGCATTGACGCTGGTTCGCCCTGCATCGGCTGCTGCGAGCCCGGATTTCCCGATTTGGTGGCCCCCGTCTATCAGAAATTAAACGACGCCAACATGCCCATGATAGGTAAACTCCAGGGAAAGGAGGCTGCTTAACATTTCTGTCATTCTGAGCCCCACGGGCGAAGAATCCCTTCCCAGACTCTTCGTTTCGAGATCCTTCTCTGCGCTCAGGATGACAGTTTATTGTGGCAAACTCTAATGACAGGAGGTTTTAGAAATTGAGCAAGATTATAGTTGACCCTGTTACCCGTATTGAAGGGCATTACAAGGTCGAAGTTGTCACCGAGAATGGTGTGGTAAAAGAGGCTCATAGTTCAGGTATGATGTTCAGAGGCCTCGAAATCATCCTCCGAGGTAGAGACCCCCGCGATGCCCAAATGTATACCCAGCGTATCTGCGGCGTCTGCCCCACCAGCCATTCTATAGCTGCTACATTGAACCTGGACAGTGCCTTCGGCCTTGCCGACAAGATACCTGATAACGGCCGGATTATCCGCAACCTCATCCTGGGAGCGGCACATGTCTCCGACCATATACTCCACTTCTATCACCTGGCAGCACTGGATTACGTGGATGTCACTAAGGTGCTTAAGTATGATGGTAATGACCCGGCTCTGAACTCAGTCAAGGAGTTCGCCAAACGAGGAGAATTAGCCCCATTTGTACCGCGCTACGAAGGCGATTACCGCCTCAGCGACAAGGTGAACATAGACGCCCTAGCTCATTATGTTCAAGCCCTGGAGATGAGGCGCAAGGGGCAGGAGATGCTGGTTATTTTCGGCGGCAAGATGCCCCATAACATGGCAGTCATCCCTGGCGGTGTCACTGCAACTGTTACCGTGGATAAAATAGCCGCTTTTCTGTGGATGCTGAATGAGCTGAGAGACTTCGTTGACAATGTCTATATCCCTGATGTCCTGGCCGTAGCCGAAGCCTATTCCGACTACTTTGAAATCGGTGCTGGTTGCGGCAACTTGCTTTCTTACGGAAGTTTCGACCTCGAAGGTAACAACCCCGATTATGCTAAGAGGAAGAGGCTTATGAAGCAGGGAACGGTATCAACCGACCTGAAACTCGGCTCTTTAGACACCAACAAGATTATGGAGTATGTGAAACATTCCTGGTATGCTGATTCAAGCACCGGCAAGCATCCGTCCAAGGGAATGACGGAGCCACAACTGGGTAAGAAAGGGGCTTACTCCTGGGTGAAATCACCCCGATATGATGGCAAGGTTCACGAAGTTGGCCCACTAGCTCGGGTGGCAGTTACCTATGCCAGCGGTGAGCCAACAGTAAAGAAGCTGGTTGATTCAGTCCTCGCCAGATTTAAGGCCAGTCCCAAGGCTTTATTCTCGGTTCTGGGTCGCCATGCTGCCCGTGCCCTTTATACCAAGTTTCTGGCTGATTCTATGCCTGGCTGGCTGCTCCAACTCAAGCCTGGTGAACCGGCTTACATAGATTACACCATTCCCGATGAAGCTTTCGGGATGGGGCTGGTTGACGGCGCCAGAGGCGCACTGGGGCACTGGATTGAGATAAAAGATAAGAAAATCGCCAATTATCAGTGTGTGGTGCCCAGCACCTGGAATATGTCGCCTAAGGATGACAATGGCCAACCGGGGCCAGTGGAGCAAGCCCTCATTGGCACCAAGATAAAGGATGAAGGCAATCCTTTTGAAATCGGCCGCATTATCCGCTCCTTCGACCCGTGCCTGGCCTGCGCCATTCATCTTATCACACCTAAGGGGAAGACTCTTGGAATTTACAAAGTCTGTTGAGACCGTCTGTCATTCTGAGACCTTCGCCTCCGTGTCATTGCGAGCCGAAGGCGTGGCAATCTGTGCCTGGCAACCACGTCTGCTTTTGATGAAATCGATACGGGGCTATGCCCCTCGCGATGACAGAGGAAATTGTCATTCCGAAGGAGCCCTTTCCTTTTGTCATTCTGAGGGAGCCCTTCGCCCTGTCATTCTGAGCGGAGCGAAGAATCTCTCAACGCTCAGGACAGGCTCCGCGACCAAAGAATCTGGAGACCCTTCGCTGTCGCTCAGGGTGACAGGTAAAAACTCTCTAAGAATCGCAGTGCTGGGGATAGGTAACCTTTTGCTCAAAGACGAAGGCGTAGGAGTCCACCTTGCCCAGGAACTATCTGGCATTGTGGATGCTAGCAACGTCAATATAATCGACGGCGGCACTTCCCCTGATATCCTGTCTTTGGTAGACCCTAGCGTAGATAAGCTAGTCATCATCGATGCTGTCAAAATTGGTTATAAGCCGGGAACTGTCTACCGCTTCAGTTCCGATGACCTGGATTTGGACTCAGTCTTACCTGTTTCTTTACACGATATAGGAGTAATGGAAAGCTTGAGAATGATGGTTTTGCTTGGCAGACAGCCAAAATCCACGGTCATTATCGGTATCGAACCCAAAACAATAGACTTCGGACTGGAGCTTTCCCCAGAAGTAGAAGAAAAGCTGCCTGAAATCATTAGATTAGTCCTTAAGGAGATAGGGGAAACCAGTGAAAGTGTTTAGTTGTCCTCATCAACCCCTGACATTCTGTCATTCTGAGCCCTTCGCTTGTCATGATGAGGGAGCGAAGCGACCGAAGAATCTGGCCCAGAGTAAGCCCAGAAATGGGGAGGAGCCAAGAGATTGCTTCGCTGCCCCTTCGCTACGCTCAGGGCTACAGCTCGCAATGACATTAAGAAATACGGAGGTAAGCAAATGATAATCTCTCAGTTAAAGCCATTGCCGGAAATTCTAAGCTACCTAGATGGAGAAAAAAAGGTCTTTTTAGTCGGCTGTAAAGGTTGTGCTGAGGTCTGTCACACCGGCGATGAACCTCAAGTTCTGGAAATGAAGCAAAAACTGGAGCAGGAAGGCAAGGCCGTCACCGGTTATTGTGTCGTTGACTTCCTCTGCGATAAAGCGCTGGTCAAGACCAGGCTATTTCCCCATGAAGACGAGATAGATGCCGCCGATTCCCTGCTGGTGATGACCTGCGGCATCGGTGTCCAGGCTACGGCGGCAGTGGTGAACAAACTGACCCATCCCGCAGCTAATACCATCAATGTCGGCGGTACCCGCGGTGAGTGGCGGGGCAGCGAACGATGCCGTGAATGCGGCGACTGCGTCCTCGATTTAACCGGCGGCATTTGCCCACTAACCGCCTGTACCAAGTGGTTGATCAACGGTCCTTGCGGTGGCGCTAAGAACGGCAAATGCGAGGTTGAGCCTGAAGTCCGTGATTGTGGCTGGCACTTAATCTACGAGAGGTTGAAGAGGCTAGGTCAACTGGAAAAAATGAAAGCCATGCCTCCACCCAAAAATTACCACAAAATGCAGCCACCGAAGGAACT
>JBBISW010000011.1:4622-24847 GCA_037441105.1 Chloroflexota bacterium
TGAAAGCCATGCCTCCACCCAAAAATTACCACAAAATGCAGCCACCGAAGGAACTCAGGGCCACTATAATGTGGGCACTGGAGCAACAGGAAACGAAAGTCTAACTATCCTTGGAGGAGGTAATCATAATGAGTCTGCGTGAATCACTTAAGAACGGTAAATTTGTGGTCACCGCTGAAGCCGGCCCAGCTAAGGGTGTAGACATACATGAATTTCTGGAGAATGCCGAACTACTCAAAGGCAGAGTGGACGCAGTAAATTGCACCGACCAGCAAAGCGCGGTTATGAGGCTGGGCTCTCTAGTCGGTTGTCACCTGCTCAAGCAGAAAGGTGTTGAACCGGTATTTCAGATGACCTGCCGCGACCGCAACCGCATCGCTCTACAGTCCGATTTGTTAAGTGCCTATGTTATGGGTGTTGAGAATGTTCTGTGTCTCACCGGAGATTATGTCACTTTGGGAGACCATCCCGACGCCAAACCGGTCTTCGACCTCGATTCTGTTTCTTTGCTCCAAGCCGCCCAAGAATTGGAGCAGGGCAAAGATTTAGCCGGCAAGGAGCTAAAAGGCTCACCTAAGTTCTTTCTCGGGGCATGTGTCACTCCCGGTGCTGACCCTGTAGAGCCGCAACTAATCAAAATGGAGAAGAAGGTTAAGTCTGGCGCTCAGTTCTTCCAGACCCAGGCAATCTACGAGCCCAAGAGGTTCGAAGCCTTTATGCAAGAGGCGAAAAAGTTCGGCGTGCCGGTGCTGGTCGGCATTGTGGTGCTCAGGTCAGCAGCTATGGCACGGTTTATGAATAAGAACGTCGCTGGCATCCATGTCCCCGGTGAGCTGATTAGCGAGATGGACGAAGCTGAAAACAAGCTTCAGAAGGGCATCGAGATAGCTGCTCGCTTGATTAACGAGATGAAGGGTATGTGCCACGGCGCCCATATCATGGCCATCGGTTTGGAGTCCAAGGTGCCGGCAATTCTCGATGCTGCCAGGTTATAACACCATGAGGGGGGTGAGTGTGCGCATAGTTCGCTTTACCGCCCAGGGCAAGACCAAATACGGCCTGCTGGAGAAAAATATCATACTCGGGCTCCGGGGCAGCCTTTTCACCCAGTTCAAGCGACTTGGCAATCCGTCTATATTTGATGGAAGCACCTACAAACTGGATGAAGTGCGGTTGCTTGCCCCCTGTCTCCCCTCCAAGATAGTTTGCCTCGGCCTCAATTACCGCAGCCATGTTGAGGAACTTAAACTGTCTCCGCCTTGCATGCCACTTATCTTCCTCAAACCATCTACTGCCATTATCGGCCCCGACGACAAAATCGTCCTGCCTCGCGACTGGAAACGCGTCGACTATGAAGGTGAGCTTGGTATGGTCATTGGCAGGAAGGCCAAGGATGTGCTGGAAGAGACGGCAAAGGACTACGTACTTGGCTATACCTGTGTCAATGATATCACCGAGCGCCATAACCAAGCTGAAGACGGCCAGTGGACAAGGGCTAAAGGCTACGATACTTTCGCCCCTATAGGCCCGTGGATAGAGACAGCGGTTGACCCCGATAACCTGAAGCTTGAAACATACCTCAACGGTGAACTACGCCAGTCTGCCAGCACCAACGACCTTACCTTCGGGGTGTCAAAGCTTATCAGCTTTATCTCAGACATAATGACGCTGCTGCCAGGCGATGTCATCGCTACAGGTACGCCATCAGGCATCGGCCCTATGAATCCGGGCGATGTAGTCGAAGTCAGAATAGAGAAGATAGGCACGCTGAAAAATTTCGTCGTCGCCCAAGAGTGACAAGCTTACTTCTGCAGCAAGCCTGTCAGCCAATTTTCTACCGTATCATAAAATTCCTTCGGTAATTTGGGGGGATGGTCCATCCCTTGGATAATCACCAATTCCTTCGGCTCTTTCGCTTTTTGGTAAAGTATTTCTGCTTCTGTGACGTCAATCAGGGTATCCTTGCTACCATGAATTATAAGCAGCGGGACGGGAGAAACCTGGTCTATTGCTGCTACGGGCATGGGGAACTCAGGAGCATCACCCAGTCTGACCCATATCCGGAGTACTAGCCTTCCCAGCGGGTTATTTGCCATCCAGAATAGCCATCCTGCGTTCGGTATAATCGCTGCGGCATCGGCAGGCGTGCCCACAATGACCAAGGCGTCAACATCATGGAATCTTGCTGCTACGTAAATTCCTTCAATGCCACCTAAAGAGAATCCCACCAGGGCGATTTTTTTATACCCGTTGTTTTTGGCATAATCTATGACTGCTCTTATGTCGTAGAACTCCTCCGTGCCATTGGAAACGCCGCCACTTTTTCCGTGCCCACGGAAATCAAAGGTTATGACATCGAAGTGTTGGGACAGCCTTTCAGCAAGTTTAGTAATGTAAGGCCTCTGCTTGCTGCCCATAAAACCGTGAGCCAGTATGCAAACATCTGGCTTGCCGAATAGAAAATGGCTTACGTCTATAGCTATGCCGTCTTGTGTAAATAGAATGAGCTTCTTGACACTCATATTCTCATGAGTGACCACCTGGCTACTCTCCGTGATAAGTAGCGGTGAAGCGCATCCGCCGACGAAAATCGATGCCGTGATAATGATGCCGATTAGTTGTGCTGATTTTCCTAATGACACGATGGTCTTAGCTAACAATTCAAAACTTGTCTTCTAGTTTGGCGAGAATTCTTGCCCGTTCACGTACCTTTTGAACGATATTCCGACTGGGAACAAAGTCAACAGTATATCGTCCTGATTTAAATAGCTCGTCCTCCAACACCACTTGATGAAAGGGAACGTTTGTCTGAATGCCTTCAATCTTCATTTCAGCAAGAGCCCTCTTCATACGTGATATAGCTTCATCCCTCGTTTTCCCTCGCACCATGAGTTTAAAGAGCAGGGAATCATAATGGAAAGGAACTTCATATCCTTCATATACTCCTTCATCAATTCTGACTCCTAAACCATGGGGAAACCGAAGGCTTGTTATAGTCCCGGGGGAAGGGAAGAAGTCGCGGGAGGCATCTTCCGCAGTAATCCGGCACTGTATAGCGTGGGCATTCAGCCCCACCTCATCCTGATTATAACTCAACTGCTCCCCAGCAGCGATTCGGATCTGTTCTTTGACAATATCCACATTGGCAGCAAGCTCAGTTACACAATGCTCCACCTGCAGTCGTGAGTTGACCTCATTGAAGTAAAACTCCTGAGTGGCAGGAGCGTAAAGAAACTCTACCGTTAACGCATTTACATATTGCAGAGCAACAGCTATGTCAAGAGCGGCAACAGATATTTTCATCCTCACATGTGGTGATAGAATCTGGCAAGGAGCCTCTTCTATCAACTTTTGATACCTCCGCTGAACAGAGCAGTCCCTTTCTCCCAGATGAATGACATTGCCATACTTGTCTGCAAGGACTTGAATCTCTACGTGCTTTACCCCGGTAAGAAACTTTTCAATATAGAACGAGGAAACCCCGAATGCTTTTCTCCCCATGTCTTCTACAAAGCGAACTACATTCCCCAACTCTTGTCTTTTATTGGCAACCGCCATGCCGATACCACCACCCCCACCTGCAGGTTTAACAATAACAGGGTAGCCGACGCTCTCGGCAACTTCTTCAACATGAGCTAATTGCTTTCCTTCCGAGCCCGTCATAGCCTCGTCGGTACCCGGTACCACAGGTATGTTAAGCATCTTCATCAGTTGCCGTGCTCTGTCTTTTGGTTTGACTTTATACATGCACTGGCTTGGTGGTCCTATAAAGATAATTCCTTGTTTCTCGCACATTTCAGCGAAATGGGGATTCTCGGCCAGAAAACCATAACCAGGATGGATAGCCTCAACCTTGCTTCGCATTGCGGCTTCTAGTATCCTGTCTACATTGAGATAGCTGTGCAATGCTTCTGGTGGCCCGATGTGATAGGCTTCATCAGCAAGCTTAACATGCAAGGCATTGCTATCGGCATCAGAGTAAACTGCCATCGTATGGATTCCCATCTCCTTGCAGGTTCTTATCACCCTGACAGCTATTTCGCCTCGATTAGCAATCATAATTTTGCGAAACATAAACTCCTCCTACCTCAGTTTGTTTGCGAGCCCCAAAAGTACGTTTTCAAATTATATCAAAATGTGTTTAGTGAACAAACTTCACAAAACTAAGTTTGGCCTAATCTCTGTCAGTCTAAATCCTGCTTTCACGACAGAAAGCAGTCCACCGCTGAAAATTCAATCAAACCTGTCAGCTTCCAGGTTCTATTTGGCTTCTTTTGCCTGCTTGGCTTTCTCTTCTTCCTGTAGCGCACGGCGCAGTACCTTGCCCACCATCGTCCTGGGAAGCTCCGTGCGGAACTCAAAAAACCGGGGCACTTTATAAGCCGTTAGCCTCTCGCGACAATAGTTTTGCAGCTCTTCTGGCGTAGCCTGCGCCCCTTCTTTCAGAATAATCCAGGCTTTTACCGCCTCCATCTGGCGGGGGTCAGGTATGCCAGCCACACAGACTTCGGCTACTGCCGGATGGGTTGCCAGCACCTCCTCTACTTCACGAGGCCATACCTGGAAACCGCCGGGCTTTATCACGTCCTTCTTGCGAGCAGTTAAGAACAGATAACCATCCTCGTCTAAGTAACCAATATCGCCGGTATAGAGCCAGCCATCACGGATTGCTTCAGCGGTCTCCTGGGGACGGTTCCAGTAACCGACCATGATTTGAGGTGCCTTGATTAACACTTCACCGGCTTCACCCGTTTTCATTTCTTTTGTCCCTGTCTCCACATCTGCAATGCGGATAAGCGTATCCGGCAGCGGACAGCCCACAGAGCCTTCTTTCCAGACTCCACGGGCTGGCGTGGTGGTCATGGCCATCGTGGATTCGCTGAGCCCATAACCCTCAGTGATGAAACCGCTAATCCGTTCATCTATTTTCTTTTTGGTTTCCGCCATCAGCGGTGCTGCCCCTGTCCCTATATTCTTTACGCATTTCAGCTCGTCTGGCTTGAGTTCCGGGTGTTCGAGTAACTTAATGAACATCGTCGGTGTACCGGTGAGCATGGTGGGCTTGATCTCACGCACAGTCTGCAGGATAACACCTACGTTTCGCGGGTCAGCTATCAGCAGCATGGTCATATGTGCTACCGGTGCCATGGCAAAGCAGAAATAGACCCCCATGGTATGGAAAAGCGGCAATGTAAGTAACATCACGGTTTCCCACTCCGGGCCTACACCTTCCATCCATGCCCTTATCTGCATCCCCGTCATTGTATAGGAGATGTGGTTACCCATCACCCCCTTGGGCACACCTGTGGTTCCACCACTGAACATGATAGAAGCCAAGTCTTGCGGGTTCACTTTTATCTTCGGACGAGCCACCTTGGCATATTTCTTCATCAGGTCGCTGAACCACAGGTCACCATCTTTAAGCTCCATCCCGTGTGGGGCATTGGGGTCTTTGCCTAATGTATATTCGTCCAGCTCGGTGACGATGAGCAAACGCAATTTGGTTTTGGGCTTAAGTCCATCCATCATGGGATACCAGAAATTCAATACAAAGGCTACTTCAGCCCCGACATCATTTAGAGCGTTTTCCAGTTCAGTCGGAGTATAAAGAGGGTTCAAGGGCACTATTATGGCACCGGCCTTCCAGATGGCGTAGTAGGTGATGAAAGTCTGGGGGATGTTGATATAAAGCACCGCTATGCGGTCGCCCTTTTTAACTCCATTGGACACCAGCGCCGCAGCCATTTTATCGCTCAGTTCATTGACGGTTTTCCAGGATAGGCGCCTGTGCTGGTAAATAAGCATGGGATGGTCAGGATGCAACTTCACCACGTTATCTAATAAGTCTATGGCGTTATACTGGGGATACGGTTCCAGCGTGTGCGGGACACCGGGGTCATAGCTCTTGTACCACGGGTAGTCGGCCATTTTTAACTCCTCCCTGTCAGCAATTTGCCGCCATTGTAATGTCTGGACATGAAGATAGCAAGAGGTTGGAAGCGAAGGTTCATTCAGATAGATAGGTCATGTTTTGTATACTGGTGGCATCAGGAATATCCGTGCCTGTCTCTATCAGCCGAAAATGTAGCCGCGAGGCTTCAGCCTCGCCGTTTTAGCTAAATCTAAAAGATTGGAATTTGGTTATCTGTATTTTGTATTTGTTTAGGATTTAGTGCTTAGGACTTGGAGCTTTGAGGCTGAAGGTCACCCCCCCCACCCTATCCCTTTCTCATCGAGAGAGAAAAAATGTATCGCTGGGCGAGTACAAGGCATTGACAACTGGCAAGCAGGACTTTAATATGGACGCGGAGGTTTGATATGGGGAATTCTGACTTAGAGATAAACAAAAGCCATATGCAACATGTCTTCGATTTTACTGACGAAGTCGTAGAACGATATCCCAATCGCCTGGCAGGGACGGAAGCCTGCCGAAATACGGCAAACCGGATAAAAGAGGAATTTATCAAGAATTGTGACCCTGATTCAGTAAAAATAGAAGATTTCACAGTCCATCCCAAGAGCTTCTTGAAGTATATCCCCGGGCTGGTTGTGCTTTACTTTATCTGCGCAATTCTATTGCTCTTACGGCTTCCTGTGCCGGCATTTATCGGGTATGCATTGGGTCTCTTCATGTTTTACGCCCAATTCGCCCGCTACTGGCACCTGCTTGACCCATTATTTCCCAAAGCCACCGGATATAACGTCTCTGGCTCCATCGAACCGGAAGGGAAAGTGAAGCAACAGGTCATTGTCAGCGCACATCATGATGCTGCATATGTCTTTCACCTCATTGCTCGTTGTCCGAAATACTATGCTAATCTCATCAACACAGGGATACTATTTTTGTTGCTTGGGTTCCTCGTTGCTCTGGTAGAAACCATCTTGACCGTTTTTCACATCCCCATCCCTGATTGGGCACATCCCTGGATACCCGTGATATTGCTAGTCGGTGGGGTTTTCCTGCTTCCACTGGCATTCTTCACCACCGGACAAGTATCACCCGGTGCTGGCGATAACATGATTGCCGTAGCAATTGCCAACGAGACGGCAAAGCTGTTTCACAATGCCAAGCAGGCGGGTAAAAATCCATTGCGGCACACCCGGCTAATAGTAGCCTCTTTCGATGCTGAAGAGGCAGGCATCCGCGGTGCACGGGCATTCTGCAAAAAACACGGTGAAGAATTACTTCACACCAAGACCTACGTCTTCAATATCGATACGCTTTACAAAGTCGAAGACCTCAACTTTCTTGCTAGTGACCTTAACGGCTCTATAAAGCTCTCACATCAAATGGCGCAGGATTGCGTAGATATCGCAAAATCTTTAGGCTACTCAGCTAAAATCACCGCCTTGCCCTTTGGTGCCGGGAGCACAGACGCAGCGGCATTCGGCAAAATCGGCGTGGAAGCTATCAATATGGCTGGCCTCAGCTTTGACATCAGCAAGTTCAGCCAAGGCCTGGTGTACCATACTCCAAATGACCTGACCAAATATATTGAACCGGAAATGGTCGAAGCGGCTCTCGAAATCGTCCGGGATTACATACTTAAAAAGGATAATGAATCTGAGAGCATTTCTGGTCAGAAATAAGGTTCAGTTTGAATTCCTGGACAAGAGAGCTACCCACCATGCCCTGGAAGCATCACAGGCAAGCGGCATACCACTTCAGGAAATAGTAAAGACCATCGTGTTCGTTAACCAGGACTTAAAGCCCTTGATAGCCGTAGTTCGAGCTGACCGCAATATAAGCAGGCATAAGCTTCAGCGTTGCTCGAGTTCAAAGTCGGTAAGGCTGGCACCGAACTATATAGCAGAGGCAGTAACCGGCTACCGTACTGGTGGCATACCTCCCGTAGGGCACAAGAAGAAAGTGCCTGTATTCCTTGATGAGGAAGTCTTAAGCCACGAGTACGTTTGGTGTGGTGGCGGAGCCAAAACCAAGTTGGTAAGGTTGAGGACAGAAGACATCGTGAAACTGAGCGCGCCTACTGTATGTGACATATCATAGACTAGCACGGTCTCTCAACTACTACGTACTACATCACACGTCAGACGTGTTAACCTCCCTGAACCGCAGTTCATTTGACTTGGATAGTTAGCAAGTTGGCCTGTTGTTCAGTCACGTGTATTGTGGTACTGAAGCTGCGTCCATTTGGACCTTTCACGGTGACATTGTATTCCCCGCCAAAGCCACGGAAGCTGTATTCACCAGAGCTGCTGGTCATTCCGTTACCGCTGGTAGTCCAGGAGCTAAGAAGATTCTTCAGGGCAAAATAGGCCGGTTTCGGATTCGAGCTAGCATCCAGAAGGCCGCCGCTGACTATAAAAGCATCCTCGTCAGAGATGCCCCAGGACCAGGTTATAGCCTGGACCAACGGTTTGCTGAAGGCAATTGTGTATATCTTTTCCACGTATTCGGCCTGGGTCTTCTCATCCCATGGTTGATGCCACCAGGATGAGCCAGACACCTGTGTGGAGGGAGCCGAGAACTCCTTGATGTAGATAGGCTTGCCGAAGGTGGAGTAGGAGTCGAGCAGGTCAGAAATTGCAGCCAGGTCAAGTCCGACAGCCGAATAACCCTCAGTATTAACACCAGAGTAATATAATTCCAGGCCAATAATGTCCGCAGGAACACCACTTTTCAGCAATGCGGGGAATGGGACGCTATCGGTGAATTCGTAAGGAAGAGCAGTGGAACCATTGAGTATCTTGGCCTGTGGATTTGCTTCTTTTGCTGCCGTAGCGAAGACCTTCATGAGCTCAAGCTTCTGTTCCCCCGTCAGGTCGAGAGCGTTGGCACTGGCAAGGTTCATCTCGTTTATTTCCCAGGTATCTATCTTGCCTTTGTATTTGCTAACCAGATTGTACGTATGGTTGTAGACGTTCTTCTTAAGCTCTTCGAAGCTCATATTCTTGAGGTACGCAGGGCTGAAGTCACTCATTGGGCTGAACCACAGGCTAAACGCGCCCATCAGCTTGAACCCTCGACCAAGCTGTTCCTCGACTTTCTGATAATTGTCTATATTGTCCCAGTTGAATTTTCCCGGTTGCGGTTCGATCAGTCCCCGTCGAGCTGCAATATAGGAATGGTTCACACCGGCGTCCTTCATCAGGCCAGCAATTTTAGCATCGTAGCTACCGTTTCTGCCCATAGGGTTGGCACCGAAAAGAAAGTCACTTCTGACCTGATTGAAATTGATTTGGTAATTGCCAAGAGGTTTGCCAGCGGCATCCACTATTCGTAATCGGACATCGCCCTTGCGATATTTCTCGATGTCTGATTTCGCCCTAGTCAAAACCCACTGCTCACGAGCCTCAAGCGAGTATTTCAGGGACAGGTTGAGTTCCGTAACCGCATTCTTCATATCGGCCGGATTCTGGTTCAGATATCGTTCTGCAGCAGCAAGATGCCGCGCACTGGCTTCCATCTCTTTAGTCACTATGACACCGTCCTGCTGCCTAAGCATTGCCAGGCTTGATTTGGCTATTTCGTAGTTAAGATTGATGGTAATCTGCTCACCCTGTTTGCTTAGAAAGTATCCATTAGCGGCATTGTCTGCGGAGAGCATCACCCTGCCGAACCCGGGCACTTCCAGATTAGCGTGTATCTTGTATGGTGTCTGTGGCTGAACTACCATCGCCGGGATTGCCTGATTCCAGTCCCAGTTTGATTTCTCGTCATGAACAGCGCCGAAGTAGCTGTAGGCTGGTATATCTGTCATATCGGTGGCGAAGACTCTGGACAGAGTGGTCTGTCTGAAGCTCTGGTTCCGCATGAGATTGCCCTGTGCATCATAGGCATTTATGACGATGTTGGCACCGGGCACCAGTTTGAAGTCAGTCTGGCCGGATGTAGTCACTCTGCTCTGCGGGATATAGACGAAGTTATACTGGTCAGTTTTCCCAGCCCAGAGATTGTACGCCTCTTGCTTGGACACGCTCAATTCATAGTAACCTTTGTCATTGGTGTAGGTGTTCCCGAGGCTGGCATAATTCGTATCAGAAGCATCGATGTAACAATTCGCAATTGGTAGCCCGTTGACGTCTGTAACACGGCCAGACAGCTTTGTCTCCACTAAAGCCTCTGCTGGGTCGGGAAATCCTGCCAGCACCAAAATCAGGGCTATCGACAAAAAGAGGCCTGTTGCCGCTGTCTGAACCTTGGAACCACTAACTTGTCTCACGCTTCAAGTGTACGGCAAGCTAGTGGCGGATTCGTGACCTATTGGTAACCTTTCAAGGTGGGAATTTGGTACCGAATTACACGCTATCTAGGGTAAAGTACTAAAGTACCAGCAGCGTCATATCGCCTCCGGAATAGGTGTGAGGAAATGAGGAAATCCAGAAAAAAGCGCGGATGTTAGCAGGTTTGCGGTATTTAATCCCGCATAGATGGTGTATTTGGTGTACCAGGCGTGTCAGAGACGAAGCGGCGGTCGGCGTCCACCTTTTCCGTGCGCGCCCAGGCTTTTCCTCTGTCGGCAAGGAACATGCCGAAGCCAATGGCTATGGGGACAGACCACAAGAGGTAATAGAGAAATAGAAATAACGGATTGATGCGAATCATATACCAGACCCGAGAGGAGACTTTGCTCAATACCAGCCTGGTTCGCTTCCAGGCATTCCAATACGCCTGCCCCATTACCACGATGTAAAGAATTATATTCACCACCGAAAGCACCCACACCCATGGTGGAAATGGACCATAGCTGGTTATTAAAAGATAAAGAGCATAAGCTCCGGTAGGCAAACCGAAAAGATTGATTGTCAGGGATAGTGTTGGTACGAAGTTAAGCCGCGCCAGTTGCCTGTGCCAGAATTTCATGCCCATCTGTTTCAGAGATGAGTTCAGCGTTTGGAAAAAGCCGCACATCCAACGGTTTCTCTGAATAATGCCGCCGCGAAAAGTCTGGGGAACCTCTTCAATCAGGGGCTCGGCAATGATGCCAAGGCGTTTCCCATTGGTCCATAACCGCAGACCTATCTCCGGGTCTTCTATAGTAATCCAGGGATTAAAACAGCCCAGCTCGACAAGGTCTTTCGCCTTGTAGAACAGCCCTTTACCCAGCACATAATAAGGGTGCTTGCCGTCAGCAGACATATGAGGATAGGTATTGCCATCCCAGCACATGTGGTCGAAGGCATGGAAGCTGGTGGCCCAGGTGTCCAGTGGGTTGCCAACTACATTCGTGGACTGGAGGACATCATATTGCTGCAGTCCCACAGCCGCCAGCTTGAAATGATTTGATGGCGTTATGCTGTCAGCATCGATATAGTCCAGCACCCAGTCGGTACCAATCTCGGACACCAGTGCGTAGAAAAGGTAAATGAGCTGGCGCGTCTTCTTCGGCGGCAGGCTCCTATCCCCTTTGGTCTTGCCTTCATGAAACCAGTAGGCTTTTGGGTTGTTCTCCCAGGCTTGCCAGACTACATCCCAGGACAGGTCACTGGTGGGAGGCACCTCCATAATCTCCAGGAAGGAAAATTCTGCCTGGAGTCGTCTTAACATTGCGATTGTAGCCGTGTCATCACTATTGGGAATGGCGATTATCCTGTATTTGGATTTCGGGTAGTCCATCTTGGACAATGAAACCATGGTGGTGTGCATGGTGTTTTCGTCCTCGTTGAGGACGGGATATGCCAGCACAATCAGGGGCACTTGCTCTTCAGGAATAGAATCAATTCTGGAGCTATCCACCCAGTTGACTTTCCGGGTGAGAAAATAGAGCATCACCATGAAGGCAAGAAAGTAAAGCAACTGGGCGATGATGTAGACAATAGCCCAGGGCTGATACCAGGAGACGACAGCAGAGCTTGAAGCCCACCAGAGTACAACCCAGACAAAAAACAAAAATAGCATGGGAGATAGTAGGATTAGAAAATCTGGGGTTTTGCTGGGAGGCTTTTCGGTTATGACTACTCCCCTTCTGGTTTGGGCAACAAGCAAAAGAAGAAGAGCGTAGTATAAGGCGTAGATAACAACGATTACCACTACGAACGAATCAAACATCGCTTACCTTCCTGGCATTTTACCACACACGAGAGCAACTGATTGATAACGCATATGATTGACCGAGATTCATTCAATAGTGTGGCTCATATCTATTCTGCAATGTGCCCAGTGAAGAAGACACAACTGTTTAAACTTCACGAGTCTGTTATCACAATAGCGCATCACAACCTACTTGTTTTTTGGCTCTTGAATTATCACTCCCAGTCGCCATGCCGGGAAGGCATCGACGGCAGGACTCTCGGTGAGCTGAGTCTGCTCGCTGCCGTCCGGATTCATAATATAGATTTCCCGGTTGCCATCCCGCTCCGACTCAAAGGCAATTTTTTTACCGTCAGGTGACCACGCCGGAAAGCCATCATAGGCGGTATTCTGAGTGAGCCGAGTCTGGTTGGTACCATCGTTATCCATAACATATATCTCTGCGTTACCATCTCTGAAGGAGACAAAGGCAATCTTCATTCCGTCATGCGACCAGGCTGGGAAAGTATTATCTTTAGGGGAGCTGTTGGTGAGCCGGGTCTGGTTAGTGCCGTCCTCATTCATGATGTATATCTCGCGATTGCCATCTCTCCTGGAGACAAAGGCGATCTTTTGGCCGCCAACCGCTGTCCATGACCAGGCGGGAAAGCCGTCAAACGCAGGAGTATTGGTGAGCCGATACTGGTTACGTCCATCCGGATTCATAATATATATTTCCCTGTTGCCATCTCGTTCTGATTCAAAGGCAATTTTCCTGGCCTCGGATACCCATGACCAGGCGGGGAAGCCATTGTAGGCATGGGTCTTGGTGAGCCGGGCCTGTTTGCTGCCATTTGCTTCCATGACATATATTTCCCTATTACCGTCCCGCTCCGACTCGAAGGCAATTTTTCTACCGTCTGTTGACCACGCTGGAAAGCCATCGTAAGCAGGATTCTTGGTGAGCCGGGTCTGGCCAGTGCCATCCGGATTCATAACATAGATCTCTCTGTTGCCATCCCGCTCCGATTCAAAGGCAATTAGCGGCCGTGGTTGGCGTTCGGACGCACAGCCCAGGACTGCCATGCAGATAACGATGATTATGGCGACTAAAAAGCACTTATGATACATGTGGCTTATCCCCTTTCTGTTTTTTTATTGCTTCATAAATTCGCTTGCAGGGAAACTTTTGGCTAAACCAAAATCCTATTCGAACATCTTATTATAAGCAAGAGAGAAAAGCAACACGCACCCCCAGCACCATTACTGACCTCTCATGGCCACTTCGGTCAGATCGTAACAGAAAGCACACTCCAAATAATTGAATTGCTCAACCCTACTCTGCTATAGTTTCTAGCGATGGCCCGCTTTTCTATACTATCGCTAGTTTTGGTATTTCTGTTTGTTGTTAGCCAGAGTTTCTGGCTCTCTTGCGGCTGTTTTGAAACTAAAACAGCCAGCCCAGCGCTCGAACCTGACTGGCTTGTCTGGTCAGCAGCCGAAACTGAACTACTAAAGGCTGCCCAGGAACGCATCCAGAGGTATCGCCGAGGAGACGGCCGAGTAGTCGTGGTTGACAGCAAGGGCAAACTACTCAGGGACGCAGTGGTGTACGTAGAAATGCTAAAGCACGACTTCCTCTTCGGCGCCGGATTATTCAGGTTAGGCAGTGCTGGTGACGAAGCCCTAGAAGAGGCTTACCGCAAGGCATTTCTCCGCCTGTTCAACTATGCTACTTTGCCGTTCTACTGGAGCGACTACGAGCTGTCACCGGGCGAATATAAAGAGGCCAGCCTCAAGAGTGCGGCAACTTGGGCAAAAGAGCATGATCTGGCTACCTGCGGTCACCCTCTGGTATGGACGATGTCAGTGCCATCCTGGGCGCCGTCAGACAGCAAAGAGCTTGAGCAAGTTCTACAAAGAAGGGTAACTATAACAGTAAGTAGTTTCAAAGGGCTTGTTGACTTCTGGAGCGTGGTTAATGAGCCGACACTGGCACCCCGGTTCGAGAACCCGGTGGGTCAATGGATGAAGGCCTGGACTCCAGCAGTGGCTACAGCTACCGCTCTAGGCTGGGCACGTAGCAGTTCTCCAGAGACGACGCTAATAGTCAACGATTTTCGCACCGATGATGCTCACTATTTCTTGCTCAAGAACATACAGCGACAGGGTGGTAAGTTCGATGCTATTGGAATCCAGACCCACATGCACAGGGGGGCTTACCCCTTAGATTGGGTTTGGGCAATCTGCGAGCGGTACAGAGAGCTGGGTACCCCTATTCATTTCACGGAAGTGACCGTACTCAGTGGAGATGTAAAACTGGACAGTGACTGGCAGAGCTTTCGCCCTGGGTGGGAGACCACGGCGGATGGCGAGAATACACAGGCAGCGTATACCGAAGCCCTTTACCGGCTCTTATTCAGCCACCCTTCAGTGCAGGCCATTACCTGGTGGGACTTCTCCGACCTCGGGGCATGGCAGGGGGCTCCCGCAGGATTGCTACGAAAAGATATGACCCCAAAACCTGCGTATAATCGCCTGATGAAGCTGATACACCAAGAGTGGTGGACACGCGAGGAAATCAAAACGGATTTCCTGGGGCAGGCTAGTTTTAGAGGTTTTTATGGACAGTACCGGCTCACTGTGCTAAGAGAAGGCACACAGGTAGAAAAAATAGTGTATCTCAAGCGGGGGCAGAGGAATGTCTTTGAAATACAAGTTGGTGATTGATTCTTTCTTCAAGTTTACGAGGGTGTATTCGTCTCGGAACTATAGCGACTAGCCTGTCATTTGATAAGTTTTCTCTTCCTAAGCTCATCTTGAGCTCGCTGGGTTTTGTCGTCGAATTGCGCACTCTCCGACCATTCAATAAGCTCTTTCATTCCTGCTTCGAAGCTAACCCTTGGTTTGAACTTCAGCTTTGAGCTTATCTTAGATATATCAGCATAGCAATGTCTTATGTCTCCAGCCCGATATTTGCCCGTAAGTTCCGGTTCTAACCTCTTGCCGTACAACTTGATCAATGTGCTGGCTACTTCGGAGATGGTTACCTGCTTACCGCTGCCCACATTAAATGATTCATAGTCAGCTTCAGCCTTGTTCATTGCCAGCAAGCTCGCTTGAACTATGTCAGAAACCGAGACAAAATCTCTGGCTTGACGCCCGTCTTCGAAGATTAAAGGTGGCCTATCACTCTTTATTCTGGATAGAAATATGGCACAAACACCGGTATATGGATTAGACAGAGATTGCCTCGAGCCATAGGTATTAAAAAACCGGAGCGCCACCGTGGGTATCCCATAAGCTCTACCCACTGACAGGCACATCTCCTCCTGGTCCCTCTTGGAGACGGCGTAAACGCTGGTCGGGTATAGCGGTTTATCTTCGTCGGTAGGAACCGGCTTTGTAGCTCCACCACATTTGGGACACGATAATTCCCATTCTGCGGCTTCAAGTTGAGCCTCGCTCCTCAGTTTTGGGTAAACCATGCCGCAGCCTTTGCACTTGTATGCACCTTCTCCATATATTGACATTGAGGAGGCGATTATAAGCTTCTCTATGTTACGAGCTCCGTTTACCAGGATTTCCAGCAGTTTAGCTGTACCACAGGTATTTACCTCTGCATATTTGTGGATTTGATACATCGATTGGCCCACACCCACCATAGCCACATAATGAAATACGACCTCTATATTCTTCAAGGCTCGGCTGAGGTCGTATTCATTTCTGACATCACCTTTGATGAACTCAGCCTCCGGATTAAGATAAGAAGGCACTCCGCTGTGGACTTGGGGCTCTAGGTTGTCGAGAATCCTCACCCTATGCCCGTCTGTGACCAGTTTATCCACCAAATGGCTGCCTATGAAACCAGCTCCACCTGTCACCAAGATGCTCTTAGCCACATTTGCTCCTTTTGAACCATTCGATTGTCTCTCTTAGGCCGGTGTCCAGTTTGACCACGGGGTTCCAGCCCAGTATCTTCTGGGCTTTGGTAATATCGGGCCGCCTCTGCTTTGGGTCGTCTTCAGGCAGTGGCTTGAAAACCATATCACTGCCGCTCCCAGTAATCCGAAGGATTCTTTGAGCTATGTCCAATATGGTTAATTCTTCGGGATTGCCCAGGTTCATAGGCCCGATGAAAACTGATAGCATAAGCCTGTTCATGCCCTCAATCAAATCAGAAACGTAGCAGAAACTTCTGGTTTGGAGGCCATCACCAAAGATGGTCAGGGGTTCTCCGCTCAGCGCCTGGGTGATAAACGTGGGAATGGCTCTGCCGTCATCTCTTTTCATCCTGGGACCGTAGGTATTGAAAATGCGGACTATCTTGGTGTCAATTCCATACAGGCGATGATAGGTCATGGTCAACGCCTCAGCAAACCTCTTCGCCTCGTCGTAGACCGAACGCGGTCCCACTGGATTCACGTTTCCCCGATATTCTTCTGTCTGAGGGTCCTGTAGAGGGTCTCCATATACTTCGGAAGTAGAAGCCAGCAGGAATCTCGCCTTCTTTTTATGAGCCAGATTCAGAGCGTTTAGCGTGCCCAGAGAGCCTACCTTCAACGTCTCCACAGGAAATTTGTAATAGTCGACGGGGCTTGCCGGGCTGGCAAAGTGGAGCACGTAATCAACGTCTCCATCTATCCTGAGCCTGTTCGATACATTCTGCTTGACGAACTCAAAGCTATTCTCACAGGTTAGATGCTCTATGTTGGACAGGTTGCCAGTGATGAGATTATCTACGCAGATTATAGAGTGACCTTGAGAGATTAACGAGTCACATAGATGTGAACCGAGGAAACCAGCACCACCAGTGACTACAATTCTCATCCTTTCCCCATCGCTAAATACTGTACAGTCCCTCACCTACCAGCAGACGCCTTCGTAGATTCGGGCATTTCTGGCAGCATCTATCCCTCTGCCATCTATAACGATACAGTCATTGAAATCCAGATAGCCGAACTCTTCCCACTCCGTAATTATAAGCAAGGCGTCAGTTTCCAGTACTTTCTCAGCACTGGTGGCGTATTCAATGTCGGGGAATAATTTCTGGAAATTCGTCATTCCCTGGGGGTCGTAGGCGCGTATTTTTGCCCCCTCTTTCAGCAGGGCTTCAACGATGGGGATTGCCCTTGACTCCCTTACGTCATCGGTATCTGGCTTAAAAGCCAGCCCCAGGATTCCGACGACTTTACCCTTGAGCGACGGGACGTGGCTTCTGAGCAGCTCCATCATGCGCTGTGGCTGGCGATTGTTCAGCTCTATGACTTGCTGAAGTACGTTTGGCTCGTAGCCCATGTCTTTAGCTTTGGCAATAAGAGCCGCCACATCCTTGGGAAAGCAGGAGCCACCATAGCCGATACCGGCTCGCAGGTGACCTTCTCCAATCCGATGGTCAAATTCCATGGCCCTGGCTACTTCACGAGCATCAATGCCCATTTTCTTACAAATGTTGCCTATTTCGTTAATGAAGGATATCTTGGTAGCCAGGCATGAATTCGAGGCATATTTGATCATCTCCGCAGTCTTGAAGTTCGTTCTGACAATAGGTGCGCCGAGAGCCTTATATACACTGGCGAGAAAGCTACCCCACTGCGGGTCGTTTTCACCGATGACGATTCGGTTGGGAGCCAAGAAGTCTTCCAACGCAGTCCCCATTCGTAGGAATTCAGGGTTCACGCAGATGCCAACATCTGGCAAATCACGAAAATATGGCGTTATAACCTCATCAGTAGTACCAGGGACAACCGTGCTTCTGATAACAACCAGATGGGGCCTTCCTTTTCTCTTCAACAATTCAGCCAGTTGCTCCACTGGCTTTTGAACATAGTGTAGATTGACTGAACCGTCATTCTTGCCCGGGGTACCACCGCAGAGGAACGATATGTCGAATTTCAGGATTTGCTCGAAATCAGTGGTAGCTTTGAGCTTCGCTTTCTTTAGAGCTTCACCCAGTGCCTTTTCATATATGGGACTGACCCCCTCGTTTATTCTGATGACTTTTTCTGGGTCGATGTCTATGCCTATTACCTTGAATCCTTTAAGCCGGAACCCGACAGCGGTAGTAAGTCCAACCACTCCCAGCCCGATGACGCTCATTGCCTTTCCATTTAGTTGTTTCATTGTGCCATCCGTATTAGTTTATCGTATTATCGCATGGGGTCTTTGCTTTTGCAATACATGATTGAGTGCTCTTCAATATTTCTTAGGAACAATAAGTTTTAATCAAGGTAAGTTATCTTGGATGGGGGCTTCTTCCGGGCTTCGAATTCTATTCCCGCCTCTTTGAACAGCTTTACAAAGGAATCATCAGCGTATTTGCCGAAGGTGACAAATCGCTTTATTCTGGCGTTGACCAGCATCTTGGCACAGAGTATGCACGGTGTATGAGTAACATAGACCGTGGCGCCCTCCAGGCTCACCCCATGGAGCGATGCTTGTATGATTACATTCTGCTCAGCATGAATGCCCCGGCATATCTCGTGCCTCGTTCCCGACGGTATTTTCATTTCGTCTCTGAGGCAGCCCAGCTCAAGGCAGTCCTTAAGCCCGGCAGCAGCACCATTGTAGCCAGTGGCTAATATATGCTTGTCCTTCACTGCCACAGCTCCAACGTGGTGGCGTCGACAGGTCGAACGTTCTGCTACTACGGAAGCTATCTTGAGAAAGTATTCATCAACATCCGGCCTGGTTGCCTTTTTCATCTCAATGCAGAAATAATCCTTTCAGTTTCCTGTTTAAGGTCTTCCAAGGAGGTCTCGTTTATGATGGTGAAGTCAGCCATGGCAATGGGCCCGCCCTTATTGGTATTCTCCAGCTCGGCGGTGTCCCGGCTGGCAGCCTCCTCCACCGTCAAAGGTCGAATCCGCCTTCTCGCCAGCCTCTGATACCTTGTTTTGGGCGAGGCCCAAACAGCAACCACATGAAAGCGGTCACCATAGCGGTTCTTAAGTAATGCATACTCTTCCCAAGAGTAGAGGCCATCAATTACAACGTCTGACGATTTTAAGGAGTCATCAATCCTGGGCAAGTTCAACTTAGCGTAAGCGGACATTCCGTGCTCTTTTCTCAGTTGCTGCCTTATATAGCGCTCGTTTTCCTCGTTTAGCTCCAACCCCCTCTTCTTGATTTCCTCATCGGTAATGTCTCCGAATCTTATCTTCCCGAAGCCGTTCCTCTCAAACATCCTGGCCACCTCGGACTTGCCCGAGCCAGCCATGCCCACAATTGACACCACTTTCATCACTATCCCGTCTATAAGCTGAATTTCTCCACATTATATGGAAAAATGCCGTACATTAGCAAAAGAGTTAATTCGAGACTGTTTACTAATGTAGTGCGAGGCTTTAGCCTCGCTGCCACGACCCTGAAGGGTCGTGGCTACGTTAGGAATGGATTGTTAGTAAACACTCTCCACTTCACATTGCGAAGCGCGCAGTGCTGAAGCAATCTCGGTTTTCTTTCCTCTGTCATTGCGAGGAGTGCCAGCGATGTGGCAATCTCACCTTCTTTTTCTGTCATTGCGAGGAGTGCCAGCGACGTGGCAATCTCGGTGGAGGAGGGAAGTGGGGATTGCTTCGCGGAGTTTACCCTGAGCAGTGTGAGATTCTTCGCTACGCTCAGAATGACAGTGGGCGAAGGGCTCGCAATGACATAAAAGCGATGATTTTTGAAGCCACTCCCAGCCAATGCTATAATGAGCTCAAACCTCATGAAATCCTTCACTGAATATACAAATCCCCAGAATACAAACCATATGTGCAAAGGAGGACGCATAAATGAAAACCACGTCAGTCGTTAAACTTGTCATTTTAGCCCTGCTAACTGCTTCACTGGCACTCAGTCTGGGTTGTGGTGCTGCTGGTGGCTGTGCCGATGTGTATCTGGAAGGAGTCAGCATCGGTTCAGTAACAGTTGAGGGCAAACCGGTTACTGGGCTGCCAACACAAAAGATAAATATCGTGCTTAATGTTAACGCCAACCGGATAACCGTAAGCACCAATGGCGGAAAAACCACCATTAAAGCCAGCCCGTCGGGTGCCACCATTGTCAGCGGCCCAGAGGGCATCACCTTCACCGGCGTCAAGCCAGAACAGGTAGAAATTAAATGGCAAGCGACAGAAACAACCAAGTAGTCACGAAATGGATGTTTTAGCCGACCTCAATCCAGCCCAGAGGCAAGCCGTAGAGACCATAGACGGGCCATTGCTCATCGTAGCCGGTCCCGGCAGCGGCAAGACCCGGGTCATCACCC
>JBBISW010000012.1:0-18153 GCA_037441105.1 Chloroflexota bacterium
CTAGTTCACTTCCATGAGTGTTTATTCATTTGAGCTGCCTGTTTTGAGACTTGCTTCCAGCGAAAACATGACTTATTTCTTTGAATAGTAACGGGTATAATTACTCATTTTTTCGAATAGCCACAGGTATAATGGCTTGTTTCTTTGGATGGTAATGGATATAATTGCTACGGCAGATTTTCGTGATAGTGATGGTAAGCTCAGGGACTTTTCTGCTGTATTCTGATGGTTATGTTATCTGGAATGTTGATTAGAGAGTCTTATTTCTAGTTAAGGAGGTTTAATATGTGGAAGACCGAAACCATCGGGGTTGCACACACGGAGATGGCAGTAAGGCAGTGCCTACCCCCGTGTCAGATCAAATGTCCTATAAATGAGGATATCCAGCGGACAAACGTGCTTATTTCTCTTCTTCCTGATGACCCAGATTTGGCAAAAGAAGGCATAATCCAGATTAGTGAGTACCTCTATGAAAAGAACCCCTTCTTCAATATTTGCGGCTATATATGTGGCATTTGTGAACTGGAGTGTAACTACAGTAAGAAGGGTGGGGCAATCAAGAGAAGGCTACTCAAAAGATTCTTGTCGGATGTTTATACCGACCATTTGAAGGAGCGAGAGGAATTAGAGATCCTTAGAGACAAAGAAAACGTGGCTGTGATAGGTGGTGGGCCGGGTGGGCTGATGTGTGCCTACGACCTAAGCAAGAGAGGATATCGGGTAACGATAATCGAAGCCTCTGACCGACTTGGTGGAGCGCTATGGCTGGTACCAGACTATCGCCTGCCCAAGGAGATTCTACAAACTACAGTCGAGAACCTTGTAAGGATTGCTGGCATAGATGTTAAGTACAACAGCAGGCTTGGGGCAGGGAAAATGACACTGGAGAAATTGAAGCATGAGGGCTATAAGGCAGTGTTCCTTGCAACAGGGTTGCCATATCCCAGAGTTCTGACCTTTGAGGGGCAGTCTTTGGAAGAGCAGGATCTGTCAGGTGTGATGTATGGTCACACCTATCTGTACGAAGTCAGCCACGGCAATATCGCGCCAGATTATTTCAAGGGCAAAAGAGTTATAGTCACAGGAGGCGGAAATGTAGCCTTTGATGTAGCTAGGTCAGCTAGGAGGCAGGGAGCAGAGGTAACTGTCGTCGCTCTTGAACGTGAGGACAAGGACCATAGGGATGGCATACCAGCGGATGAAGAGGAACTCCGTGGGGCCTGGGAGGAGGGTATAAGGATAATTTATAGCCGCGGCGTGAGAAAGATTGTCGGACAGAGTGGCAAATTCAAGGGAATTAACTGTCCCACATGTATTAGTGTATTTGACCAAGAAGGGTTCAATCCCAAGTTCGATTGTACTGACTGCATAGATTTAGCAGGGGATGTACTCATAATCACAGTGGGGCAGGCCCCTGATAGACCTCTGCTCCAGAAAGAAGGCCTTCTGGATGAACGGGGTAGATTTGATATTGACCACTTAACGCTGCAGAGTCTAAGTAAGCCTTGGCTATTCATAGGCGGTGATGTGAGAAGGGTCGGTTTCATGATAGAAGCTATGGGGGAAGGGCTTGTGGCTGTGGAGTCTATTGACAGGTATTTGAGGGGGGTGAATATGAAGGAGGGTCGGAGGAGAGATTACGAGGGATATGAGATCCCGGTTAGGAGAGACTACAAGCGTGAACCTGAAGTGCTCTGGATACCACCTGAAAATAGAATGCATTTCCAACTTTTTGAGAAGGGTTTTACATTAAGAGAGGCGATAGAGGAGGCGAGAAGATGTGTTACTTGTGGTCCCTGCCTGTCTTGTAAGGCCTGCATATCCATTGGTTTTCAGAAATCTTTAAGTCCAGTGGAGGTGGATGTGGGGAGGTGTAGCGGCTGTGGCCATTGTGTCTATGCCTGCAACTATTATGCTGCTCGGTTGGTTAACTCTGGCGGCAAGATCACGTCTGAGACGGATATGTTCAAGTGCAAGTCCTGTGGCATGTGTGTTGTGGCTTGTCCATCCCAGGCAAGAAAAATGGTCGATGACGATACAACAGAGAGAATAGCTAGGGTATACGCATCCCTGTCATAGATACTCAACAAAAAGTATTGCTAAGGAGGCGAACATTGAGCGAATATAAACCCAAGGTAGTGTGTTTTTCCTGCAAGTTTGGCTGGGGCTATCTGACAGATGAAGCTGCCCTCTCTAGTAAGATAGAGAGCTGGATACCCATTATTTGCACAGGAAAAATCGATGCCACGCATATGGTCAATGCGTTCGAAGAAGGGGCTGATGGGATCTTGATACTCGGCTGTCCAGAGGGGGACTGTCATTATCAAGACGGTAACTACGAGGCAAAAAAGAGAGTGTACCTTCTCCGCAGGCTACTGGAGTCCATGGGTATAGAGAAGGAAAGGATTAGGATAGAGCTATCTGTTGACCCTGAAGGCAGGAGAATCCCGCAGCTAGTGAAGGAGATGAGCAAGGAACTCACAAAACTAGGTCCGTCAAAGAAGGCCGAAGCGGCAGAGAAGATGCCGAAAGAGGTAATTAAGGCTAGAGGGGGGAAATAAGATGGCGAAGCCAAAAGTTGCCATTTGCTGGTTGGGAGGTTGTGGGGGCTGTGACGAGGCGGTCGTCGATATAAATGAAGTGCTCCTTCGCGTGGCAGAGGCGGTTGATATCATTCTGTGGCCAGTAGCGCTGGACTTTAAGTATCACAGTATCAAAGGTATGAAGGATGGTGAAATCGTTTTGAGCGTGGTCAATGGAAATGTCAGAAACTCGGAACAAGAAGAGATAGCGAAGCTACTGAGGGAAAAATCTCAGTTAGTTCTCGCCTTTGGTGCCTGCGCCTGCTTTGGCGGGACGCCCGGATTAGCAAACCTCACCACAAAAGAGGACATATTCAACTGGGTCTATCGTGATGCCCCGACGGTAGTCAATCCCAATGGGAACTATCCTCAAGTGAGCACTCAGGTCAATGGAAGAGAGCTTACCCTCCCCGAATTCTATGACCATGTCCATGCATTGAACGATATAATCGATGTCGATTATTACTTGCCTGGATGTCCTCCTCCTCCCTATTTGGTGATGTATGCCGTGAGCGCAGTCCTTGAGAATAAGCTTCCTCCAAAAGGCTCAACCCTGGCACCTCAAAGGGCCTTGTGCGATACCTGCAAGCGCAACAAGTCGAAGCCGGATAGGATGGCAATAAAGGAAATTAAGAGAATCCACGAGGTAGAAGCAGACCCCGAAACTTGTTTTCTGGCTCAAGGGATAATCTGCTTGGGACCTGCCACCCGTGACGGCTGTGGAGAAACCTGCATGAATATCAATATCCCGTGCCGGGGATGCTTTGGCCCTGTGGAAGGAGTTGTGGATTCCGGAGCTAAGTTTGTCTCCGCCTTGGCATCAATTTTAGATGCACAGAATGAAGAAGATATAACGAGGATTGTAGACCAGATTGTTGACCCTGTGGGCTACCTGTACCGATTCGCACTTCCCGCTTCGATATTGAAAGGAAAAAGAGGCTAAAGGATTAGATAGGAAAGAGGTGCAATGTGACCAAAAAGATAACCATAAATCCAATAACTAGACTTGAGGGACATGGGAAGATTGAGATTTTCCTAGATGATACGGGTAATGTAGAGGATGCCTACTGGCAGGTAGTGGAACTCAGAGGTTTTGAAAGGTTCTGCCTCGGTAGGCCTGTGGAGGAGTTGCCGCGAATTATGTCCAATGTTTGTGGCGTTTGTCCAACACCCCATAATATGGCATCCGTAAAAGCCCTAGACGACCTATATGGAGTGGAGCCAACACCCACCGCCAAGCTGATAAGACAGCTCCATTACAATGCATTCTATGTGGAAGACCATTTGCTGCACTTCTTTATTCTTGCCGGACCGGACTTTGTGCTTGGGCCAAATGCTGACCCCGCGGAAAGGAATATTCTCGGCGTAGTTAAGAAAGTGGGATTGGAAATCGGTGCCAAGGTCATTGAGGCAAGAAAAAGGTGCCGTGAGATAATCCAGTATATAGCGAGCAAGCCACCACATCCTGAAGGTGGCTTACCCGGAGGGGTATCCAGGGGGATTACTGAGGAGGATAGAAAATGGATAAAGGGGACTGCCGACTTCTGTGTTGAATTTGTCCAGTTTGCTCTGGAATTATTCAAGCAGATTGTCCTGGATAATAAGCAATATCTGGACCTTGTCCTGAGTGACGCTTACAAACTGAACACCTATTATATGGGGCTAGTGGACGATAATTACCGGGTAAACTTTTATGAAGGTAAGTGCAGGGTGGTCAATCCCAAGGGTGAGGAATATGCCTTGTTTGACTATCACGATTATGTTAACCATATAGGAGAGTGGGTCGAACCGTGGACATACATAAGGCTAACTCACCTGAGAAAAGTAGGATGGGATGGTTTGAACGATGGTAAGGCAACCTCACTGTATCGTGTGGGCCCCCTGGCAAGGTTAAACGTAGCTGAGAGGATGTTAACCCCCCTGGCACAGAGGGAATATGAGGCAATGTTTGATATACTAGGCGGCAAGCCAAGTCACCATACTCTGGCTTACCACTGGGCAAGGTTGATTGAAGCCTTCCAGGCTGCGGAGCATATGCAGAGGATTGCTAATGACCCCTTGCTGACCAGCAAAGATATACGTAATATGAATCTCAAATTGGATAAGGTTGGTATCGGCTGTGTCGAAGCAGCGCGTGGAACGTTAATCCACCATTATGAGGCTGATGCTGATGGAAAAACTACAAAAGTCAATCTTATCGTAGCGACCCAGCACAATGCAGCTCCTATATGCCTATCTGTTAAGAAAGCAGCCATGGGATGTATCAAGGGGCCAGAAGTGAAGGAAGGTTTACTTAATATGGTAGAGATGGCTTTTAGAGCCTATGACCCATGTCTGGGCTGTGCTACCCACGCTTTGCCGGGGCGGATGGCTCTTATAGTGAATATAAGAGATAGAAATGGCGACCTGATACAGACTGTACAGAGACCGTGACTCCAACTAATGGAGTTGCACTAGACCTAGCTTAGAGTTATCACTCGGCTTGGATGAGCGACAGGTTACAGTAGGGCATGCTTCACGCGACACGTAGTTTTGGACACTCTTTGGAGCGCGATTTGGCCAGAGAACTCTGTCCAGGTCTTGTATTTTCATAGGTGGTCACACCAGACAAACTGAGGCATTCAAATACTAGGTAGATCTACGCAGTCCTGAAGATGAATAAAGCATTCTCTGAAGAAGAAAAAACGACGGACTACTCACCTGTAGAGCGAGCACTGATACTGCGACTCAGTGTGTATGTTAATATGAGATGGCTTGCCATTCTAGCCATCATCATTGCTACACTAGTAGCAACAAAGGTATTTGGTATTTACCTCCCCACCATCCCAGTGTACGTAATTTGCGTAGTTATCGCTTTCTATAATCTCGTATTTTTACGTTTGACACAGGACCTGAAGGCACAAAAACCTGAGTTGGTGGTCAGGAAAGCTGATGCCTACGGCAATATCCAGGTCTTTCTTGATTTGGTAACACTTACTGTGCTTCTGCACTATACTGGGGGAATAGAAAACCCGTTCATATTTATTTACATAATCCATACCACTGCATCTGGTATATTTCTTTCCCGGAGAAGGTCATATCAACTGACCACGTTAGCGATGGTTATGGTGACACTCCTGGTTTTTTTGGAGTATACTTGGATAATACCCCATGTAAATCTCACGGGATTTGTGCATGCATATCGATACAGAGATTTAGGCTATGTCGTCGGTGTTCTGGTTGCCTTGACAACTTTGGCTTATGCCTCCACCTATGTGACCACCTCTATTGTGGGTGAGCTGGGGAGGCGACAACGTGAGGTGGTAAAATTGAGGGACCAGCTTCTGGAACAAAGAACGATGGAGTTGGAGCAGATTTCTGCTGAAGTAGTCAAACTGGTAGAGGAAAGGCATCGCTTTGTCCGGTTTCTCAGCGTTGTCGCTCATGACCTCCAGTCTCCCCTTGTCGCTACCCAGAGTTTGTTGTCCTATATAGTAGATGGATACACCGGCGAGATAACCGATGGGCAGAGAGACCTGATGCAAAGAGGTATTAGGAGAATCGATGGGCTTCTGACGTTGATTACTGACCTATTGGACATACCTCGTATTGAAGCCGGTCAGATTAATCGCGAGATGAGGGAAATCTCCGCGAATGAGGTGATTAAGCAAGCTACGGAAGGCCTCGATAACCTGGCAAGGCAGAAGGGGCTAGCACTGAAAGTCGAATTACCTGTAAGTTCGCCTAAGATCTATGGAGCAAGTCGTAGACTGCAGCAGGTGGTAACTAATCTGACAAGTAATGCTATCAATTATACGCGCGAGGGCACGGTGCTGGTCAGGCTGACAGACGGCGACAGCGATGTACAGGTTGAAGTAATAGATACTGGAATTGGCATCCCACCTGAGGACTTACCGCGGCTCTTTGATGACTTCTTCCGGGGAAGTAATGTGGGAGCAAAGGGCACCGGATTGGGACTGTCCATATCCAAGAGAATAATAGAAGCTCATGGAGGCAAGATTTGGGCTGAAAGCCCCTGCCCTGACACGGGCAAGGGAAGCAGGTTTACCTTTACTCTGCCGAAAAGACCAGTGGTTGTTCAGGGAGGCTAGCTGAACAACCATAATTAGGTTTACAGAAAGCAAATAATTTGAGGAGGTGATTAGGCATGAAACAAAGGCCAAAGATTCTACTTGTTGACGATGATGTTGACCTTGTGACAGTGATGAGAGGAGCTTTGGAAAGCAAGGCTTACGAGGTGATTGTAGCCTACAATGGGCAAGAGGGGCTGGAAAAGGCAAGAAAGGAAAAGCCTGATTTAGTCGTTTTGGATATACTGATGCCAGTGGCAGACGGGTTTATCTTCGCTGATCAATTTCGCAAAGACCCGTCGCTTGCCAAAATCCCTGTCTTAGCGCTCACGAGCTTTTCTGAGTCACTGGGTCAGCCGTTTCCTTTTGAAGTTTCTGAGTACATTATGAAACCTATTAAACCCAGAGATTTAGTGGCCAAGGTTGAGGAGTTTCTAAAAAAGACAAGCTCCTAGAAATAAGATTGCTACTACCGGCTGGTGGGGAAAAGCGGGGAATGTCCCGATGTAGCCTCGGGTTTCTATCAGGAGGGATACCGTTTGGTGTAAATCCTGTATATAGTCTCGTTGACCGCTGTAAAACACTCGGTGCAGCCCCCACACTCTTCAGGTCTAACTTCTTCAAGATATACCTCAATCTCCAGTTCCTGGTACATCTCCAAAGTCCTCTTGAGATGGTCGCCACTAGTGACTGAGGCTAGCTTCCAACCTTCTGCTTCCAGTTGTTGTTTGTTCTTAGCCGTTTTGCTCATCCGTATTCCTAATTTTATCAAAAAGCCAAAGTTTTGGTCTTTACCCAAAGTTAGACATATAGTCGGCAGTTCGAGTATACTGCGGGATTGAGGAGAAGCTGTCTTGCGGCGAGGAGGGAATCATGTTTAAGCACAAGTATGCTGATGTCAATAATATTCGCCTGCACTATATAGCTATGGGCAAAGGTAAGTTGATAATGTTTCTTCACGGATTTCCCGAGTTCTGGTATGAATGGAAGAACCAGCTTGCTGAGTTTGGGCGCGATTATCAGGCAGTAGCTCCGGACATGCGTGGCTATAACCTGTCATCAAAACCTGCCGATGTCGAGCAGTATAAGACCAAGTATTTGGTTGAAGACATTCGTGCTCTTGTTGAGCACCTGGGCCATAAGAAATTCATCCTTGTCGCTCATGATTGGGGTGGGGGAGTAGCCTGGCCGTTTGCTATCCGTCATCCAGATTATCTTGAAAAGCTCATTATTATCAATGCACCGCACCCGATTACATTTGTGAGGGAATTGCGTGACAATCCAGCCCAACGGAAGGCTAGTCAGTATATCCTGGTACACCGCACCCCTGAGGCTGAGGAGATTTTGTCGAGGGATAATTACGCTGTGCTTGGTAGCAGTGTTTTGGAAGATGGCCTTAAACAGGGATACTTCACTGAGGAAGACCGACAGGAATATATTAAAGCATGGTCACAGCCGGGTGCACTTACCGGCGGCTTGAATTATTACCGAGCTGCGCGCCTTGGACCGTTTACTGGTGAAGGCGATGAAGCCTTGGAGAACTTAATTGCAAATCCCTCGCTAGCCACGGTTAAAGTACCAACGCTGGTAATCTGGGGTGAGAAAGACCGATATCTGCTCACCAGCAATCTCGACGGCCTCGAAAAGTATGTACCCGACCTGACAATTAAGCGCATTCCTGGCGGCTCGCACTGGGTCATCCATGAGAAGCCGGCACTCGTTAATGCCTATATACGGGAGTTTATTGAGGGCACAATTTCTTAATCACCCTCAGCCTCAAAGTAAATAGAAAGATAACAAGCCTGATTCAGCTTGACATTGGGTCTCCTGCTGGCCTATCCTTAATCTTTGGTTTCAGGAGGGCAAAATGAGCGTACGGATGGTTAGCATTATTGGTGAAGGAGAGTTAAAGGCGCAGCTCCAGGAACTCCTCTCAAAAGCGGACTTCAAGGTCATCACATCTGATTTGAGTCAGGATTACGCCAAGCAAGCCTCAGACGCCGATTTAGTTTTGGAAGTTGCCCCTGAGGAGATGGCTCTAAAAAAGAGAGTGTTTGAAAATTGTGACGCTAAATGCCGCAAGGAGACAATCCTGGCAACTACTACCGCTAACCCCTGGGTTACAAAGCTAGCGGCAGCGACTAAAAGGCCTGCGAAAGTTATTGGGCTCAACTTCATTAAAAATCCGTTTGAGGAGAAATACCTGGTTCAGATAGTGAGAGGACTGCAGACTTCTGAAGATGCTGTGCAGACTTCGAGGGATTTTTTGGAGAAGGTGGGTGTTGCCGTTGCAAAACTTGAGGAGACGCCAGGTTTTATTCTGGACAGGGTGATTGCCTCCATAGTCAATGAGGCTGCTGTTATGTATTCAGCGAAATTGGCGAGCCTTGAGGATATTGACAGAATGATGAAGGTCTGCGTCAATTGGCCTATGGGGCCCTTCGAATTTGCTGATACTATCGGAGTGGACAGGGTAGTGGAGATTTTGGAATCTCTGTCGCAACAGCTCGGGCCTAAGTATTTGCCTAATTTTTTGCTCAGGAAGATGGTTGATGCCGGCTGGTTGGGAAAGAAAACGGGGAGAGGGTTCTACGTATATAGCAAATAATCCATGCGGAGGCAAAGATGAACTTTGAGAACATAATCTACAGTAAGGAAAAAGGGATAGCCAGGATTACCGTAAATAGACCTGATAAGCGAAATGCTCTAAATCAGGGGGTAAGGCTGGAACTGCGGCAGGTTCTCAAGGATATTGGAGAGGACGAAAGCGTTAGGATAGCTATTATCACCGGTGCCGGGGATAAGGCATTCATAGGTGGTGCCGACATAACAGAGCTCAAGGAAATGAGTCCCATAACTTGTGAGGCACGGGCATCCACTTTAGGCCAGCAGCTTTACACAGATATAGAGAATCTCAGGGTTCCTGTGATAGCTATGATAAATGGGTTTTGCCTTGGCGGTGGCTGTGAAATAGCTATGTGCTGTGATATCAGGATTGCTTCTGAGAATGCCAAGCTGGGACAGCCGGAGATTAACATCGGTCTTTTCCCCGGTGGTGGTGGCACACAAAGGCTACCGCGGCTTGTTGGTTGGGGAAGAGCTAAAGAGTTGCTATACACGGGCAGAATAATAGACGCTGCTGAAGCCGAGAGAATTGGTCTGGTAGATAAAGTGGTTCCGCCGGATAAATTAGAGATGACTGTTACTGAGCTGGCAGAAGCAATAGCCAGCAAAAGCCCGGTAATTATCAGGCTGCTTAAGAAGGTAATTAACAAGGGAATGTATTCCAATCTACCCGATGGTTTGGCTTATGAGAAAAGTACCTTCGGTCTTTGCTTTGCTACCGAGGACCACAATGAGGGCATAGCAGCTTTCCTCGAGAAGCGACAGCCGGAGTTTAAAGGTAAATAGAAGGTTTGGAGGCGAGAAAATGGAAATCAGAAAGATTTGCGTCTTAGGAGCCGGGGTTATGGGACATGGAATTGCCCAGGTTTGTGCTCAGGCAGGATACCAGGTTAACCTACAGGATATTAAAGACGAGCTTGTGCAGGCTGGTATTAACAGGATTCGGAAATTCCTCGCTGGCAGTGTTGAGCGCAAGAAGATGACCCAGGATGAAGCGGATGCTATTTTGAACCGGATAAAGGGCATGACTGATTTGAAAGAGGCAGTCAAAGATGTTGACATAATCATCGAGGCTATAGTTGAAGATATAAACATAAAAAAGGATGTCTTTAAGGAGCTAGACCAGATATGCTCTGCGGATACCATATTTGCCTCCAATACTTCAGCTCAGAGCATCACCGAGATGGCGATGGCAACCAAACGCCCTCAAAAGTTTATCGGGATGCACTGGTTCAATCCGCCCCAGCTTATGCGGGGGATAGAAGTCATTGTTCATGATAAGACCTCCAGGGATACGCTGGATACTATGGTGGATTTATGTAAGAAGCTGGGTAAAGAGCCGGGGATATGTAAAGATTCGCCTGGATTTATTGTTAATAGGCTTATTCAGATTTGGTATAACGAAGGCCTGAATATGTATGATGAGGGCATAGCTGAGCCGCAAGACATAGATACCGCCTTGAAAGCAGCTTACAATTTCAGGATGGGGCCTTTTGAGTTGCGTGATATGGTTGGCATGGATGTCGCTTTAGCTAGCACCAGCACGCATTACCGAGAGCTGATGAGAGACCAATTCAAGCCGCCAAGATGTCTGATAATGAAGGTTAAGGCTGGAGAGCTGGGGAGGAAGACCGGTCGAGGTTTTTATGAGTATAAGTCAGAAGCTTGAATTAAAAGATACCTTCACCTGTCATTCTGAGTGTAGTGAAGAATCTCACATGGCTCAGTATAAACTCCGCGACCGAGGAATTTCAGCGTTGAGATTGCCACGTCCTCGCTCTGCTCGGACTCGCAATGACAAGTGGACAATGACAGATGGACACTTGGGGATGAGAAATGAAAATCAATGTAATGACTGACATCCTTGAAGCCAACGACCGCATAGCTGCAGCCAATAGCGATGTCTTTAAGAAACACCGGAATCTGGTGCTTAACCTCATGAGCTCGCCGGGAGCTGGAAAGACGACCTTGCTGGAGAAAACCGCTGAGGCACTAAAGGGCAAGCTTCGCCTCGGTGTAATTGCCGGTGACATTGAGACTACTCGTGATGCGGAACGACTGCAGAAATATCAGCTTCCTGTGGTGCAGCTTACTACTGGCTCTGCCTGTCATCTCGATGCCAATATGGTCGCCTCTGCGCTACCTCATCTTGACCTGAGCCGGATTGACATCTTGATTATCGAGAACGTAGGAAATCTTGTCTGCCCCGCCGAGTTTAAGCTGGGTGAAGACTACAAGGTTATGATGCTCAGTGTAACGGAAGGGGATGAAAAGCCGCTCAAGTATCCGCTGATGTTTCGCGAATCGGCGTTGCTGCTTATCAACAAGATTGATTTACTGAAATATACCAATTTCAAATTGGAGGAGGCGAAGGCAAACGCACGAAGAGTCCATCCAGACTTGGAGATTATAGATATTTCCTGTATCACCGGCGAGGGAATCCCAGTCTGGATAGCGTGGCTCGGCCAGCGATACCAGACGAAGTTCGGGACTGCGAAACGTGCATGAAATGGCGATCGCCCAAAACATAATCAGTATTGCTACGGCTGCAGCGGAGAAAGAGGGTGCCCGGAAGATTACCAGGGTGAATGTGGTAGCGGGGGAGCTGAGGGGGCTTATCCCTCTACAGTTAACATACTGTTTCGGGGTGATGGCGAAGAACACCATTGCCGATGGAGCACAACTCGGACTGGAGATAATACCGGTAACAGGGAAATGCAGGAAGTGCGAAGAAACCTTCATTTTGAAAGATTATCAGTACGTCTGCCCAAAGTGCCAGGGCGAAGATGTCCAAACTGTAGGTGGCACAGAGCTTCGAGTAAAAGACATTGAGGTTCAATAACTAGAAAGGAGTAAAACCATGACTGATGTAGTCTATGAAAAGCTGACTGATGCGCTGGGTTTGAGGGGTGGAGCAATGCCCGCTGTGAAGTGTAAAGAGCTTTTTGCTCTGCTGGAGGAGCTTTTCACTCCTGAGGAGGCAGAGCTGGCAATCAAGATGCCCATCAGCCCTATTCCTGCAGAGACATTTGCTAAAGAGGTAGTTGGTGGTGCCCCCAAGGAGGTGAAAAACTTTCTAGAGACGATGGCCGACAAAGGGATTGTTTTCACTATTGACCGGGACGGTGTCAGGTTCTACACGCTAATGCCGCTAGTTCCTGGTATCTTTGAGATGCAGTTTATGGGTGGGGAGGTGAGCGAACGCACTAAGAGGCTAGCACACCTTTTTGATGAGTATTTCATCTTGGTCAGGAAAGCGGCTGAGCATCCCCAGCTAGAAGCCTCCGGTAGCCGTGCTATTTTCCCTTTTGCCAGGGTAATCCCGGTGGAAGAGGAGGTTCCGACTGACGTTACAGTGCATCCGTATGACAAGGTTTCTGAATATATCGCAAAGTCTGAGTATATAGCAGTTGGTGTTTGCTACTGCCGTCATCATGGGGAGCTAGTGGGGCATCCCTGTGATAAACCCAAGGACGTGTGTATGGCTTTTGGTCCTCAAGCGAAGTATGTCGCTGAGCGCGGTTTTGCCAGGCTGGTGTCAAAGGGAGAGGCGATTAAAGTTCTTGACCGTTCTGAGGAAGCGGGACTTATACATTGCTCCAGCAATACCGGCAAATACATCAACTTTATGTGCAATTGCTGTGATTGCCACTGCGGCATTATTCAGAGCATCAAGAGGGGCGTTATTTCCATGGGTGCGGTCTCTAGCTTCATTGTGGCTGTTGACGAAGATGCGTGTAATGGGTGTGGCACCTGTATAGATAGGTGCCAGATGGATGCGCTTACTCTGGATGGCACCATGGTGGTTCGAGACGTCAGGCGCTGTATCGGGTGTGGACTCTGCATCTCAGTGTGTCCCACAGAGGCATTGAAGCTGGAACTAAGGAGGGATGCACCGGTACCGCCATTTGACCAGCGGGAACTTAATGCAGCTATGATATCTTCTCTGCAGCAGAGTAAGTGATTTAGAATAACGGGAAAGGGTAACCCGTTTATATCCAAAATCAGAGTGATGAACAGCAATGCTGAGCGAGGGCAAGCGTGAATGGCAGGAAACTACTCTGGCTTCGACGCTGAAGCGCTTTCCTGAGAGACAAGAGAGTTTTGAAACCACCTCAGGGCTTACGGTTGACGCAGTTTATACACCTGAGGACATTAAGGACTCTAAATATGACATATCTTTGGACTATCCCGGTGAATATCCGTTTACCCGTGGCATTCAGCCGACGATGTATCGGGGCAGGATATGGACAATGCGTCAATATGCCGGCTATGGCACAGCCGAAGAGTCCAACCGTCGGTATCGCTATCTCCTGGAACAGGGCCAGACCGGCTTAAGTGTTGCTTTTGATTTGCCAACTCAGATAGGTTACGACTCTGACTACCCGTTAGCCAGAGGGGAAGTTGGCCGGCTTGGTGTAGCCATAGATACCCTCGAGGATATGGAAATCCTGTTTAAGGGTATATCGCTGGATGAGATAAGCACCTCGATGACCATTAATGCCACTGCTCCCATTCTTCTTGCCATGTATATCGCTGTGGCTAAAAAACAGGGAGTTGACCCGGCAAACCTGGATGGAACAACGCAGAACGATGTCCTGAAGGAATATATTGCCCGAGGGACTTATGTCTTTCCGCCTCGCCCCTCGATGCGCCTAACCGCTGATATTTTTGCCTATTGTAGCCAGCATCTTCCCCGTTGGAATACCATCAGCATAGGTGGTTATCACATTAGAGAAGCTGGTGCTACTGCTGCTCAAGAAATCGCCTTTGCCTTAGCCAATGGCATAGCCTATGTTGAAGCGGCTATCAATGCTGGACTGGATGTAGATGACTTTGCCGGTAGAATCTCATGGATATTTCAGACTAATAACAACTTCTTTGAGGAGATTGCCAAACTGAGGGCAATTCGCAGAATGTGGGCCAAGATAATGAAGGAGAGATTTAAGGCTAATGACCCACGTAGCTGGATGTTCCGCACCCATATCCAGACCGGCGGCTCGACATTAACCGCCCAGCAGCCTATGAATAATATCGTGCGAGCTACGTATCAGGCGCTGGCGGCAGTGCTCGGTGGGATACAGTCCCTGGCTGTCTCCTGCTATGATGAAGCTGTTTGTCTGCCTACGGAGGAGTCAGTGCAACTGGCTTTGCGCATCCAGCAGATTTTAGCCTTTGAAAGCGGTGTCGCTGATGTTGTTGACCCTGTCGGTGGCTCCTATTTCGTGGAGAGCCTTACTGATAGGTTAGAAAAAGAAGCCGACAAGTATATTGCTAAAATCGATAGCCTTGGTGGTGCTGTGGCTGCCATTGAGCAGGGATTCCAGCAAAGAGAGATTCAGGAGAGCTCTTATCGGTATCAGAGGGAAGTCGAGGAAGGCAAGAGGACTGTAGTTGGTGTTAACAAGTTTGTCTCCACATATCCGAGAGTGGAGAAGGTGCTTCGAGTTGACGTCGAACATGAGAGGAAGCAGGTGGAGCGGTTGTCTCGTATTAAGAGAGATAGGAATAATTCGAAAGTGAATCAGACGCTCAAGAAGCTGGAAGAAGTTGCTCGTAGCAAAGATAATACTATGCCGGTCTTCGTCGAATGTGTGGAAGTCTATGCCACTCTGGGCGAGATGTGTGATGTGCTTCGCAGAGTCTTCGGCGCTCAGAAGGAGTATCTGGTATTCTGACGTTGACGTTAGTTTGGAAAGTAGGTGTCAAGATATGAGGGCATTCAGTAACATCGAAAAAGAAGAGATTAGGGATTTGCTGGGCAAGGGATGGCTGACGCATGATGGGATGTGGTTCCTCAATGTTTGCCAGGAATTCGGCATTGAGAGAGCAAATACGTTGAACAAGGCTGCCATAAAATCCATGTCTGTGATTGAGGCGCAAAGGCTTGTAGAGGTTCTAGGTGTAGAGGGAAAACGGTTGGAAACCCTTGAGGAAGTTAAGGGCTTCCTACTTGAGGGCCTGCAGCTGATTATGCCGTTTTCGGTTTTCAGCAAGTTCTGTGTGAGTATTCCCTCAAAGAATGTTTTGCATTGGGAGTGGGCGAATGGTGAGTGCTTCGCTTACAAAGGCATGAAGCGAATGGAACTTATAGACGGATATGAGTGTGGTGTAGTCTATAGAATTGAATGCTGGTTTCAGAATTTAGGACTTAAATTCAATAGTACTCCAAAAATCGGGAAATGCTTGATGCATGAAAAAGGCTACTGCTCTGGAGATTTTGAATTCTTCTTCGACGGTTGATTGCCCTTAACTCATTTTTTGTTCTTTTTTCCCACGAGGTGTGTTGTTTCTGTTTCGGCGACTGTATCGCCTTTCTGGTTTTTGCAGGTGCTGCGGTGGACTATTATTCCCCTTTCCGGGTTTCTGGTCTCCCTTTTTTCCATCACTTCACCGTGAACCCTCAAGGTATCTCCGGCTCTTAGCGGGCTTGTTATCTTCACTTTGTCTATGCCAACGAGGGCAACCATGGTTTCCTCGTCCCAGAGTCCACATTGTTCTTCAAGTCCTCCCATAATTAGGAGGGTCAGCCGTCCAGGGGCAATCCTTGTTCCGAAAGGTGTCTTTTTAGCTTCTTCTTCGTCCCAGAATATGGGCAAGGTGAAGCCGGCAAGTCCGACTATTATATTTATCATCCCCTCGCTTATCGTCCTGCCCGGTGTTACGAATTTCTCTCCCACTTGATAATCTTCCCAGTATTTAGCCATGTCTCACCTCTTAGAGATTGTTTATTAACCTGTCACTCTGAGCGAAGCGAAGAGTCTTGAGATTCTTCGCCCATAGGGCTCAGAATGACAAGACGGGTTGCTGGACGGTTTCACCTTCTTGACAGAAGTCTTATGCTTCCTCAAAGTTCACATTAGCTCTAGCCCAGGTCCTTGCCCAGAATGGCTACGGCGCTTACCTGTGGTGGGCCACCAAAAGTGTGTGACAAGCCGAGTTTCACATCTTTTAGCTGGCGTTCTGGTGATTGGGCTTTGCCTTGTATTTGTTTATAGACTTCGTAGGTCATTCTGAGGCCACTGGCTGCCACTGGATGTCCAAAGCATTTCAAACCACCATCGGTGTTTACCGGCAAGCCCCCAGATAGTTCAAAGAAGCCGGCATCAATGTCCTCTTTAGCTTTGCCCGGGGCACTGAAGCCAAAGTTCTCATAAATGATAAGCTCGGTGATAGTGAAGCAGTCGTGAACTTCGGCGAGATTAAGCTCCTCCCGCGGATTCTTTATCCCAGCTTGCTCGTAGGCCTGGCGTGAAGAGTTGCGTAAAGAGTCCCAGGTAAGCCAGTCAAATTGGGGGCGAGTATGTGGTAGCAGGGGATCGAATGATTGTCCTAATCCTTTGATATAAACCGGGTCATCTCTGAATTTCTTAGCTTGCTTGGCTGGAACCAGGATAGCTGCCGCTGCGCCATCGCTGTTGCCGCAGCAGTCGAAAAGCCCTAAGGGCCAGGCGATGATGGGGGCATTGAGCACTTGCTCCAAGGTTATCTTGTTGCGAAAGTGTGCTTTGGGGGACATGCTACCATTGAAATGGTTCTTAATTGCGATTTTGCCGATAGTTGCCTTGCCTTCTTCTGGGCTCAGTCCATAAGTGTAGAAATATCTGGTAGCAATAAGGGCAAAGGTGCTTGGTGAGGTGCGCCGCGCTTCTAGGACGGGTCCCATGCCTCGCCCGGTGCCAAGCCCGGGGAAACCGGTATCCTTGAGTTTTTCCACGCCAAGAGCCAGCACAATGTCATACATTCCAGAAGCAACACCGAAACAGGCGTTCCTTAAGGTTTCATGGCCGGTGGCACACCAGTTTTCTACCCGAGTCATGGGGATGCGCAGTTTCAGCGGGTTGGCGGCGTGCGTAGCTCCTATGCCGATCATTGGGGCAGTTACCGTACCGAACCAGCAAGCCTGAATATCTTTGGGGTCGATGCCGGCGTCTTCATAAGCTTCATAAGCAGCTTCTATTGCCAGGTCGTCAAGTCCTGAATCCCAGCGCTCTCCGAACTTGGTACAACCCATACCTATTATGGCGACTTTGTCTCTTATACTCTCCATCTGTCCTTCTCCTTATCTTACTGGTCGGCATTTCCAGAAATAGTTATACATGCCGGCTCCTTCGTAGATTCTTCTGAATGTCATTTCAACAGGCATGCCGATTTTAATTTCCCTGGGTTCACAATCGGTCATCATACAGTATATTCTAGTATTTTCCAGCTCGGATTCGATAACTATTTGTGGTATTACGGGGTCGTCGCTTCTGCCGGCTAAATTGTCCAAAGAGAACGTATAAACCTTTCCCTTCTTATCTGAGAGCCTTACCTCTTCGTAGTCATCTTTAGCCTGGCACTGGTAGCAAACTCTCTGTATGGGATAAGTAACAAGGCCACAATTTTTACATCTGCTACCGTGGAGGCGGATAGATGAATTGCGTTCGCGCCAGCTAACACTGGCTGAGGGAAAGAGGCGGAAAGGTTCGCCGGGCTGTGGTTCTAATATCCCGCGGTAGCTCAGATATCGCTCATAGCTGGGCAGAGGCTTCTTTGAAGTTAAATGGCCTTTCACTCCGCGCCTACCAGTTTTGATTTTGTCCACCTCAGCTGTGACTTCGATGAAGAAGGCATCACTACCATCTCCGTAGCTGGCGACGATGAAATTGTCACCTCCTTTGGCTTCCTCCAGAGTTGCTACCAGCATCAGCAATGTATGGGCGCAACCACATACACCCAAGTTGTTATTCAGCAAGTCCTGAAGTTGTGTCTTCGGGTCGAAACCTAGCTGTCTGGCAAGCTGTTGTTGGGCTCTGGCATGAGGTGCGTAAAGCACTGCTTTGCTGACAGACTCTGTTGAGAGATTCTGCCTTTTCATCAAACCTGAAATTGCT
>JBBISW010000012.1:18253-24493 GCA_037441105.1 Chloroflexota bacterium
CGCAAGCTATTGCCAAAGTCAGCAGTTGAAATGTCCGATTTCAAGTCAGCGGCAGCAGCTATCAAGGCCGCGCATTGCTTCTCTCGGAATGGCGATGTAGTGGAAGCGAAATATAGGCCGTCAATGCTATTGCGGTCAATCCCGGTGAGGCAGTCGAGGACTGCTTCTACTGCCATGGTAATTGTGTCCTCATCGTTATTGGCTACACTTCTTTCATCACCTAGAGATGGTCTCCCCCAGGCAGCGGCCATAGCGTCCCGGCTTAATCGCCACAGTGGAACATAAGCTCCGTGAGATATAATCCCTGACATGAAAAGCCTCCTCGAATCAACGATTGGGTATGTTCAAAAACTTTTTGATACCGGTCGCATCGTTTATGTAGAGAGTGGTTATCAGCAATCCATTCCTATGTAGTTGCGACCCTTTAGGGTCGCTTTTCGCAGCGAGGCTAAAGCCTTGCCGCTACATCAGTAAACAATCTCTTAAGTAGACAGCCCGACTTTAGGTTAATGCATGCGAAAGACTCAACCGATTAAATCGGTCTTTATCTTAGAGGATATATTTAGCTTCTGGCAAGGCAAGAGCAGGCGATGACTTCTAGCAGGGTTTGAAGTACTTTATATCCATGATGGAGCCAGTTCGCTCTGCTTTACTCTTAAATACCACTTCCACTGGCATGCCGATTTTTACTTCTGCTGGCGGCTTCGCCTCGCCCAGCAAGTGAACTAGCCCGCCGTGTATGCCATCAAATTGAACAAAAGCTAAAATTATCGGCTTCTCTAATCTTGCGCCATCCAAATCTATGTAGCTGATAGTGTAAGTATGTACAGTGCCTTTACCTTTTATCTCTAACCAGTCTTCCAATTGGCTAAAGCAGCGCTCACAAAATAGGCTCGGTGGTAGATAGGTGAGGTTGCATTTTTGACACTTTGCGCCAAAGAGCTTGCCATTATCCTTGATCTCTCGGAAAAATCTTTCTCCAGCAATACCTGCCGTATATAAGTACCATAGAGGTAGTTCATTCCGTACCGGTTTAGTCTGGTCTATATGGGAAACCTTTTCTAACGGCATCTTACTTTCCCTCCTTTAATGGCTTGAAGTATTTTATGTCAGTTATATCACCGGTACGCTCTTTTGGTGGTTTCCAGACCGCCTTTACCCTCATGCCAATTTTGACATCTTTTGGCTCCACTTCACCCAAGAGATGTACAATGCCCATACCCATGGTTTCTATACGGGTTGTACCATCGATTTCAATCACTGCGGGCAAGAAAGGCTCTTTAACTCTTTCTGCCTTCCAGTTTATATAAGCTATGGAAAAAGTATTGACGGTTCCGGTATCTTTCAGATATACCCATCCGTCCATTGGCCTGAAACACCATTCGCAAGAGATTCGCGGTGGTACCACTATCCGGTGGCATTTTTTGCATTCTGTCCCAATTAGCTTTCCATTCTTGAGTTCTAGGAAGTATCGTCCATATGCGACTCCGCAATCCCATGCGTATTTCAAGTTGGGATGCCATGTAGTGGCTAAAACTTTATCACTCTTAACATCTATATCTTGTTTGATGGCTGTCGTTGTTTGAAATGCCATAGTTTTTTTGGTCATTCTTTCTACCTCCTTAAATTCCCAAGATTATTACCGTGCTCACCTGCATCCAGTCACCCCAGGCTTGAGCCAGACCACGTCTCGGTTTACCCGGGACCTGCCTTTTTCCGGCTTCACCTCGTAGTTGCCAGAATAGCTCGCACACTTTCATTCCTGCCGCAGCGGAGATGGGATTACCTACTCCTAATAATCCACCGGAGGGGCAAGAGGGTAAGTCTCCTTCGCGGTTAAGCACACCGTCAACCAGAAGTTTAGGGGCTTCGCCTTTACCACAAAGAAGCAATCCTTCAAGATGGTGAAGCTCTTTATAATCAAATGGGTCATAGGGTTCAACGATGTTTATTTCCTTTCTCGGCTCCTTAATTCCAGCCATCGCATAAGCCATCCGCGCTGAAGCCTCTACATACTTTGGATAGTAAAGGTCACGGTTGGGCATGTGCATAGAGTCCTCACTCCAGCCTACACCCTCAACCCAGACCGGCTTATCGGTAATTCTCTTGGCTATATTCTCTGAAGTCAACACAAGCGCTGCTGCCCCATCGCTGGTAGCACCGACATCAAGCCGTTTTACCGGCCAGGCCATTATCTCTGAATTCATAACGTCATCCACGGTGATTTCAGCGGCAAGTTGAGCGCAGGGATGGTCTAGCGCATTTCTCTTGTTCTTAACTGCTGCCAGGGCAATTTCCCGCTCAGTAATTCCGTGCATATGCATGTAGCGGGCCATTTCCATAGCGAATGTCCAGACCAAATTCACCAGAAGTGGCGTTTCTGTAAATCTGTCCCAGCACCAGGTGAAAGCTGCCTGAGGATGAGGTTGGCAAGGGGACATCTTTTCCTCAGTTACCACCAAACAGGTGTCAAATAAACCCGAGGCTATGTGATACCACCCCTGGATTGCGGTGAACACTCCAGTGGCACCGCCTAAGAAACATCTGAAAATAGGTTTATGCCAGCCACCAGCACCTGGAGATAAGTACTCACCTTTCTGGTGAACTCCGTCAAAAGCATCGGGGGCACTGCCTAGAGCTACACAATCTATATCGTTCAAGGTCAGCCCGCAGGAATCGAGGGCCGTTTTCGATGCCTTCCAGGCAAGTTCTTGGCTTGTCTCTTGAGCCTGATTAACAAATTTGGTCATCCCGGCTCCGACAATAGCTACTCTTCTCATACCCATTTTTTTTCTCCTTTACTCTTTAATCTTCATTACTAAGAATCGCTACTGCGCTGCTGGTATGGGGAATGCCGCGCCATGCGTGGGCTAATCCCACATTCGCGTTAGCTAATTGTCTCTTGCCAGCTTCACCGCGTAGCTGGATTACCACTTCAAGAGCCTTTTGTAGTCCTGTGGCCTCTGCCAAACGACCGACTCCAAGACTACCGCCTGACACATTTATCGGCAGGTCGCCGTCTTTTTGGGTAACCCCTTCTGCTGTTAGTTTGCCAGCCTCGCCCTTAGAACAGAAATTCAATGCTTCCATGTGCTGGAGCTCTTTGTATGAAAAGCAGTCATCAATTTCGGCAAAATCTATTTGCTTTCTGGGATAAGTTATGTTGGCTTGCTTATAAGCCATCTTCGCGGCTATTTGAGTTGAAATGGCACTCCCCCATTCTCTAGTCTGTAAACTGTGGGTATCTGTTGCCCAGCCAACTCCTCTTATCCAAACTGGCTTTTTTGACAATACTCTAGCCCGTTCTTCAGAAGCCAGCACCATAACTATGCATCCATCAGCTGGCGAGCTTATATCCAATTGGCTCAGAGGATAAAACATCATCTCTGAGCTTAGAACATCATCCACTGTTATCATGGCTCCATGGGCGGCTACAGGATTATCAAGGCCATTTGCTCTGTTCTTGACGCTGACCGGGGCACATTGCTCTTTAGTGGTAGCTGATTCATACATATAACGGTTCATTTCCATCCCGGCGATAAAATAAGGGTTCTGTTTTAAAGGACGGTTATATATTGGGTCCATGGCAAAAGCGGCTAACCAATAGGGAGTAAGCATATTCGAGGTTTTGCTGTAAGCTTCTACCGCAACAATATCACGCTGGCCTGTTAGTATATGCATATAGGCAGTTATTAAAGCCAACAAGCCGTCGCCACATACGGTTTCACTTGGTTTCAGGACCGCCCCCAATTGGTCAGGAATTTGGATGTGAGAAATGGCTCTTCCTATCTCAAAGTCTTCTTGTGCATCCACGAAGCAATCTATGTCGTTTCGAGGGCAAACTCCGGCATCCTCATAAGCCTTCACTGCTGCCTCATACATGAGTTCCTTGTAGGATACGTCTGGTGAGATGCTTCTAAAGCTAGTATATCCCACTCCAATGATAGCTACTTTTCGCATCTGCGCCTCCTTATTTAATAGTTAGTCCTCTAAATCTTTGGGCTCTAAAGTCTTGAATGAATCCAAACAGATAAATCTAGTATTGCTGAAACCGCTTTGAATGTTTGAGTGAAGGTTCAGCGCTATATGAAAAGACCACATCCTAACTGGAAAATTATAGCATGCTACTATTCCCCATGCAATATCTATGGCACCGTCGATAGTTTAAAGTTTTGTGAACAATCCTTTGGGGTCGAAGAGCCTCAAGAGGGTTATCTCCTCCTCGGTTGGCGGTTCGACTCTCTTTAAATCCGGGGCAACTTCGAGTTCCCAGCCAACTTTCTCCTTTATCTCGGCTATGGCTTCCGCCTCCTTTTGCTTTGCCTTGGAAGTAATATAGGCTGTCAGTGTGAAGGTATCCTTACCATCAATCTTTTCGAAAATGCCGACATCTGTTACCAGTGTGGTTACATTTTCCCCCGTGAAGGTAACGTAAGGTACTTTCTCGATTAGCCTCTGCTTACCAGAGTTAATCACCACTATTGTCTCCCTATTGTTGCTGGCTATATCATTGGCTCCTCCAGAGCCGACCAGATATGCCATACCGGGAATCTTTGTTGAGTTCACGTTTCCATACTTGTCCACTTGCCCTGCTGCTAAAACGCCCATACATTGATTTGTTGGGCCACTGACGAAGACACCAAGCATAGTTTCGATGTTATTTAATATCGTGCACGTCGGCATGTTGTGATAGCCGAATATGGTTGGGTCTGAGGGTCTCGGCAGGTAGCCGTACATGCCAATCTCAGCCATCAAATCCACGTCATGTCCTTTTTCTTTGAGTTTATAAGTAGCTAGCCACGCTGCCAGGTTTGACAGTCCTACGCCTGTAAGTATTGTCTTATATCCGCCGGCAATAAACTTGTTAGTTATAATCTGTGTGCCAGCCGTCACTGTTTTTTCCAGAGAATTTGGTGCCCTGTTGAATTCAAGTTTTGGAATCTCGGACATTAACTCGGCTTTCCAGGCATCAGAAATAGCCTTCCCTTTTAGGTAAAGAAGCCGGTCTCCACCGACTTTTGAAAGGTAGTCGCTGTGGTTTTTGCAGTCCAGAATCCAGTACTTTATCCATTGCAAGAACTTCTCTTCATCTCTTGAGGCCTCTCTGACGTCAACAATAAAATCATAATCGTCGAAGTAGTGCTCGAATTCAGGCAACCCACAGTTTGTCATACCACCCGGGTGGGCTCCGTATGGCACCTCACAAACTGCTCGTACCATGTAGGATGGGATGCGTGCCAGATGTGAGTGCTTGCGTATATAATCTGTGGAGACTATCTTCTCGGCAGTAACTATAATCCCATTTCTAGCCCCCCATGCTCCGAAGACATCAGCTCCCAAGGGATAGGTCATAATGGTATTTCCGCAGCGGTCTGCAGCAACGGCATGAACCAGGGCTATATCTGGTCGTAAAGCTTTCATCAACCCTATTTTCTCGCCCGGGTTAAACGGGTCATCTATGACTGTGAACGATTCCTTGTTCTCCAGCTCCATAGAGCTTCCCAAAAGTGACCTAGTAGGAGTGAGACCCCATCCCATTGCCCCAGCCAGAAGCCTTTGAGGGATGGTGAGCATCGTCCAATTCTCGAACTCTACCTCACAGGACATGTAAGCTTTCTGTATAACAGGATTGGGACCTGGCGAGGGGTATGCATCACCGATAAAACTGGCTATGACCTTTTTTACAAGTCTCCCTTGAATTAGAGCAATCAATGTTGCGGTAACGCTATTGCATATGAGGGTGAAGCCCGGGTCCTTTCCCCAGAACTCCCTGACGAGTTGGTAGAATATGGCGCCACCTCTCCCGGCAAAATGTATGGACATTCCCCTTTTTACATATCTCTTTACGGCTTCCTCTAGAGAGCAGAGCTTGTCTTCTCCCTCAACTACAGGGATTTGAAACTTTGAATCTATGAAAGCTTTTAGGTCTTTTGTCTCTATCAAGGTAGCTTTTTCTCAGTTAGAGTGATAGTCCACCTATTATTCAGAGCTGCAGTCCAGTGTTTTAAGCCTGCGTGATGGCCTTTTCCTCTGCGTGTCTTAAAGGTTTCTTTAAAGCGTATCGGACATTACACAATTTTGCCTGAGCGTTTAGCATAGGCAAAGTAGTTTGTCCGGGCAGCTCAGACTTGTGAAATGTTAGCATCTATAATGTTAGCATCTATAACGTTAGCTGTCAATGCCGATTTGTGCGGTGTCCAAGACATACTATACAGTTTTTAAGCTATGTGTATTCTGAAT
>JBBISW010000013.1:0-23879 GCA_037441105.1 Chloroflexota bacterium
GGGGGGGGTGATATAGCATAGGCTAGAAATTTTGGAAAAACTAAACTCTTACGAATACAAAGGAGGTATTTTTGTGAGGTCAAACATGCGATGTTTTGCAGTATTTTTAGTGATATGTCTAGTTACATTTTCAGGCTGTGTGCCGCCGCCAACGCTAACAGTTACATTAGAGACACCAGCTAATGGCAGCACAGTCCCCTCTGTGACACCGATGTTAGCCTGGAGCTGCTATGGGCCGGCGAACTCTTACCACCTTCAGATGGCAAACGATGCTAATTTCCAGAGCGTGATTATCGATGTAACAAACCTGGGAGGTGTAAGCTACACCATACCTGCAGGGAACTTAAGCCCTGACCAGACCTATTACTGGCGGGTGAGCGCCATTAGAGACGGCCAAACGTCAGGCTGGTCCGCCTACTCTTCTTTCAGAACTCAAACCGTTAGAGGCGCCATAACGGTAAATGCCAATGTTGATGGTGCACCTTGGTCAGGGCCAGTTAACTATACTATAACTGGGCCGAAGGCAGATTCAAGTTCTTCTGTGCCTGCGAATTACAGTGACCTTCCTGCCGGTACTTATACCCTGACTTACAATTCTGGTGGTCCTCCGGGGGCGACATTGGTCAGTATCTCCCCATCACCAACCCAGACATTGGCTTCTGGTAGTAGTATAAACTTCAGCTTGAACTTTCACAAGCAACTTGCTGGCACCATAACGGTAAATGCTGTGGTTGACGGTATGCCATGGTCAGGGCAGGTGAACTACACCATAACTGGCCCCATGACAGATTCTAACTATTCCGTGCCCCAGACCTTTAGTAATTTACCTGCCGGGGCTTATACCTTGACTTATAACTACGGTGGTCCCGCCGGAGCAACCTTAGTCAGTATCACGCCATCTCCATCACAGCATTTATCTACCGGTGGTGCTATGGCTTTTACCTTGAACTTCCACAGAGAACTTGGAGGCACCATAACAGTCAATGCCATTGTTGATGGTGCACCATGGTCAGGGCCAGTTGATTTCACCATAACCGGGCCAACGACAGACTATAGCCCTTCTGTGCCTCAGAGCTTTGGTAGACAACCTCCCGGGGTTTACACTTTGACCTACAATTCTGGTGGACCCCCAGGAGCAATGTTAATCGGTATCACACCATCGCCAACACAGAATTTAGCTGCGGGCGGCTCTATAACCTTCACCTTGAACTTCCACCGGCAGCAGGTTGCTGGTACCGTAGTGGTCAATGCCACTCTTGATGGTGCGCCATGGAAAGTAGCCATTGGTTCCGGGGTAGTAAACTATACCATAAGTGGCCCAAAGTCAGATGCTAGCTCTACCGTGCCTGAGACGTTTAGCAATTGTCCTCCAGGGACTTATACTCTGGTCTACAATTCTGGTGGCCCCATTGGGGCGACTTTAGCCAGCATAACGCCATCACCATCACAGAATCTGCCTCCCGGCGGCACCGTAGTGTTCACCATGAATTTCCATGGACAGGCTAAGGGCACTGTAACTGTTATGGCGGTTATTGATGGCCAACCGTGGTCAGGGCCTGTCAGTTATACGCTAAATGGACCGTATGTGGACTCAGGCTATTCCGTCCCTGAGACCTTTAGCAATTGTCCTCAAGGGGTTTACACCTTGAGCTATAAGTCAGGGGGGCCTCCTTCAACAGTGTTGGAAAGAATCACACCAGGGCCGACGCAGAGTTTGCCACCGGGTGGCTCCGTAACCTTCACCTTGTATTTTCATTTTGTAGGTTTACCGCAAGAGCCGGGACTGCTAAAGTAGTCAGTTGAGCAAAGAGAGCTACTCAGAGATGCTGGGACTGAAGCCATGGGGGCTGAGATAAAGTCAGCTTATATTGTCCCACTAAAAGGTCACTTATTATCGGTTTGGTAGCGCATACGGGATTCGAACCCGTGATCTCCTCCTTGAGAGGGAGGTGTCCTAAACCCCTAGACGAATGCGCCGCATAAACTAGCTGGCCACCCAGGAACCATATCGAACTTTTTGCGTCCTGACTTGATTCCTAGGCTGCGTGAGCTACTCAAGAAATTGAATTTCTAGGAACCCCAGCCGAAGTCATTATAACAACACAAGTGCAAAACGACAACACTAGCCCCACAAACTGATGCTGAGTAAGCATCAAGGTATGGACATCATCGCCAACACAACAGTGAAATGTGTGCTGGTTAGCAGTTTATCACTGCGTCAAGAGGCACCTATCATCCTTTTCTAGTTGCTACGTTATTCAGCTAGCATTATACTGTTGTTAGGCATCAAAATGACGGGCAATACAATTCTTGTAGTTGAGGATGACAAAACGCTGCTAGATGTCCTCAAGTACAATCTAAACAAAGAGGGCTATAATATAATTACGGCTATTGATGGTGATCAAGCCCTCGAAGCTGCCCGAAGCCAGAAACCAGATCTTATTGTACTCGACATAATGTTACCAAGGCTTAATGGCTTTGAAGTATGTCGCATTTTGCGAAAGGATATGACTGTGCCCATATTGATGCTGACGGCAAAGAGCGAGGAGGTTGATAAGATAATTGGCCTTGAAATTGGGGCTGATGATTACATGACGAAGCCATTTAGTGTAAGAGAGTTGCTTGCCCGCATTAAAGCCCTCCTACGGCGAGCCAAGGTAGTGGAGACTAAGGAGGCTGGAGAGGCAATACTCAGCCTCGGCAATCTTGAAATCGACATCTCGCGACGCAGAGCCACACTTAGCGGGATGATACTGAACGTGACACAAAAAGAGTTCGATTTGTTGGCTTTTCTAGCTAGAAATAGAGGGCTAGTTTTCAGCAGAGAGCAGTTGCTAGAGAAGGTGTGGGGCTATGATTATGCCGGAGGTACCCGCACTGTGGATGTACACATTAGGTGGCTCAGAGAGAAAATAGAGACTAATCCAGCCAATCCCAAGCGGCTGATTACAGTAAGAGGCATCGGGTACAAGCTGGAAGGTTGATGTGTTTCGTAGTATTCAGTGGCGAATAACAATCCCTTTTGTATTGATTATCTTGGTCAGCATGGGTGCCTTAGGGTTTTATCTCGTCGATTTTGTCCGGGACAGTCAAATCAATAATCTGCGTTCACAACTTGAAAGTGAAGCTAGACTTGTGGCACAGGCCAGTCTGCCCGGCTTTTTGACCTCGGACAGGAATGAACTCGATACTCTGGCAAAGACAACAGCGGGCCAGATAGAATCCAGAGTCACTATTATCTCCAGGGACGGTACTGTACTGGGCGATTCAGAACATGATCCCACGACTATGGAAAATCATGCCACACGCGCTGAGGTAGTAGAAGCCCTGGCTAGCGGTGTAGGTGCCAGTACTCGGTATAGCACCACTTTGGAGCAACAAATGCTATATGTCGCTGTGCCCATCACCGTCGGTGGTCAGTCTGTAGGGATTGCCCGAGTAGCTTTGCCACTGGCAAAGGTTGAAAAGTCAGTAAATGTTCTAATTGCTAGCGTTGTACTGTCGATGGCAGTAGCTACATTGCTTGTCATCTTGGCAGCAGCGATCATTGCCCGGAGGGCTGCTCAACCAATCAAAGAGCTAACTCAGGCAGCGAGAAGAATTGCTACAGGAGAGCTTGAACAAAAGATTCCGGTTCTAACACGTGACGAATCAGGTCAGCTAGCTAAAGCCTTTAACGAAATGTCTGTCAGCCTTAAAGACCTTGTAGCAGAGATATCAGACGAGAAGAGCAAATTGTCAAATATCCTTTCAAATATAGCTGATGGCGTCATAATGACAGATAACGAAGGCTGTTTGCTATTAGCCAATGAGGCTGCTGAGCACATATTCGGATTTGAGGAGAAAAAGGCGATCGGCAAACACTTGATTGAAACTGTTCGAGACTATGAAATAGACAGGACACTAAAGTCATGTCTTGAAACGGCTAAGGAACAAACCGCTCAGTTCGATTTTGGACCGGGTAAGCGGTTTCTCAGGGTTATTGCTGTGCCGCTTATGGGTGACAGGTTGACCGGCTCTCTGCTCCTATTTCAAGATCTTACTGAGCTTAAAAGCCTGCAAACTATGCGACGCGAGCTTGTGGGTAACATATCACATGAGTTAAGGACACCGCTGGCTGGAATCAAGGCTATAGTCGAAACCTTACGGGATGGTGCCACAAGTAACAAAAAGGCTACAAAAGACTTCTTGGCCAAGATTGACAGTGAGTTAGATAGGATGATGCAGATGGTGGCGGAGCTGACAGAACTTTCGCGTATCGAAAGCGGCAGAGGTGACCTGAAGCAAGAGATGGTTAACCTCAATTTGCTTGTGGAGGATGTCATCTCACGATTCAAATCACAGGCAGAAAGAAAAAGCGTGGCTCTGTCGGCTGATCTCTTCACTGCCCTTCCTCTTGTCCAGGCTGACAAAGACCGCATATATCAGGTGATAACCAATTTAGTCCACAACGCCATAAAGTTCACTTCTCCGAGTGGGAAGGTGGATATCTCGACAGAGCTTTCAGGAAATTCAGTCTTGGTGAAGATATCTGATACAGGCATCGGTATTTCCAGAGAAGACGCACCTCGCATTTTCGAGCGCTTTTACAAAGTGGATAAGGCCCGGGCAGGAGAGGGCGCTGGATTGGGTCTAGCCATCGCCAAGCATGTTATACAGGCACATAGCGGTAATATCTGGGTTGAAAGTGATGAAGGCAAAGGATCTACCTTCATCTTCAGCTTACCTCTTCAGACGAACCTTCAATAAAACAACTAGCAAGATTTAACAAAACCTTAACAGTGCCTTAAACTGCCATTAAACTCCGCCTGTTATGCTATTTATAGTGGACAAAGTAGGTTTAGGGCATTTCCTTTGTTACTGGAATGAAAAAGGTGTTGTTTGTCTGCGTACACAATTCGGGTCGGAGCCAGATGGCTGAAGCATTTTACAATAATTATGCTGCTGGAAAAGCTGGAGCTCTTTCGGCTGGAACCCGACCGGCAAGTCATGTTGACCAGACTGTAGTGAAAGCTATGAGAGAAATAGGCATAGATATAAGCTCCAAACGCCCTAAGATGCTGACTGTTGAGATTCTGGATAGCGCTGACAGAGTAATAACCATGGGCTGTGGGGTTGAAGGCATTTGCCCCGCTACCTTTGTCCCAACCGAAGATTGGCAATTAGACGACCCAGAAGGGCAATCTATTGACAAAGTCAGGGCTATCAGAGACGAAATCGAGAACAAAGTAAAGAAACTAATTACAGAAAGTATTGCAGAAATAGAGGTGAAAAAATGAGGAGACAGCGATACAGGAATGAAGTACTTTATCCCTATAATGGGCCATGTATCATAAAGCGACGGACTAGCCGCACCCAGAGCAAGAGAAAGGAAATGATAATAAGGAGGCCTGTGCAACTTAAAATGCAATTGAATACAGAATGATATCTACGAAAGGAAATAATTTAATCAAAAAGGAGTAAAAGATGCATAAGAGAATGAAAAAGGCATGGTATCTAATACCGATAACTGGCGTGATTTTTGTTGCCTTAGCCCTTGTTGGCTGTGGGCATGGTGCGTCGGCTACTATCACTGAAGCTGGCTCGACGACTGTCCAACCAGTAGCCGAGAAGCTAGCTGCTGCCTTTAAGCAAAAGAACCCGAATGTAACCGTCACTATTCAGGGCGGCGGTTCTAGTGTTGGCATCAAGTCTGCGGCTGATGGGACTGTAGATATCGGCGCAGCTTCCAGAGAGCTTAAATCCGATGAGCCCAAACTGGTTACACACCTTTTAGCTCGTGAAGGCATAGCCATAATTGTCCATCCCAGTAATAATGCTATGACTGGACTCACCAAAGACCAGGTGGTGAAGATTTTTGCCGGTGAAATCACCAGCTGGAATCAAATCGGCGGCGGTAGCGGTACCATCACTGTGGTTGCCAGAGAGGAAGGGTCCGGAACCAGAACCGCCTTCGAAGAGATGATAATGGGCAAGACGCTGATTACTGAAAGGGCTATACTCCAGCCATCCAATGGCGCCTTGAGAACATCAGTGTCAACTACTCCACTGGCTATCGGCTTTATATCCCTCGGCTACCTTGATAACACCGTCAAAGCTCTATCAATAGATGGCGTCGCTCCGACTGAGGAGAACTGCAAATCCGGCAAGTATCCGGTTGTCCGTCCTCTTTACTTCCTGACAAAGGAACAGCCGACCGGTTTGGTAAAGGAATTTATTGATTTTTGTCTTGGGTCTGAGGGTCAGAAGATTGTGGAGCAGGAGGGTTATCTCAGCGCAAAATAAACAGCCTTTCCCAGACTTCGTAGCTAACCCTCCTTTTCATATTTAAATATGTCTGGAGTGGGATTCAAACAGAACCCCACTCCAGACGGGTGATTGAATTTGTTTTAGATAGTCAGATGCCTAAAATATCTCGCAAATTGATAGACGTTCTCTCGAGGCGGGGAGTATTTCTAACTGCACTCGCAGCTATCTTAATCGTCTTCCTCATCGGCCTTTTTGTCATTCAACAGGGGATACCTGCCTTTCGTGCTATTGGTGTCTTTAAGTTTTTATTCGGCACTGTCTGGCGCCCGGGGATAGATGAATTCGGCATCTTGCCCATGGTGGTGGGCTCGATATATGTCACCATCGGTGCCCTGTTGCTATCGGCACCACTGGGCATTGCCTGTGCTATTTTCCTGGCTGAGGTTGCTCCCTACCGAGTCCGTGGTGTAGTTAGAAGTGCAGTAGAGTTGCTTGTCGGTATACCCTCAGTTGTTTATGGGTTGGTGGGCATGGTGATCCTTGTGCCGCTTATTCGGGAGATAGGTGGCAACGGTTACAGTGTTCTGGCCGGGGTCATTGTGCTTACGATAATGGTCCTGCCAACGGTGGTAAGTATAAGTGAAGACAGCCTGCGAGCTGTGCCTGTGAGCTACAGAGAAGGAGCGCTGGCTCTGGGCGCCAGTCACTGGCAGACAATCTGGAATGTAATATTGCCAGCAGCACGCTCCGGTATCATGGCTGCAGTAATCCTGGCTATGGGCAGAGCTATCGGCGAGACTATGGCCATGATTATGGTCATAGGCAATGCCATCCTTATACCGACCTCACCTTTGGACCCGGCACGAACATTAACTGGCAACATAGCTGTGGAGATAATGTATGCGGGCGGTATTCACGAAAGTGCTCTCTTCGCTACCGGAATTGTCCTCTTTCTGCTGATTATGGGACTCAACAGCCTAGCTTTTGTAGCTCGGAGGCGTGTATGAAACTATCGGCAAAGGTAAGTCAAAGAATAGCCTTCAGTGTAATCTGGCTTGCCGGCATATTCACTGTGTTAATCCTGGTGCTTATCATCGGATATGTTCTGTCTAAGGGTATAAGCCAATTCAATTGGGAGTTCTTGGTTACAGCACCCCAAGGTGGACTTAGCGGTGAAGGCGGTATTTCCACGGCCATAGTCGGGACAATCTATATTGTTATGCTCACTATCGCAATTGCCACACCTCTGGGGCTTGGTGCCGCCATATACATGGCTGAATACGCAAGTGACAACTGGCTTACCAGGCTCATGAGATATGGAGTGGAGACTCTGGCTGGGGTCCCGTCCATTATCTTCGGGCTCTTCGGTTTTGCGCTGTTCGTGACCGTTTTGCATTTCAATTTTTCTATCTTGTCTGGAGCTTTAACTCTGGCCTGCTTGGTATTGCCCACCTTTATTCGGACTGCTGAAGAGGCCATTAAAGCCGTACCTAATGCGTATCGAGAGGCTGGACTAGCTCTGGCTGCTACTAAATGGCAGACCATCTCCAGAGTTGTCCTGCCGGCGGCGTTGCCTGGAATAGTCACGGCTGTCATCTTGTGCGTTGGCAGAGCTGTAGGTGAGACCGCTTGTCTCTATGTTACCATGGGCGGCAGCGCTGCCATGCCGACTTCATTTCTCTCCAGCGGCCGGACTTTGGCTCTGCATTTATATTACCTAGCTATGGAGACCAGAGCTCTGGATAAAGCCATGGCTACAGGCGTAATGTTAATTATCATTATTTTGGTTATTAACGGAATTACAAACTGGTTAGCTCAAAGCTTCCGTGTTAGAATGGCAGGAAAGTAAATGGACCCAAAGATAGAAACAAAGAATCTTGATTTCTTTTATGGAAATAAGCAGGCGCTGAAAAAAGTCAACCTGGACATTAGAGAATATTATATTACCGCCCTTATGGGGCCATCAGGATGTGGCAAATCCACGTTCCTTCGGACGCTAAACCGTATGAATGATACCATACTCAAAAGTCGCATAGCCGGTGAGGTGCTTTTGGATGGGGTTGATATTTATGCCCCGGATATAGATGTGGTCGAGGTGCGGAAAAAGGTGGGTATGGTATTCCAGCAACCTAATCCATTGCCCAAATCCATTTTCGAGAACATTGCCTTTGGGCCTCGCATGCTGGGTATGAATCACAAGCCTAGACTGGCGGACGCTGTAGAGCAAAGCCTTAGAGCTGCAGCTCTATGGGATGAGGTAAAAGACGACCTGGATAAATCAGGCCTAGCCCTTTCTGGTGGACAACAACAGCGGCTATGTATTGCCCGTGCCTTGGCCATAGAGCCAGAGGTTATCCTTATGGATGAACCTTGTTCTGCTCTCGATCCAATAGCAACCACGAAAATCGAGGAATTGATGCAAGAGCTTAAGAGGAACTACACCATTGTTATTGTTACACATAATATGCAGCAGGCAGCGCGGGTCTCCGACTGGACCGGTTTCTTCCTATTGGGAGAGCTGATTGAGTACGATAAGACCAGAGAGCTCTTCAGTCGTCCTAAGGACAGAAGGACAGAGGATTATATTACAGGCCGTTTTGGCTAAAGGAGGATCCAGATGCCGAGAACGAGTTTTGAACGTCACCTTCATGAGCTTCAGGATGAGGTGCTGATTTTGGGCAGTATGGTGGAGAAGGCAATAGGACGCTCTATAGAAGCTTTGAAAAACAGAGATTTAGGGCTGGCAAAACAGATAATCGCTACTGACCGCGAGATTAACCTGAAGCGCTATGAAATCGAGGAGAGGTGCACTGAGCTTATCGTCACGCAGCAACCGATGGCCAGCGACTTGAGAATCATCATAGCAGTTCTATATATTATAGTTGACCTCGAAAGGATAGCAGATCATGCTGGGGGTATCGCTAAAATTGCCATAATGATAGGCGATGAACCGCCATTAAAACCTTTGATCGACATACCTCGAATGGCGGAAAGGGCCACCGATATGCTCCATCGGAGCCTGGATGCTTTTGTTGAACATGATGCTGACACCGCCAGACAAATAAGTGCTGAGGATGATGAGGTTGATAACCTGTATGACCAGGTCTTTCGAGAGTTGCTTGTGTTCATGATGGAGGATCCTAGAACTGTCACCAGGGCAACTCGCCTCATCTGGGTAGCGCATAACCTGGAACGCACTGCTGATAGAGTTACTAATATCTGTGAGCGTGTTGTCTTTACTGTGACCGGGAAGATTGAAGAAATGGACGTTTCTAAGTACTAACAGGATTTTAGACCATGCAAGCCTGGTAACAGAGGATATTTTGCCACCCTCATTGAACAAAGCGACGTTCTGTCTGAATAAGAGCAACCTGCCTTAACGGTGGAGCTACCTAGAACCACCCAAGATTCGAACTGAATTTAGCTATGGTTTTGGCAACTGGCAAAGAGTTTTTCTGTAAATATGAACGTGGAAACGGTTTGGCTGGGGATCCAGGATTCGAACCTGGCCTAACGGATCCAGAGTCCGTCGTCCTACCGCTAGACGAATCCCCAACCGGCTCGGATTATAGCAAAGGGCTAGCGGGTAACACAAGCTAATTTGTCAGTCAACAAGCTGACTGCTATACTCAACTTAAAGAGGTGTTAGTAAACTTTGGTTGATTGTCAGGGTCTGCAGCAAGCTATAGGCATCACCTTCAAAGACATATCTCTACTGCAGCAAGCTTTTGTCCATTCCTCCTATATAAATGAGAATCCGGACTTTCACCTTCCTGACAACGAGCGGCTTGAGTTCGTCGGCGATGCTCTGCTCAGTCTTGTAGTTGCTGAGAAGCTATATTATGAACTTCCTCATTTCGGTGAAGGCGAACTGACCGAAATACGAATATCTTTAATCCGGCAGGAGACGCTGGCTCAGCTTGCCTCGACTCTGAAGCTCGGCGATTATCTCATTCTGGGAAAAGGGGAGGAGTCAACAGACGGGCGACAAAGACCGACTAACCTTGCCGATGCCTTTGAAGCATTAATTGGGGCTATATTCCTTGACCAGGGTTTGGGTGCCGCCAGGGATTTCATTCTAACTGAGCTAGGCAGCCAGCTTGAGAAAGCAAAAGCTGAAGGAGTGGGAAGAAACTACAAGGCACTGCTGCAAGAATTCACTCAAGCCAAATATAAACAGCTCCCAACCTATCGTGTTGTGGAAGCTTCAGGCCCGGACCATGATAAGGGTTTCACAGTTGAAGTGGCACTTGGCGACAAGATATTGGGAATGGGTTCAGGGAAGAGCAAAAGAGCCGCTGAGATGGAGGCAGCCCGCTCAGCCTGGGAAAAACTGACAACTGAGTGAGTATCCTCACTCAGCATAAGGTCGCTCTTCACATTGCCGGCTGCAATACCACAATCTCAGTACTATCCGGTAGCTTACCTGCCTTAAACTCCGCCTCGCTGGAACTCAGCTTCTTTACATTCTTCTTTCCGGCAACAAAATCATCAACACTGTTTAGTGGCCAGTCACATTTAGGTGTCTTGCAGTGCATGGGTATAACGACCTTGGGATTCAAGTCATCGCTCACTGTGCTTGCCATTTTAGCATCAATGGTGAAGACACTGCCGATTGGGATAAGCAGGATATCTACAGTTCCGATTTCAGCGATTTGTTCCTTGCTGAGCCTGTGTCCCAGGTCACCTAAATGACAGAGCTTTATTCCATCCACAGTGAAGCAGAATATTGTATTGCTGCCCCGTTCCTTCCCACCCGACTCGTCATGGTGAGTAGCGATACCCATAAATTGAATGCCTTTGACGGTCTTTGTACCACTGCCTGTAACAGCATCGGGTTTGCCCGGCACTGACGAGACATTGTTGTGGTCGAAGTGGTCATGGCTTACCACGGCGATGTCAGCAGCCTCGCTGACCGGCGCGTAACTGAGACCACTACCTTGAGGATAGGGGTCGGTAATAATCCTGACTCCTGCCTCAGAGATAATCAGAAAGCAAGCATGTCCTAACCATTTTAGCTTCATTGCACACCTCCTCGTCTTTAGTTGAAACTATGTAGAGATAGACGTTTAGGTCTATCTAGCTTCCTTTATTTTGCTGAAGTTAGAGCGAAATTAACCAGTGTTCGGACGCTGACCCCGGTGGCTCCTTTTACTACATAGCCATGTTCCTTCTCGCTTCTGGCAGTACCAGCTATATCAATGTGAGCCCAGGGTGTATCACCAACAAATTCAGCCAGAAACTGTGCTGCAGTGATGGCACCACCCCATCGACCACCACTATTTTTGATGTCAGCCACATCGCTTTTGTTCTGCTCTTTATATTCTTCATACATCGGCATTTGCCATAGTCGCTCTCCTGCTTCAACACCAGCCTTGATGACCTTATCTACCAGCTCCTGGGAATTGCCAAATATGCCACTGCAGATGTCTCCTAGAGCTACGTGGCAGGCGCCGGTTAATGTAGCTACATCAACCAACGGTGATAGACCTTGCTTTACCGCATAGCCCAGGGCATCGGCCAAGGTAAGCCTTCCTTCAGCATCGGTGTTCACCACCTCTATAGTCTTGCCATTTACTGCCCTTAGAATATCACCTGGCTTGAGGGCATTACCTCCGGGCAAATTCTCAGTGGCTGCCACCAGGGCAGTAACATTAATCTTTGGTTTCAGCTGAGCGATAGCGCTTAAGGCTGCGATAACTGCAGCTCCACCTGACATATCGCCTTTCATCTCGGCCATGGCCTCAGATGACTTAATATCTAATCCACCAGAATCAAAAGTTATGGCCTTACCAACAAAGCCCAAGGTTTTAGATGATGTAGTAGCGCCTTTGTAACTCAAAATTATAAATTTCGGTGGTTGCCGACTCCCTTGAGCTACCCCCAAAAGTGCCCCCATCCCCTCCCTTTCCATCTCGTCGCGGTCTAGAATGGTTAAACCAAGGCCATAGGTTTTTGCCAATTCTTGAGCCGACTTCGCCATATCGCTTGGTGTCATATAGTTAGCCGGCTCATTTATCATGTCCCGGGCCAAATTGGTGACTTCCGCGATTACCTTTCCCGTCTTGCAACCCTGTTCGAGAGCTGGCAACTTCGCCGCATCTCTTTCCACTATAAGAATTTTTCCGATATCCTGATTTTCCGGCTCCTTAGTTATGTGCTTGCGGAATCTATATAGTCCGAGGAGACTGCCTTCGGTTATGACTTGAGATGCTATCTCGGGCTCGATTCCACCGACACCACCACCGTGGACAATGGTGGCTATTTGCCGGCAATTTAGCTTTCTTAAAGACCTACAGAATTCTGCAACGATATTGCGAATCCTGTCCAGAGTGAACTCAGACTGTTTACCAAGTCCAGCTACAGCTACAACCCGCGCTGAAAGCTTGCCCAGACTGTGGATAATGCTGATTTCATTAAGCTTTCCTTTAATCTCACCTTGTGCGATAAGTTTAGTAATAGCACCGTCCAGAGCCTTATCTACAGCGCCTGTGGCTCCACCTGGACGTCCCACACCCTCAAAAAGGTTGACTACAATGGCATCAGCTTCGATGCCGGTGATATCGCCAACAATAACTTTGATTTCCACCTTCGCCTCCTGAATAATCAACTCCCACTTACTTTCTAGCTCTCGTAATTTCCTAGATTTTACTCCGGCTTATTTTATCCCATCTTATCGTAGAATAAAATGCTTTCTATACTGTCTCTCACAGAATTTCAGCGATTTATCGTGCGTACTATCTTATCGATCACCGGGGTGATATCCCGCGAGGTATCAACGGCGAAGTAGTTGCGGCTGATTTTCTCCATCCTCGGCTTCATTCGCCTGTAGACTTGCCAATCAGCATCAGATTTGTCCTTCGGTTCGGTCACCTCTTTTCGTGCTTGAAGGCGCTTATAGGCTACTGCTGATGGTGCTTCAACGCGCACTAAAACCAGTCTTGCTCCAGCCCTGTCGCTAATACGGTAAAGATGCTCGCGGTTGCGCTCTGACAAGTTAGTGGCATCGAAAATAATAGACACCCCATTTTTCAGTAACAATTCTATAAGGCTGTGACACGCTGTAAAAAGTCGGACGCTTTCTTCAGCGCTGTAATCAGGTGAGGGGAATAAAGCCTTGCGCATAGCATCGCTCTCCAGGATACAGAAGGGCAATTTCTCAGCCAGCTTGCGGCAGAAGAAAGACTTACCTGTTCCTGGCAGGCCGCTGACGACAACGAACACGGGGTTAACCACCGCTTCAGGAAGCACACCCAGACTCTCTTTGAGTTTGGCTGAATCTCGGTTAAACTGGCTTTGCTCCATGTGGCTTTATCAGTGGCGTCCCTGGAGGGATTCGAACCCACGCCCCGCTGCTTAGAAGGCAGCCGCTCTGTCCACTGAGCTACAGGGACACAATCAGAGTGTAACACAGGAAGAGTTAACTGGCAAGAACGCACGCTACAGCCTGTTTCTAACGCCTCGCCATGTACCAAATGTGCGAGGTTAAAGCAAGGTTAAGTTAGCGAAGGATAAAGCTAACGCTTATGAGCCGTAGCGGCGTGCTTCTTCCAACATGCGACATGCACATAAACAGCACATCGGGCACAGTAATAGATTCTGATACTAGCTTTTTTGTGACAGACTGGGCATTTCATGTCTACTTCTCCGCACTCTCAGGCCCACTTTTGTCTTCTTTCTTGTCTTCCTTGCCCGCATTCTCAGATCCGCTTTTTCTATTGTCGGTAGTATAAAAGCCAGAGCCTTTGAAGATTATAGGCACCGGAGCAAAAAGTCGTCGGGCTCCGTTCTGACATTGGGGACAGGCCACTATAGATTCGTCGGAGAAACTTCGTTTCAGCTCGAATTTCAGGTTACATTTCGGGCATAGGTACTGGTAAATTGGCATTTCGTAATCCCCTAGTAGAGGAAAATTGCAATTACAGCCTCATACGGCTATTGTCGATAGACAAATTAGCAGTCGCATTTTCCGACTGCTAATTTTATAACAGTATCGCTGATTAGTCAAGTCTGGGGCAGAGCGATATTACTTACCTTTGAACTTCGGCTGCCTTTTGTCCAGGAATGCTCTGACGCCTTCGTCGTGGTCTTCAGACCACAAGAGGATACGAAATGCCAAACTTTCATAGCGCAATTGACTCTGGATGTCCGTATCCAGACCTTGATAGAGTCCTTTCTTAGCCATTTGCATAGCCAGAGGTGCACCTTGGGCTATGGTCTTTGCCAGCTCAAAGGTAGTTTTCTGCAGCTCGGCTGTAGGGACAACATTGTTGACCAGACCTATCTCCTTGGCATCTCTAGCTCCAATAAACCTACCAGTAAAAATTAGCTCGCAAGCCTTGGCTATTCCGACAAGGCGGGTTAGGGCATAGGTTGAGCCGAATTCTGGAATTAAACCAAGCCGGACAAAAGGCATTGAGAACTGTGCTTCTTCCGAGGCAATTCTGATATCGCACTGTAAGGGCAGGGTGACTCCAATACCGACGGCATGGCCGTTTATCGCAGCAATTGTCGGTTTGGGCAGATTTCTGAGCTGGAGACATAATCTTTCAAGCCAATCGATGATATCAAAGCTTTCTTCACCTCGTTTTCTCTGCTCTATACCCTTTAAGAAGAGTTCCTTAACATCAGCTCCAGCCCAGAAGGCACGACCGGCGCCGGTAACGATTAATACTCTTACATTATCATCTTGCCCGACCTGGGTGACTGCATCAAGTAGTTCAGCAGCCATCGTCTCATTAAGTGCGTTGAGTTTTTCCGGGCGATTGAGGGTAAGAGTGGCAATGCCTTCAGCTTTGGCCAAAGTTATTGTAGAATATGCCATTGTCGGCTACCTCCTGTCTGCTAAAAGTATCAATAGGACATAGGCCCCCTTCCTGGCACAAGGATAAATTGGTGAGCGTTCGCTGTCAAGTTGTGCAATCTCTATGAGGAGCAATTAAACGTCCTCTATTACCTTTTCTTTCTTCACACCTTAATGGGCCTATGATATACTATCTTTGCAGATAGGGAAGGAGACTTCTCGCCTTTGTAGCTGTTGATGTACACCTCTATCTTACTGGGCTCGTAGCTCAGTGGCAGAGCGGCCGGCTCATAACCGGTTGGTCGCAGGTTCGAACCCTGCCGAGCCCACCACCTGATAAATGCAGCTCCGTAAGAAAGAACAGTCTAGGAGAGGAAAATGGCTAAAGACTATGAGGCCAAAGGCTTTTGGCTGGCCAACTCAGGCCCATACCAAGAAAGTCCACCATTAGCCGGGGATTTGAAATGTGATGTAGCTATCGTTGGGGGTGGCTTTGCGGGCATTGCCACAGCGTATTTCTTGAAGAAAGTTGAGCCTTCGTTGCATGTGGTGGTGCTGGAAAGTGATGTGATTGGCTTTGGCGCTTCGGGCCGTAATGCCGGGTTTGCCATGACCACATTTGGGCTGATGATGTCGCTAACCAAAGCCATGTTCGGCCCAGAAAAGACGCGACAGTCCCACCGCTACATGGAACGCGCAGTTGACCTTGTCGGTGAGCTGGTAGCTGAACATAACCTGGACTGTGAGTACGAGCGCACCGGATTTTTGCGTGTGGCTACAACGCCAGCCTATATAAAGCGCATCCGCGGGGAAGTTGAACTGGTGAAGTCGTTGGGACTCAAAGACATTGAGTGGATTGATGCTGAAGCTACCCGAGCACGCGTAAACTCACCGTTGTACTTAGGAGCATGGTGGGAGCCGCGATGTGCGTTGCTGAACCCGGCCAAGCTGGTGCGTGAAATGAAGCGTGTAGCAATGCAATTCGGCACCCAAGTCTATGAGCGCACGCCGGTAACCGAGATCCAGCGACTTGATGATACTTTTCGCCTCAAGACTCCCAGAGGCTGCGTCACTGCTGAGCGGCTCGCCCTGACAACTAATGCTTACTCTCTTTCCATCCCTCAACTTCGCCGCAAGCAGATGCCGGTCTGGACATATATTGTCTTAACCGAGCCACTTAAGCCTGAGCAACTGGCTCCAATTGGCTGGAAAGGCCATGAGGGAGTTGAGGATTACCGCAATCTTGTCCACTACTTTCGGTTGACTGCCGAGAATCGCCTACTTATGGGCGGCAGAGATATAACTTTAACCTTCGGCGATAATATGAACAAGGATTTTGATGACCGCATCTTTACTGAGCTGGAGCAGGATATCATCACTATGTTTCCATCCCTGAAAGGCGTTAAAATTGCTGACCGCTGGGGTGGGCCGGTGTCGGTACCGGTGGACATGACACCGGCACTGGGTTATCTGGGAGACCATCGAGCTGTCTATAGTCTGGGCTGCATGGGACACGGCGTCTCACTGATGCACCTTAATGGCCAGGTTCTTGCCGACCTGCTACTGGAAAGGAAGACCGAGTGGACTGAGTCCTTCCCGGTTGGACGTCGGGTTATACCATGGCCTCCTGAGCCGATTAGATACGTCGTTAGCCACGCTATCCTGGGATATCTTCATGCCGAGGATGCATGGGCAGAACGCAAGGGCTTAGGCGCTTCGTGAGATACTAGTTCCAGCTATAAGTAAAAGCAGAAAATCATGACTGTGTCCGCACGTCCCTAAAGGGATGAAGTAAAAGGAGGCTGACGATAATGAAGGTTTTAGGCATCGTAGCAAGCCACAGGCGGTTGGGGAACACAGAGATATTGGTTAAAGAAGCATTGATGGGTGCTGAAGAACAGGGCGCTGAGGCTGAGATTTTGCGGTGGACGGATTACCACATACTTCCCTGTGACGGATTGGCGACATGCCTATTCGGAGGCACAGGTTGTGCACTCAAAGACAAAGATGACCATAACTACCTGCTTGAGAAAATCTATGAGTGCGATGGTCTTATTTTTGGTGCTCCTTGCTACTTACTGGAAGTTCCAGCAATTGTGAGACAGTTTATAGACCGTCTGTTTGTGCTGATGAGTTCGCCACCTCCGGCCACGATGAGAGGAAAACCAGCAGCTATTATCATTCCCTATGCCACGCGGGGATGGACATCCTACGCCTTTCTTCAGCCAAATCTCATGTTGCTTGAATTGGGGATGGCAGTCATCAACCGGGCACTTATTCATATTCAGGGCATGAGCGAGGCAACAGCCAACCAAAGAGCTTTAGACAGAGCGCACAAAATCGGGGTTGCAGTGGCTCAAGCAATTAAGAGCGGGGATATCACCTATCGTGGTGAGCCCGGGATATGTCCTATCTGCCATGACCGCAACATCCATATTCTCAAAGATAACGAGACTGTGGAGTGTGGCCTCTGTGGCATCAGGGGCAAGCTCAGTATTGAAAATGGCAAAATCAAGGTTCATTTCCCTGAGGAGCAGGTTAAATGGCATCGCTTCTCAGAAGAGAATATTTACCGCCATTTCACCTACGAAATAAAGCCATCCAAGGATTACTTCGTTAAAACATGGCCTCTTCTAAAAGAAAAACGGAGGAAGTATCGAGACTATCTGCACATCGACCGCGAGCCTTTGGTTCCTGAGGGGAGGGGATAAGACAATGCCAGAAATCATGGCTAAGATAAGATGGTATCCCCTCGGTCCCAGTGCTGGTCCATTTGACCCTATTAAAAAGGCTGACCTCGATAGCATAGCTAAGAAACACAAAGTAAGTATCTCGATAGATGAAATAGTGGGCAAGAATTACCGGGAGGTTGATGGTGTAGTGAGAGAGGAGACTATGGATAGTACCATTGAGGATATTACTCAAACTGTAGTTACGGTATCGGCTGAGGATGAGCAAGCCTTTAGAGAGGCAGTGCGGGCGCTGATTAAGAAGTACGGCGCTCCTCGTACTACATATGCTACCTGGGGCAGCACCGAGAGGGGTAAGTGGATTGTGGGTGAGTTGAGCGATGAATATGATGGCTGGTCATAAAGGGAAATTCAGCCTCTTTCGCGGAGGTATTTGAAGACTGCTATAGCGGCAGTAGCACCATCGCCCACAGCACTGGCTATCTGGCGAGCTGAGTTTGTGCGGATGTCACCAATGGCAAAGATACCTGATGCTGAGGTAGCCATGAACTCGTTGGTTATGATGAGCCCTGTCTTGTCAAGTTTCACGACATCAGCAAAGCGTTGACTGTTAGGTTCAAGCCCTACGGCAACAAAGACACCAGCCACTGATAGGGTGGAAATCTCACCTGTTTTGACGTTGCGTAGCCTGAGCCCGTTTACTTTGTCATCCCCGGTGATCTCTTCGACTACTGCATCCCAGATAAACTTCAATTTGGGCTGAGCCAAAGCTTGTTGTTGCAGGACTTGTCCAGCACGGAGCTGGTCTCGTCGGTGTATTACGTAGACTCTGCTGGCGTGTTGGTTTAACTCCAAGGCATCAGTGATAGCTGTGTCACCACCACCTACCACCGCCACATCTTGGTCACGGAAAAAGAAGCCGTCACAGGTGGCGCAATAAGAAACGCCACGGCCCAGGAGCTTCACCTCATCAGGGACGCCTAGCTTTCGATGTTCCGAGCCAGCAGCGACGATTATTGCTTGGGCTTCAAAGTTGCCCTCGGCGGTAACAACACTGTAAGTATGTCCGGGTTTAATGGCTGTGACCTCAGCGCTCACGGTTTCCAGTCCATATTTTATAGCCTGCTGGTGCATAAGAGCAGCGAGGTCAAAGCCAGATATGCCTTGAGGAAAACCAGGATAGTTATCTACCTGCCGAGCATTAACTATCTGGCCGCCGAACAGCCCACGCTCCACGAGCAGCGTTTTGAGACCAGCTCGGGATGTGTATAAACCAGCAGTAAGCCCGGCTGGGCCACCGCCGATGATGACGACTTCGTATTTAGCCATTCTATCTTTTTTGCCCCCTGTTAATTATAGCGAATAACTGCCTACGCCGCACTTAATATAGCACTGGTATAACGTTAGTATGAAATCGGTATAACAATAGTATGACATAATAGCGTATATTTTATTGCGAGGCATAGAGTCCTGAAGCCATAATCTGAGCAAAATAAGGAAACTTAGGATTGTCCCGGGGAGCTCATTTGAGGTCTGACCCTGTAAGGTCGCATTAGCGACGCCTTGTCCTCGCAGCTACCTGGTAAACAATCACACTGTTATTTTCAGCCAGGTTAATCTCAGGTTGGATGTAGTTAGGAAGCAGTTTGCTTGACATAATGTATAAAGCCTATAGGAAATTAGTCCTAACGCTACTAGGCATTTAGTCATATTTTATTTATTTTTATCGTTTTTTCTCATCAAAACTCTTGACAACGCTATTATTTTATATCATTATATGAGCCGTTTGTTCCTGTAAGGAGGGACAAGTTGGTTGAGCTGCTTACTACTAAAGAGATTGCCAGGTATCTCAGGTTGCGACCAGAGACTGTGCTCCGCAAGGTAAAGGAAGGGGAGATACCAGCAATTAAAGTAGGGGGGCATTTCAGGTTTGATAAGAAGCAGATAGATGAGTGGTTGAGTAATAGTTCGACATTGAAAAGACGTATCCTGGTTGTTGATGATGATGAGACAATCAGGGAGTTGTTCAAGAAAACATTGGAGCATGGCGACTACCATGTAATAACTGCTGAAGATGGTGCCGAAGCATTGAAGCTGGTGAAAAGCCGGAACTTTGATTTGATTTTCCTCGACCTTAAGATGTCGGGAATGGACGGGGTTGAGACGTTCCGACGGGTAAGAACGATTAATGATTGTGTGCCGGTGGTCATTATCACCGGTTATCCCACAAGTGAGCTAATGGAGAAGGCTCTGGAGCAAGCGCCTTTTGGGGTCATGAAGAAACCCTTTACTCCCGCAGACATACGAAAGTCAACCGATAGCTTCCTAAAGGGGAGCAGAACAATGGCCAACAGGTTGGAGGAGGTGCTCTCATGAGCTTGTATCGTAAGACATTGCTCATCATCGGCGCTATAATCATAGGCTCACTCGCTGTTGCCTACGCACTCTCACAGACAGTATTGATGGACGGTTTTGCCAGAGTAGAAGAAAACAGAGCTACCCTGAATGTTGAGCGGAGTCTGAGCGTTTTATCTGACAGACTCGCTTTTTTGGATGCCACTGCTATTGATTGGGCAGCATGGGATGATACCTATACCTTTATACAAGATGGTAACAAAGGGTATATAGACACGAACCTAGGCGAGACGACTTTTACGCACCTGGAGCTCAACCTCATGCTGTTTATCAACTCGGCTGACCAAATCGTCTTCGGTAAAGCCTTCGATTTGCAAAGCGACAGAGAATTACCTCTGCCACTAGGTCTCCAGGAACATCTTTATGCTAATGCTCCACTTCTTCGCCATAGTACTACAGACAGCAGTGTAACCGGTATTGTTTTACTTCCTGATGGGCCTATGCTGGTTGCCTCACGACCTATTCTGACCAGTGAAGACAAAGGACCTATTCAAGGCAGCCTGATAATGGGGCGATACCTTGACACCGCGGAAATTGAGCGCCTGGCTCAAATAGTGAAGTTACCTGTTACCATATCCCAGGTGAACGACCCACAGATGCCTGCCGATTTTCAAAAGGCAGGTTTGTCTTTATCGGAAAAGATGCCGACTGTTGTTGCAACGTTGAACGCAGATACCATTGCGGGGTATAGTCTGGTAAATGACATCTACGGCAAGCCAGCCGTTATATTGAAGGTTGATATGCCCAGAGATATCTACGCACAGGGCCAAACCACTGTGGGTCATTTTTTGATTTTCTTTCTAGTTGCTGGCTTGGCATCTGGTGTGATAGCTCTAGTGTTCCTTGATAGGTTAATTCTATCCCGGTTAGCTCATCTTAGCCACGGTGCCAGAACAATTGGCAAAAGCGGTGACCTATCGGCCCGTGTGCCAGTGACAGGCAAAGATGAACTTTCAGGACTCGCTAACAACATCAATGAGATGCTGGCAAGACTGGAGCAGTCCCAAAGTACACTGCGGGAAAGCGAAGCCCGGTTTAAAAACATCGTTGATAATGCTAGCGAGGCTATCGTAGTGCTTCAAGATGGGGTAATCAAATTTAGTACCCCCAGAACTGAGGAATTAACCGGCTATTCGACCGATGAAGTAGTTTCTAAGCCCTTCCTGGAATTTGTCCACCCAGATGACCAGGAGACAGCAATCAGGCGACTTGAAGCGACATTCAAAGGTGAGGAGCTTTCATCTCCCTATCATACCTATAGAATTATTAAGAAAGATGGCAGTATCATTTGGGTAGAGGTCAGAGGAACACCGATTATGTGGGAAGGCAAGCCTGCAGTACCGTGTTTACTGCTGGATGTTACCGAGCGCAAAAAGGCAGAGGAAACATTAAAAGACTCAGAAGAGAAGTATCGTTTGCTAGTGGAAAATACCAGTGAAGCTATCGTAGTGCTTCAGGATGGTACGGTCAAGTTTGCCAATCCCAGAGCTACGGAACTATCAGGTTATACCAGTGATGAGCTAAGCTCCAAGCCGTTTATAGAATTTATCCGTGCTGATGACCGTAACGTAGCTATTGAACGTTACTTGGCAGTGCTTAGCGATAAGGAACTCTCGTCGCTTTATCACACGTACCGGATTGTTACTAAAGGTGGCAATATTATATTGGCGGAAACAACCGCTACCAAGGTCTCATGGGCCGGTAAGCCTGCGTCGCTAGTTTTCATGACTGATGTCACCGAGCGCATGCGGATGGAGGATACATTAAAGCAAAGTGAGGAGAGATATCGGACTATCTTGGAGGACATAGAAGATAACTATTTTGAAGTAGACCTGGCGGGAAACCTGACCTTTGTTAATGATTCAACCTGCCGCAGCCTGAGGTACTCCAAAGAAGAGATAATAGGGCTGAGCTATAAGACATTGACGGCTGATGTGCATGTTGAGGCTGTCTATCAATCTTTCAACAAAGTCTACCGGACAGGTAAGCCGGTTAGAAACTTCTCCTGGGAGGTAGTTCGAAAAGACGGAACCAAAGGATTTGTCGAAGCCTCGGTATTCCCTCTGCGGGATGAGAACGGAGAGATTACTGGATTTCGAGGAGTTGGCCGTGATGTTACCGTGCGTAAGCAGGCAGAAGAGGCTCTAAGACAAAGCGAGGAGAAGTACCGCTCTATCCTGGAGGACATGGATGAAGGCTACCTGGAAATAGACCTTGCCGGCAACTTTAGCTTTTTCAATGATGCTATGTGTCAAATACTCGGGCATCCCAGAGAAGAACTGATGGGAATGAACTATCGAGCCTTTGCAGCTAAAGGGGATATCGAGGCTATATTCAATGTGACTAATAAAGTGTTTAAGACGGGTAAGCCAGCGAGGGATTTTTGTTACAGAGTTGCACACAAGGACGGGAGCATGGGACTTGTTGAATCTTCGATTTACCCTCGACGAAACGATGATGGTGAGGTTATTGGGTTCCGGGCGATTTCACGAGATGTTACAGACCAAAAAATGATGGAACAGCAGATGCTAATGACAAGCAAGCTGGCTTCTATTGGCGAATTGGCTGCTGGTGTGGCTCACGAGCTTAATAACCCTCTCACCGGTGTTATAGGCTATGCACAACTCCTGGTTGATAATGATGATGTTTCCCCAGAAATTAAATCAGACCTGAAGAAGATTCATCAGGAAAGTCAGAGAGCTGCCAAGATAGTGCAGAACCTGCTTAGCTTCGCACGTCAGCGTAAGCCTGAGAAGGACCTCATTGACATCAACGAACTTATACAAAAAACTCTGGATATGCGAAGCTACAGGCTGAGAACAAGCAATATCAAGGTTCACCTCGACTTGTCACCAGATGTGCCACTGATTATGGCCGATTCTCATCAGATTCAACAGGTTTTACTTAATATCCTGGTCAATGCTGAGCAAGCCCTAACTAAAGTTAAACGCCAAGGTAAGCTTTGGGTTACATCCAGCGCAGTTGGCGGCTATGTCAGAATATCCATTACTGATAATGGTCCTGGAATTCCTAAGGAAAACATCAGCAGAATCTTTGACCCCTTCTTTACTACCAAGGAAGTGGGACAAGGTACAGGCTTGGGACTTAGCGTGTGCCATGGCATCATAACCGCACATAATGGCAATATATCCGTTGAGAGTGAGAAAGGTAAAGGGATTACGTTCACCATCAAGCTGCCGATAATAGCTGAGGAGTCTAGGATGGTTGAGAAGAAAGCTGCGCTGAAAGAGAGCCGGTCACGTCGGCGGAAAGCAAATGGACGTATTCTAATTGTTGATGATGAGCCGTCAGTCCGCGAAAGTCTGACCAGAATTCTCTCCGAAAGGGGCTATCAGACTGACGGCGCACCAGATGCCAAAACCGCTCTAACAAAGATAGCTGAAAATAGTTATGACCTATGCATTATCGACCTCAAAATGCCAAAGGTAAGCGGTCAGCAGCTCTATGAGACCATGAAGCGTAAGTATCCGTCGGCAATAGAAAAGGTGGTGTTCATTACCGGAGATACGATAACAGCAGTCACCCAGGACTTTCTCAATTCAACAGGACGACCTTACCTGACAAAGCCTTTCGATTTTGGCGAGATAGTCAGTGTAGTAGAGGAGGTTCTAAGAGGCGGAAGGCGATGATCCGGTTTCTGCTTCCAACTCGTGATTGATGTAGTCCTATTATTCGGTAAGTTGACATAATATATAACATTA
>JBBISW010000014.1:0-23720 GCA_037441105.1 Chloroflexota bacterium
GTGGCCGTTGAGCTGGGCCCCTGGAGTGGATACCATGTCTTGGCACAGCACCTTACGTCTCTCGGGAAATCTCGAACACATTGACGCTAGGCCTAGCGGCGAGTAAAATTCTAACACCATGCATGAAAAAATCACCCTTGATAATGGATTACGCCTTCTTACCTGTAATATGTCTCATACTCGCTCGGTATCCGTGGTCTTTTTCTTAGGTGTCGGGCCTCGCTATGAGACTGACTCTGAAGCTGGCATCTCCCACTTCATCGAACATCTCTGCTTTAAGGGTACAGAAAAACGCCGCAGCTCCAAAGAAATCAGCGAAGCGATTGAAAGCGTCGGCGGCATGATAAACGGCGGCACCGACAAAGAGCTGACCACCTTCTGGTGCCGGGTAACCAGCCAGCATTTTCCTTTAGCCCTGGATGTGCTCGTTGACCTGCTGCGGAATTCCCGTTTCGATGCCAATGACATCGACCGGGAACGCCAGATAATCATCGAGGAGATAAACATGAGCCTCGATTCCCCACGCCAGCGAGTAGCAATGCTGTTCGACGAGCTTTTATGGCCGGGGCAACCACTAGGGCGCGACATCGCCGGAAGCAAAGAAACGGTGTCCGCTCTAACTCAGCAACAAATGCTGGACTTCCTTTCCCACCATTACCTACCCAACAACACTGTGGTTAGCATCGCCGGCGATATCGAACAAAAACAAGTGCAAGAGGTTATCAGCCAGGCTCTCAGCGACTGGAGACCTAACAAGCTACCAGCAGGCTTTCCCAACAGTAGTAGCCAAGAGGCGGCCAGGTTGCATATCGAGTTCCGAGACACCGAGCAGGCCCAGCTTTGCCTGGGTATCCCCGGGCTGTCCTTTTTCCATCCTGACCGCTACGCCATTGACCTGCTGAGCATAATACTGGGCGAGGGGATGAGCAGCCGCCTGTTCACCGAAGTCAGGGAGCAACAAGGGCTGGCCTACGAGATCCACAGCTATGCCGACCATTTTGCTGATGCAGGAGCCGTCATCATCCATGCCGGGGTTGACCCCGGCCGGACCGAAGAGGCACTGACGGCAATTATCAACCAGGTTGCTAATCTTAAGGAGCAAATTAGCGAAGCTGAGAGGAAGAAGGCTAAAGAGATGGCTAAGGGACGGCTGTTGCTGAGCCTGGAGAACAGCCGAAACGTCGCCGCCTGGTTGGGAGCCCAAGAACTACTCACCAACCGTATCCTTACCGCAGACGAGGTCATCTCACTGGTAGAAGCCGTTACCACTGAAGACCTTAAGCGAGTGGCTCAGCAACTCCTGACCGGCGATAAGTTAAACCTGGCTATCGTCGGACCGGTCAAGGAAGAAGAACCACTAGCTAGGCTGCTAAAACTTTGAGAAGGTGTTTAGCAACGTTCTATTTTAAATGTAGTTGCGACCCTTTAGGGTCGCCTTTCGTAGCGAGGCTAAAGCCTCGCTCTACATTAGAAGAAGAACCCAAAAGAAAGAGCCGCCACAATTGGAGCGGCTCTTTGTTGCAGCTTTCTATCTTCTTCTAGTACTCGGGCATAGGCGGCATTGGGGCCTTTTCTTTTTCCGGGATATCGGTCACCAGTGCCTCAGTGGTCAGAATCATGTTGGCAATGCTCGAAGCATTCTCCAAAGCAGTCCTGGTAACCTTAAGCGGGTCGATAATGCCCTTGGTCACCATGTCGCCGTAATCGTCCTTCAAGGCATCATAGCCAACGCCCTTTTTGCTGCGCTTGACCTTATCCACAACCACCGAACCTTCCTGTCCGGCATTTACTGCAATCCAGCGCAGTGGCTCCTCCAAGGCTCGCTTGAGGATGCCAACGCCAGTGGCTTCATCGCCTTCTGCCTTAACCTTATCCAGAGCCGGAGTAACATTGAGCAGGGCAACTCCGCCACCGGGCAAGATTCCCTCCTCAACTGCAGCCCTAGTTGCTGAAAGGGCATCCTCAACCCGGTGCTTCTTCTCTTTAAGCTCAACCTCAGTGGCAGCCCCTACCTTAATCACTGCCACACCACCCGCTAACTTAGCCAACCTCTCCTGGAGTTTCTCTTTATCGTAGTCTGAGGTGGTCTCATCAATCTGCGCCTTTATCTGCTTGATGCGAGCCTGGATAGCCTCCTCAGAACCTTTACCCTCGACGATGGTGGTGTTGTCTTTGTCAGCCACCACTTTCCTGGCTCGACCGAGGTCAGCGATAGTGGCTGAATCCAGCTTCCTACCCACCTCTTCGGAGATAACCTTGCCTCCGGTCAAGATAGATATATCCTCGAGCATTGCTTTGCGCCTGTCACCAAATCCTGGTGCTTTTACCGCCAGACAGTTGAGCGTTCCCCTTAGCTTATTGACCACGAGGGTAGCCAGAGCTTCACCTTCTACATCTTCGGCGATAACCACAAAGTTCTTGGAAACTTGAAGTATCTTCTCCAGAACCGGCAAAAGCTCTGATATGGCTGAAATCTTCTTGTCTGTAATCAGAATGTAGGGGTCTTCAAGCTCTGTCTTCATAAGCTCGGGGTTGGTGATAAAGTAAGGGCTGATATAGCCGCGGTCAAATTCCATACCTTCGACATACTCCGTCTCAAACAGTAACCCTTTCGATTCCTCAACGGTGATTACGCCGTCCTTGCCTACCTTCTCCATTACCTCAGCAATGAGATTGCCAATCTCAGCATCAGCGGCTGAGATGGTCGCCACTTGCGCCACCTGCTCCTTGGTGGTCACTGGAGTTGACATCTTCTTTAGCTCGTCAACTATAGCCGTCACCCCTTTTTCCACACCACGCTTTAGAGACATGGCATCGGCTCCAGCAGCTATGTTCTTAAAACCATCAGTTACAATTGCCTGAGCTAAGACAGTGGCTGTGGTGGTGCCATCGCCGCACTTATCGTTGGTCTTAACCGCTGCTTCCTTAACCAGTTGTGCCCCCATGTTCTCGAAGGGGTCAGGCAGCTCGATGTCCTTGGCTATGGAAACACCATCATTAATAACATTAGGAGCACCGAATTTCCTATCCAGAGCCACTGGACGTCCACGCGGGCCTAAAGTCACCTTAACCGCATTAGCTAAAGCATCAATGCCAGCTTTCAACGCCCGCCGCGACTCCTCACCATAAAGAATTTGTTTTGCCATCTTTTAAAACCTCCTTCTACGTTTTATGAACTCGTTTTACTTTGAACTCTTCTTGGCCAAAATATCGCTTTCCCTAAGGATAATCAGCTCGTCATCATCTTCCTTTATCTCGGTGCCGCCATATTTGGCATAAATCACTATATCACCGACCTTCACATCCATAGGTAGCCGCTTACCATCATCGGTCATCCTGCCAGGACCAACAGCAATGACCTCACCCTCCTGAGGTTTCTCCTTGACTGTGTCCGGCAAGACGATACCTCCCTTGGTAACCTCTTCCTTGGGTACCGGCTTTACCACTACTCTGTCTCCTAAAGGTTCAAGCTTGACCACCATCTTTACCTCCTTCTTTATTAGATTTTAGCACTCTCGACCAAAGACTGCTAAATATATTAACATAAGGGATTTTGTTTGTAAAGGGGGCTACATGTCATATCCGGCCTTTTTATAATCCTCCTTTGCCCTGTCCTCTAGCCCGGCTTTATCGGCAAGTTCGGCAGCATGGCTCCACCTCCCTTCTTCCTCAAATTCACATACCTTCTTTTCCGTTGCCATTGCCTCGTCAGAGGTTTCGACCACGCAGGCACGAAACTTTGACACCAACTTCCTGATCGGCGCCTGGCACTTGGGGCACCGGCTTAGAGGTTTAGCATCTATTCTTTGCCTGATTTCAAATCCATCCCGGCAATAGTCACAGCCCTTTCCCGTTGCCTTGTATTCATAGATTGCCATTCTATCTTTTCTCTCTTACACTTATCCGAACAGCCCCATAGCACCAAAGCTATTATAGCATCTTCTATATTCCCGTCAGACAATCATCGAATCTCTGGCCAAAGGTATTCTCGTGTTCCATATGTAATACCACTCCCGCTGCAAAAACAAATTGCTACAAACTCTACAGTTCACAGCAATTGCTCCTCACACCTCGCTGATACCTGGCATCTGCCAGACATCAGCTATAAAATTAGCAGTCTCCGACCAAGAGTGCTAAAATAATTGTAACAAGAGATGGCTGGGCTGTCAAGAGTATTTCTTGGAGTTCATAACAAGGAGTTCATAACAACAGAGGAGGTGATTCGCGTGGCAAAGACGAAGCTTGTTACTCCTAAGAAAAAACAGGTTTTCAGCAGCCGGGAGGAACTGGTGGACTTCATGGCGCAGCAGGCTGGCAGCCTGAGGGTGAAGGCACCAACCCTGACACCAAAGAATTCGGCAACGGTTTTCGAGACACATCAACTGAAGCGTGGATAATTGTCTACTCTAACTCGGCAGCAGACGGAGCGAGAGTCACAGATATAAGAACATTCTAGTTCACGTCTCTTCGCCTTTTCAGCCCAGCTATTGATTATTCACACTATACCGTGTAAAATATAGATGAATGGCTGAGAGACGAAAAAGGGTTGAATGGGATGGGCAACGAATTCGGGCGCTAAGGCAACACCTCAGGCTAACCCAGACCAAGCTAGCCGAGGAGCTAGGCACACGTCAGCAGACGATCAGCGAGTGGGAAACTGGAATGTACAAGCCCCGTGGAGCTTCAGCTACACTCCTTACCCTGGTTGCCGAGCGTTCCGGTTTCAAATACAAGCCAGGGGATTAAGGTGCACCAGGTCAAGGTGGGTTGCTGCGGCTTTCCCAAGGGGATGAAACACTATTCTTCTCAGTTCAAGCTGGTGGAGGTACAGCAGACCTTTTATAAACCACCCACTCTGGATACGGTCCTGAAATGGAGGCAGGAGGCACCTGCAGATTTCGAGTTCACCGTTAAAGCGTGGCAATTAATCACCCACCCGGCATCAAGCCCTACTTATCATAGGGTCGGCTTGAAAATCCCTCAAGCAAAGGTTAAATGCTACGGCTTTTTCCGGTCGAGCGACGAGGTTTTGGCGGCTTGGAAAAGGACGCGGGATATTGCCAATGCCCTGCAAGCTAAAGCGATCCTCTTTCAGTGTCCAGCAGCATTTACTGACTGCCCCGAGAACACGGAAAGCATGAGGCTTTTCTTTAACAGGCTGGACAGGGATAACTTCTTTTTTGCTTGGGAGCCGCGGGGCAAATGGAGCGATAAAAGCATCATTGCTCTATGTAGCGACCTCGACCTCACCCACTGTGTTGACCCTTTGGATGAACCGCCTCTATTCGGCAGGCTCAGATATTTCCGGCTGCATGGTGGACCGAGATACCGCCATCAGCACAGCGATGAAGAATTGGACAGGGTCAGGAAGATGTCAACTGGTCAGACCTACGTTTTATTCAACAACATCAGCATGTATGACGACGCTTCCAGATTTAGCGAGCTAATCGCGAGGCAGTGATGGAGCACACCAGCACAATTTACAGCCTGGGAACCAGTACCCGGTCAAAGGCGGAGTTCGCTGTACTGCTCCAAAGCCATGGAATTGAGCTAGTGATAGATGTGCGTCGCTTTCCCACCAGCCGGTTTGAGCATTTCCAGAAAGGGGAGTTGGCAAAATTGCTGGCAGCATTACATATTGACTATTTGCATTTGGGAGAGGAATTGTGTGGCTACCGGAAAGGCGGCTATCAAGCCTTCACCACCACACCAGAGTTTGAGCAGGGTATGAAGGCCATAGAAGAAACAGCCCGGCGGAAAAGAAGCGTCATACTGTGCGCTGAAAGGCTGCCGTGGCGCTGCCATCGCCGCTTTATCACCGCCGAACTGGAGAAAAGAGGCTGGCATGTGGAACATATCATTGATGAAAAGCGAACCTGGATACCATTGAAACCAGGGTAAAATTTTTTTGCCCTATGCCTACACGTAAGCGTGTAAATGAAACATGAAGACGCAGGTAACGGAGAAACTTATCACCAGTATCTGGCAGCGCAGGTTAGTCCCCGAATTGTTTACTGACACCGGCGAACGACTTCAAGTAATCCATCCCGGCAGAACCAGTAACATCAGTGGCTGTGATTTCCGAGATGCTGTCTTTACCATCAACAGCAAGACGATAACAGGAGACATCGAGGTGCATGTCAAATCCAGCCAGTGGCAAGGCCATGGTCATCACCGGGACCCGAAATACAATAATATAGCCCTGCACATCGTATGGTGGCATGATAGCCAAACTCCTACCTTACTTCAGGATGGCAAAGTTATTCCCACAATTTGCCTGAGCTCCTTCATTAAGAGTCCGCTAGACGAGCTAAACAGCCAAGCTAACTCCTATGGTCAACCCTTGTCTGCCTGCCAAGAGGTCAGCCATCATACCAATGCAGACAGATTAGGCAGATTGCTTACTGAGGCCGGTGAGGAGAGGTTTGTTGCTAAAATAACCTCGTTCCGCAAAGCCCTGAAAAAGGATGATGCCAGACAGGTGCTTTACCGCGGCATAGCTAGAGCTTTGGGTTATACTCAGAATGCCGAACCCTGTGAAGAGCTCGCCAACAAGTTGCCCCTCGACATCCTGGAAGAAATCGAAACTGGAGATAATGTCACCAGACAGGCGTTAATTCTGGGAACTGCCGGATTACTGCCTTCTCAACAGCGCAGGTTGCGACACGTGTTCATTGAAGACGAAGAAATAAGTGGGCTAGAACAGATATGGGAATCATTTGGCATAACCGAAACTATGAAGGAAACCGATTGGTGCTTTTTTAGAGTTCGGCCAGATAATTTCCCTACCCGCCGCCTTATTGCCCTAAGCTACCTCATAGCCCGATACGGTAAATCAGGGTTGCTCCTAGGAATTCTGAAATTAGTAAGAGAAGCGTCTCCGGGAGCTGAACATCGCTGGCTGGAAAACGGCTTAATTATTGCCGGTCAAGGCTACTGGAAAAACCATCCTGATTTCGGTATCGTCATGAGCAGAAGCTCAGCCCTTCTTGGCCGAGATAAAGTTTCAGAAATAGCCATAAATACCATATTACCGTTTGCCTGTGCCTGTGGCGAGATAGCTGGTGAGCTAGAACTAAAGAAAAAAACTGTTGAGATTTACCGAAGTTATCCCAAGCCGGGAGACAACGAACTGACTCGTTATATGAAGCAGCAGCTTCGGCTCAAGCCAGAGGCTCGTCTTTCCGCTTGCCAGCAACAGGGGCTGATTCATATCTTTAAGACCTACTGTCATCGCCGAAATTGCGCTGAATGCCCGATAGCCATTAACCGATGCTGAGGCTGGGTATCACATCGATATCAAAACCATCAATTTTGCCTGACTGGAAGTGATAGTAACCGCAGGCTGCGACCATAGCTGCATTATCAGTGCACAAACTAGGAGGCGGTATGAGCACAGGCATGGGTGAATTATGGGCAAAGTGGTCACGGAGTGCCTTGTTAGCTGCCACACCGCCGGAAAGCAATATCTGCTTCACCCCCAATCTTTCAGCAGCCTGTATCGTCTTGGTCGTTAGAACATCAACCACTGCCTGTTGAAAGCTAGCCGCTGCTTCAGCTACTTTAGAAGGCTTAGAGAAATCATTGTCCCTGACCAGATGCAGCAGAGCTGTTTTCAGCCCGCTGAAGCTGAAATCGTCGTTACCCTTAAGCCATGCCCGAGGCAAGGGAAATGAAGCGACACCGTCTTTAGCCGCTTTCTCTATAGCCGGACCGCCGGGATAGCCCAGGTTTAGAATCCTGGCCGCTTTATCAAAAGCCTCACCAGCAGCGTCATCCCTAGTCCGCCCCAACTTCTCGAACTTCCCATGCCCGGCCATCAGCACCAAATCGCTATGCCCTCCGGAAACGATGAGGCAGAGACAAGGGAAAATAGGCTTGGCATCACTCATCCAGTTAGCGTAGATATGACCTTCAAGGTGATTGATTCCGATGAGAGGCAAGTCGTGAGCTAAGGCAATAGCTTTAGCCAGATTTACCCCCACCAGCAATGAGCCTGCCAGACCGGGGCCGATAGTCATGGCAATAGCGGCTATGTCCTGCCAGGTGACTTTTGCCTCGACCATAGCGCTTTCCACGACGGGCAAAGCTGTAATCAGGTGCTGCCTTGAGGCTACCTCAGGCACGATACCACCATAGCGCCTATGGATATCTACCTGAGAGGCAACGACATTTGACAGGATGCTAGTCCCGTCATCAACTACCGCCGCCGCAGTTTCATCGCAGGAGGTCTCAATGCCCAGGATTTTCATACCCCCGATTATAACACAAGTCTGCAATACGAAGTGACCGTAATGCCACTTTTCATTTTGCACTGTCCTAGTGTCACCCATCTATTTGAGCTAGACCAGGTTTGGTAGCGTGGCTTGGGGATCTATTATTAAACGGCTCTTTTAGCTTCTGCATATTTGAACAAGGCATACATAGCACGAGCACACTGCTCAGGAGTGTCATAGACGGGTATCCCGGCTTCCTTTAGTGTCTTGGTTATGGGGTCGTCATCAGCGCGGCGAAAGCTGAGTGTGATGATTGGTTTGTTATATTTCCTGGGTAGGGAGGCGAATAGCTCGGCACTTTGAATAGCGGCCTTGATGGCATTGGATAGAGCTTTGTCAGCCTCTGCTGATGTTGGCTTAAGCCCCCAAACCATGGGATTTATGGGAACGTTGGTTATCACTCCGTCAATGTAGTCCAGACTTAAAAGTTTTTCTATCACTGACGTCTCATCAAGAGCGGTGCGGTAGCTGCCAGCAAAGTCCACCGGGTTTCTGGCAAGTGGTGCGTGGGGTGGTAAAATCTCCTTCAAACCTGTTACGGTCTCCTCGTCGAATTCTGGAACTTCAAGTCCCAGGGAGACGCAAGCATCAGTAGTGACAACGCCCTGGCCTCCACTTCCCATTACGGCTACCCTTTTCCCCTCGGGTAAAGGCTGGCTTACAAGTGCCTCCGCCATTTCAAAGGAATGCAAAGCCTCCTTAGCCCTTACGAGACCAGCCTGTCGGCACATCCCTTCGAATGTATTCTCAGAGCCAGCGAGAGAAGCGGTGTGGGATAGCGTTGCTCTGGCGCCAGCCCCGGTACTGCCACCTTTATAGATAACTATCGGCTTCTTCTTTGTTATTTCTCTAGCAAGCTGAAAGAACCTCCTGCCGTCTTTAAAGCCTTCCATATAGAAGATGATAACCTTTGTTCTCTCGTCCTCAGCCAGGTATTCCAGGTAGTCGGAGGCGGTAAGGTCGGCTTGATTTCCGATGCTTATGAACTTGCTCAGCCCGAAACCTCTGGCGTTGGCCATTTCTGATAGATAGCCACCGAAAGTCCCACTCTGGGAAACAAAGGCAATGGCTCCCGGTTTGGGTGCTTGCTGGAAACACAGATTGAGCTGCCCGGCAGCGCTCCACATTCCCATACAATTGGGGCCCACGAATCGCATTCCTCCTCCTCTGGCTATCTTCACAACTTTATCTTCAAGCGCTTTCCCCTCGCTGCCGGCCTCAGCGAATCCACCTGAGATGATAATTGCTCCCTTAACTCCTTTTTCCACGCACTCTTGCATCAACTGAATGGTGCTGGGAGCCGGAGCTACTATCACTGCCAGGTTAACTTGGTCAGGGATATCCAGGACACTCCGATAGGTGCGTAAGCCAAGAATCTCGTCCTTATTTGGGTTTACAGGGTATATGGCGCCGCTATATCCGGTCTTTAGAGGTCTATCTACCATAAGGTATCCCCATTTACCTTGTCTATCGGACGCACCCAAGATGGCAATCGATTTGGGCTTGAAGATGGGGTCGAATTGTTCTACAATGCTGCTCAATTCTACGTCTCCTTATTTACTGTTACATTGCTTGGGTTTGCCAAGTCTATTATTATAACAATTTATTTGCCTGACTGTTCCTACACCGTAGCAGCAAGAGAGTGTTTATCAACAATTTTAACATTCTTGTAGTTCCGACCCTTTAGGGTTGCTTTTCGAAGCGAGGCTAACACCTCGCTGCTACATTGGTGAACAATCTCTGTGTCATGGCTGAAGCTATCAACGGGAGATTAAAGAATGGCAAGAGAGATTATCGAGAGTCACATGCCGGGAGTAATTAAAGGCGTTAGTATTGCTGTCGGTGACCAGGTCAAAGAGGGTGATATCTTGTGTTTATTAGAGGCTATGAAGATGGAGAACCCTATTGTGGCACCAATCGGCGGCAGAATTGTTGAAGTGAATGTCTCTAATGGTCAGGCAGTGAAGCGTGGGTATGCATTGTTTGCCATAGAGAGTTGACGTTAGTGGTCTGTGTAACTTTGCTTGTGAGCTCAGATTCTAATCTTTTGGCGTTGCTTTGTTATTAGTCAAGCAGCTCGTTGAGGCCGGTGTAGCTATCGGACTGGCGTCGAAGCTGGTAATCAAGCTCACCTATGACTACCTCGGCTGTGGAAAACACAATTGCCCTGGCAAGATGACCGCCCTTGCAGATGTCCTGTCCCGAAAGTTGGATATGTATGTGGATGAGTGGCGTGTCATCCTTCAGGGCTACTGAGCCTTGAGCACAGACAATCTCCAGCGGACCACGATAATCTACGCTTTCATATTTTCCCGGGAGCCCTGTTAGGAAATTGAGTTGGGCGCTCTCCACCGAGCCGATAATGCCAATGATTATACCTGAGGAAATCTCATGCTTGCGGCAGTAGTGTGTTATCTCACTGAGCAATTCGTGTCCTGGTTTGACTCTGAATACATACACCTTTTTAAACAACGGACTGTCTCCTCTTTATGGTTCTTGTTCTTAGTTTACCATAGCCTTGGTTTAATCTTCTTTTGAGCTTCCGTGTGGGAGTATGCTGGGTTAAAGTTATCCTGGACGTGTGCTATACTTATCGAACACGGTCCTGAGGAATGAGGAAATAATGGGAATTAGACTGTACAAAAAACCAAAATTTGACAGCCCGATTTTGATAGCGTGTTGGCCGGGAATTGGTAATATAGGAATAATAGCAGTCGATACTCTAAGGAGAATGCTTGGAGCCGAGGAACTTGGTGAGATAGAGCCATGGGATTTTTTCTACCCTCGGAAGGTTATAATCAAAGATGGTGAATTAAAAGCCCTGGAGTTCCCTATTAACAAATTCTATTTTAAGAAAACCACGAAAAGGGATTTACTGTTCTTTATAGGTGAAGAACAGCCTAGCGATGGTGGGAGGGTTTATGCTGAGGGAACAAAGGCTTACCGAATGGCCAATCTTGTTTTGGATGTGGCGCTAAAATTTGGATGCCAGAGAGTCTATACTTCAGGAGCAGCGGTTGCCCCTGTCCATCACACTGCCAGGTCGAGAGTCTGGGCTGTACCTAATAGTGATACCTTGATTGGTGAGGTTAGAAGCTATGAGAACACGGTGTTGATGTCAGACATAGAGGGGAGAGGCGGGCAAGGTAATATCACTGGTCTAAATGGGCTTCTGCTAGGCGTTGCCAAAAAGAGGGGGCTAGAGGCTATCTGTGTAATGGGAGAGATACCGATTTATCTTCACGGTTTCCCAATCCCCTATCCCAAGGGGTCGAAGTCAGTGCTAGAAGTGTTAAGTGCTGCTCTGGGAATTGAAGTTGACATGCGAGAGATCGATGGTCTTGTTGAACAAAGTGAAAGAGACATAGACAGTGTGTATGAAAGATTGCCTTCGGAGATAAAGGAGCAGCTCGACAAGTTGAAATATGTCACTTATGCCAGGCCTGCTGAGCCAGGACCCATAACGGAAGAGGATAAAAAGAGAATCTTGCAAGAAATCGACAGGTTGTTTAAGAAAGAATCCAGGGGAGATTGATATTGAGCGAAGGACGTCCTTTTAAAGTTTTTGCTAAACCGGAGTTACAGAGCTCCGCCTTGGTGATAGCCTGGAGTCAGGATGCTGGCAAGGTTGGGCCAAAAGTCGTTGACTGCTTGAGAAGAAAACTGGGGAGCAAGGAATTCGCTGAAATTGACCCTGTGAGCTTTTTCCCGCTAGGAGGTGTTTCAGTAGAAGATGATGTAGCTCAGTTTCCAGAGAGCAAGTTCTATTGCTGTCAGGCAAAAGATTTGGTGGTTTTTAAGAGCGATATACCAGCGTCTGAGTGGTATGAGTTCCTGAGCTTGGTCTTAGACATAGCCGAAGATTATTGTAAAGTGAAAGAGATATACATTATCGGTGGCATGGTTTCTCCAAGTGCTCATACCACGCCCCGAGTGCTGCTATCCGTAGCTAATTCAACAGAAATGAAGGGATTGTTGACTCAATATGATATTATCACTGATATGAATTATGAAACTCCGGATGGTCAAAGACCAACTTTGAGCTCCTTTCTCCTCTGGGTTGCCAAGAGGAGGAACATTGCTGGTGCAAGCCTTTGGGTGCCAGTGCCTTTCTATTTAGTCTCAACTGAAGACCCACGAGCTTGGAAGAAAGTCATCGAGTTTTTAGATGGACGGTTCGAGTTAGGTATAGATTTCACAGATATGGATGAAGAGGTATCAAGGCAGAACAGCAGGATAGCTCAGTTGAGGAGCCAGCTTTCTGAACTCGACGGTTATATCAATAGGCTGGAAAGTAATCTAAGCCTAACTATAGACGAAAGTGAGAAACTGGTTAAGGAGATGGAAGAATTCCTGAGGAGATATTGAAGTTAGAGCATTCTGCAGGTTTGAATGGTTAAAAAAAGCCTTGTCTTGTTTTTTCTCTCACGCTAGTAGCTAAAACCTCATATGGCTTGCAAGTGTAAACTTTACAGGTTAAAATTGAGCGTTGTGTTTAGCGGAGAGGTGCGTAAACCCGTGGTAGTACTTGATTAAAGCAATAGGTAATCGATAATTAAGATGCAACAGATTTTTCTCTGTCCCACATGCGGTGCGCAAAATATTGTAGGTCAGGAATTCTGCCAGTCGTGCAGACAAAGGTTCCAGTATAATTGCCCCTATTGTGGTGCCATTGTTGATTCTACATTGATAAATTGTCCCAGGTGTCGTGAAAGTCTCTACTGGCCAACGCCGCAGAAGGTGAAGCCTTTCCCGAAGCAAACAGTAACTCACCGAGGTCGGGCGGAAGTTGAGGGAGGGGAGGAGGAAAAACCTGAGAAGAGAAAATCAGACATATGGCTTACGGGGTGTCTTGGCTTGGTGATTATCGCCATTCTGGCGTTGGGAGCGTATTTTGTTTATGATAATTTTATTAAAAAACCGCCGGTTACTCCCGAGTTGCCGCCGTCATCAGGCAATCAAACTGGTCTCGAGCTGGTACAAACCGCCGAGGGTGAGTCTCTTGAAGCAATAGCTGCTGTTATGACCCCGGGGATTGAAGCGCATAAGGATATGTAGCTTTTCCGCTGTTTCTCGTGGCCTACTTGCAGAGGCGCTTAGAAAGTGAAAGCGATAAATGATAATTGGGTTGATGTCTGATACACACGATAGGCTTGATGCAATTGAGGCGTCTATTGATTTCTTCAATCGTCAGGGTGTAAAGGATGTCTTGCACGCTGGTGACTTGGTGTCGCCATTGGCAGCGCCTAATTTCTCCAAGTTGGAAGGTAAGCTTCACTATGTCTGGGGGAACAACGAGGGCGACCGTGAGTTCGTTAGGGTCAGATTCGGAGAGATTGGAATTACACCATTGGGGGATTTCGCCACGCTTGAGTTAGCTGGAAAGAGAATTGCTTTGCTTCATGGTACACATGAGCATATCGTTGACTCGCTTGTCAGGAGTGGGCTTTTCGATGTGGTTGTCCGAGGACATAATCACAAGGTGGAGATTATTGAGGGCAAGACGCTTTTAGTGAATCCGGGTGAAGTCTGTGGTTATATTAGTGGCCGCAGAACAGTTGCCATACTTGACTTGGATAAAATACATGCCGAGATAGTGGAATTGTAGTAGGAGGATTTATGTTACAGCAAATGCTTAGTTTTTTCGTTTACTTCTTCTCCAATCCTAGCATCTTGGGGATTAGCCTGGCAATCGTTTTTGGTATAGTTTGGCTAGCTTGTTATCGGCCACCGATGCTTTCTAGACCGTGGCTCTGGGCGGTTTTTTGTGCCGGCGCTGTTGCTGCGCCTATCGCAATTGCCCTTACTGCGTTTCCGCTCAGGTTCGCGCTTACGAAAGTGTATGGTCACTTCTGGAGCCAAGAAACTCTTGTGCAGTGGTCTTTACTTGCGAGTATACCGTCTATGTATTTGTTCGGTCTAGTTCGAGAGGGGGCCAAGCTATTGCCTGTGGCTGTCTATTGGTGGCGCAAAGGCAGAAATATTGACCTTAAGCTGGGGCTAGCTGCTGGGGCTGTAGCTGGGGCGGGATATGCCATCCTTGAGGCACAGTGGACACTTAATTATATGCTTGCTTCTGGCTGGAGCTGGGAAACTGTACAGATTCAGGGACTTACAGCGTTAGCTGGATTCTGGGAGACTTTTTTCGTCGTAGCCCTTCACATTGCCACAACTGCACTGGCGGGTTGGGGATTGGCTAAGGGTTGGGGATGGCAGTTCTATCTCCTGGCCGCTTTCTTGTACATGTTTCCGAACTACAGCTCTGTTTTGGTAAGCCGTGAACTCATTTCGGGTGTTCAGGCAGAGTTTCTTATCGCTGCCTGGGCATTGTTGATAACGGGAGTAGCTCTTTGGTTTCGTGAGAGGGAAGCGAAAGCCTAGACAGGATAGAAAAAGTTGCAATTGGAGACGGAGGTGCTGTTATGGATATCGCATGGTTTCGTGATTTGGTTATCGTCATCTCGGGGTTGGTGGTAACATGTGTGGTCATCTTCATCGCCGTATTAGCATACTTGTTGTATAATCGGGCAAGGTCTGTATTGAATTCAGCGGAGGCCATAGCCACAACTGTACGTGAGGTTACTTCGGTGGTGAAGGACGAGGTGGTAAATCCCATAGTCCAGTTTGTGGCTCTAATTAGAGGTATATGCCAAGGCGTTGATATAGTCAGCAGATTTTTCAAGAAGCAGGAAGGAGGGAGAGATGGCTGATAGAGATGGGGGTAGTGGATTTGCTATCGGGTTTATCGTGGGTGCAGTTCTCGGTCTGGCTATCGGATTTCTCTTTGCCCCGCGACCGGGAGCAGAGACCAGGGAGCTATTGAAGGGAAAGGCAGAGGTAGCCCGAGAGCGAGCCGCAGAAGTTGCCCAGAAGGTAAAGGAAACTGCTACCGAGGCCGCTAAGAAGGCGCAGGTAAAGATAAAAGAGACGTAAACGAACTAATCTATAGCCTATCTAACTAACGACTCCCGGAGTTTGAGCTCTTTGTTCTCCTGTTTGGGATGAGAGATTAAGCTTGGATACAGCTGGTAACATATTTAGAAGAAACTGGCGCCTGATACTATTCGTATTAGGCGTTATTATAACTTTTTGGCTTCTCTACGTGTTCAGAAGCGTCTTGTTCCCCTTCATTTGTGGTCTGGTGCTGGCTTACCTCTTGTACCCTATTATTTCATGGCTTGAGAAGAAGCTACCCGGTCAAAGCAGGTGGTTGTCAGCCAGGCGGGCCTCTTTGCTAGCACTTATTTTTATAGTGTTCCTGGTGCTTGTTGGCCTCTTATCTTTCTATATCATTACAGGCGTAGTTGGTTCCTTTTCAATTTTAGTAAAAAATGCCCCCCAGTATTTTACTCAGGGTTTGGACACATTACGGGAGTGGGCTGCAGGTTTTCGACAGTGGTTTCCTTCAGAGATGCAACAGCAGGTGGACCAAGCTGTTCAAGATATAGGCAAAGCACTGGGTAATGCTTTACGTGATGCCTTTGTAAAGGGTCTTTCGTATATACCGACCACCTTTGGCTTAATCCTCGGTTTTGTTGCCTTGCCGGTGTTCCTTTTCTATATCCTAAAGGACTGGGAGAAACTAGGCAGCGGCCTTTATTCGGCTTTCTCACCGCGGATGGCTGAGCATGTTAGGGGTGTTGTCTCGGTCATAGACAAGGTGTTGGGGCGATGGATTCGTGCTCAGCTAGTGCTTTCTGCTACTGTAGCTGTTTTGTGTTTTATCGGGTTGGCTGCTTTGGGGATAGAGCTTGCTCCAGCACTTGCAGTTTTGCAAGGACTTATGGAATTTATTCCTATATTGGGACCGTGGATTGGTGGCGCGGTCGGTGTGATTGTCACTCTGGCGATAGCGCCGCAGAAGGCAATCTGGGTAGCTGTTGTCTATCTTGCTGTTCAAATGTTGGAGAACATGCTGCTCGTCCCCAGGATTCACGGAGGTTATTTGCGGATACATCCAGCTCTTATTCTGGTTCTGCTTCCTTTGGGGGCTTACATTGCCGGCTTGTGGGGAATAATACTGGTTGTCCCTCTGACGGCCACCATCGTAGAGATTTATAAGTATGTGCGGCAGAACATAGATGTGGAGAAGCCTCAACAACCTGCCGAGCAGTAAAATAGTTTTCCACATTTACTACGCAGTACTGACGTAATGCAAACCCGGCTTCCTTGAAGTGCAAAGGGTGCAAGATACCAAATGAACAAATTTGCAGTTAAGCGAACTATTCTCGCCGCTGTTATTTTATGTTTAGCCAGTCTCATTCTGGTTTACATCTCAGGCTGTGCTGTTAAACCAGGCCAGCCTCCGGTCCAAGCTCCCACATCTGCTACTCCGCCAGCAGAACTAGACTCTTTACAGGCACTCCTTCAAGGGTTTGTTGACCGTGGAGAAGCACCTGGAGTTTCTCTTCTCCTGGCTCAGCATGGCAAGGTGGTGTTCCAAGAAGCCTATGGTTTGGCTAATCTAGACACCAGGAGACCGTTTACTGCTGACACGATAACCTGGATAGCGTCTACTACCAAGCCGCTTTCGGCGACATGTGTGATGATTCTGGTTGATGAGGGCAAGATTTCCCTGGATGACCTGATAGCAAAATATCTGCCTGCCTTTGGTGAATTAACGGTTAAAGGAACAGGTGCTAAGGCTCCTTTGCCCACGATACGACAATTGCTTTCACACACTTCAGGAATGGCTGGCCTTATGGATATAGCGCCTGGTGTGACAGAAGCCATTCGTGATTTTAAATTGACTATGGCTGAGTCGGTGGATTTGCTGGGGCAGGAACAGCTTGTGGCAGCGCCGGGCAGCCGTTTTTCGTATGGTGGAGCTTCCTTTCAGGTGGCCGGCCGGATTGTGGAGCTTGTCAGCGGACAACCTTTTGATGTCTTTATGCAGGAGCGACTGCTAAAACCACTGGCTATGGTAGATACCACCTTTAAGCCACAAGCGGTGCAATTTCCTCGGATAGCGAATATATATCAACCGGGTTCTGACGGTTTTAGTATTTCCCCAGCTAGTTATCTTCATCGGCTAGATATAAACCTCATTCTTGCTGGGGGTGGTCTTTACTCAACGTTGGGAGACCTGGCTGTTTTTCTTCAGATGCATCTCAACGGGGGAATTTACGGCTCCACGCGAATTCTTTCTCCCTCGGCTGTAGCTGAGATGCAAAAGGTGCAGACCGGAGATGCTGCATTGGGTTACTCTCCCAGTCGAGCTGGTAAGAACTACGGGCTGGGATGGATATGTGACCGCATCAGCCCGGATGGCAAAACGCTCTCTGTCAGCCATGGTGGGATGTTTGGCAGCGTTGCCTGGATTGACCTCGACCGAAACCTTGTTGGTATATTTTTCACCAATGTGCCCTATCTGGAGGCCACAGACATGCACTGGGCGGTGAGGATTAAAGTTTTAGAATTATTCCCTACTACAGCACAATGAGTGTGACAGGCGGGGCGCTATCTTGTTGTACTCAGGCTGCTACGAGGCTAAGGAATACTCTCTTTGCTGCTTCTGGAGTGCATTTTTGAGGTATTGGCCAGTATAAGATGTCTCAATCTGGGCCACCTCTTCAGGCGTGCCGGTTGCTATGATGTAGCCGCCTTCGTCGCCAGCACCGGGGCCAAGGTCAATGATGTAGTCGGCGTTTTTCATTACATCTACATGGTGTTCAATGATTACCACTGTATTGCCGGCATCCACCAATCGCTGAAGTACCTGTAGCAGGCACGCAATATCAGCGAAGGAAAGCCCTGTAGTAGGCTCGTCGAGGATGTAAAGGGTCTTGCCTGTGGAACGGCGCGACAGTTCGGTGGCAAGCTTGACTCGCTGGGCTTCGCCGCCGGAAAGGGTTGGTGCTGGCTGTCCCAGACGTATGTAGCCCAGGCCAACGTCTCGTAGCGTCTCCAGTTTGTTTCTGACTTTAGGGAAGTGTTCAAAGAAAGCTGAGGCTTCGTCCACACTCATATCCAGGATATCGGCTATATTTTTGCCTTTAAAGTAAATTTCTAGTGCCTCACGGTTGTAGCGCTTGCCCTTGCACACTTCACAGGGTACGGTGACATCGGGGAGGAACTGCATCTCTATCTGGATGTATCCCTCACCCTGGCAGGCTTCACAGCGTCCGCCTTTAACATTGAAAGAAAACCGTCCTGGTGCATAACCACGCATTCGGGCTTCAGGGACAGCGGCAAAAAGCTCCCGAATTGGGGTAAATGTCCCGGTATAGGTAGCCGGGTTGCTGCGGGGAGTGCGGCCAATAGGTGATTGGTCAATATTGATAACCTTGTCAATATGTTCCACACCAATGATGCCATCGCATTTTCCGGGTCTATCTTTCGCCTTGTAGAATATTTGAGCCAGTTTTTTATACAGCACCTCGTTGATAAGCGTGCTCTTACCGCTGCCTGACACGCCGCTTATGCAGACAAATCCACCCAGCGGTATAGCGACGTCAATATTTTTGAGGTTATTCTCTCGGGCACCTTTGATTGTCAAGTACTTGCCTGAGCTGGGGCGGCGTCCTTGCGGTAAGGGGATTTGTTTTGCTCGGCTGAGGTATTGTCCGGTTATTGACTCGGGGCAGTTCATGATGTCGGACAATGTTCCAGTAGCTACAATCTGGCCGCCATTTTCCCCAGCCCCGGGCCCCATATCAATAATATAATCAGACGCACGCATCATGGCTTCGTCGTGCTCTACGATGAGAATCGTATTACCCAAGTCACGTAGCCTTTTCATTGTCTCAATAAGGCGGAAGATATCGGCCGGATGCAGACCGATTGTAGGCTCATCGCAGATATAAAGTACTCCCATTAGGCCACTGCCGATTTGAGTAGCCAGGCGGATTCTTTGGGCTTCACCACCGCTCAGGGTTGCCGAGGGGCGGTCTAAGGTCAGGTAGCCCAGTCCGATGTCTGTAAGGAAACCAAGGCGAGTGCTTATCTCCTTGAGGATTTGGTGGGCTATTTTCAGCTCATAAGCTGTCAGGTGGGGTTCGCTGTCATGGTCACCGCCGAGGAGACGTATCCAGCGCAGCGTTTCTAAAGCGGATAGCTCGGTCACCTCTATTATATTCATGCTATTGATTGTGATGGCTAAAGATTCAGGCTTAAGTCGTTTTCCGCTGCAGGCTGGGCAGGGATAAGAGGCCATGTACCGTTCGATTTCAGCGCGGGTATTGTTTGACTCGGTATCTTTATAGATTCGTTCCAGATAGGGGATTGCCCCTTCATAGCCGGTGAAGTATTCTCTGACTCGTCCAAAGCGATTGCGGTATCTTACCAGCTCACCATCTTCGCCATAGAGCACCAGGTTAAGGTGTTCCTTGCTGAGCTTGCTTACCGGAGACTGGAGGGAAAAGCCATAGCGTCGGGCTAAAGCTTGGAGCTCGCTGGCATGCCAGGCAAACCATCCCCAGGCACGAATAGCACCTTGAGCCAGACTAATGTCTTTGTTGGGTATGAGCAAATCCGGGTCAACCTCTAGCTTCACGCCGAGCCCGCTGCATGCCGGGCAGGCACCGTGGGGACTATTGAAACTGAAGGTTCGGGGTGCGATTTCACCAAGACTTATACCGCAGTAGACACAGGCGAAATGCTCGGAGAAAAGCAATTCCTCTCCATCGATGATAGGGATGAGAACGACTCCAGCCCCAAGCCGCAACGCTGTTTCTACCGAGTCAGCAATGCGACTATTTTCAGCCTCGCCTATCTGAAGTCGGTCAACCACGGCTTCAATGGTGTGTTTCTTGTTCTTATCTAATTGGAACTCTTCGGAAAGGTCATGGATATATTTGTCAACTCGGACACGGACAAAACCTGCCTTGCGCAGGTCATCGAATATCGCCTGATGCTCGCCTTTGCGGTCTCTAACTAATGGTGCCAGAATCATAATTCGGCTGCCGGTGGGTAACTCTTGTATGGCATCCACGATTTGTTGTACAGTCTGTCGTGAGATTTCACGTCCGCAATTAGGGCAATGGGGATGACCGACACGAGCGAAAAGAAGGCGAAGGTAGTCATAAATCTCGGTTACTGTGCCTACAGTGGAGCGGGGATTGTGGGATGGACCTTTCTGGTCGATGGAGATAGCTGGACTCAAGCCTTCAATATAATCAACGTCCGGCTTCTCCATACGCCCCAAAAACTGGCGTGCATAGGCGGACAGCGATTCTACATAGCGGCGCTGCCCTTCGGCATATATAGTGTCAAAGGCTAGAGAGCTTTTCCCTGAACCGGAGACGCCGGTGATAACCACCAGCTTGTCACGGGGTATAGCTACGTCTATGTTTTTAAGGTTGTGCTCCCGTGCCCCTTTTACAATTATATGGTCTGAAGGCATGTCTATTTCCTCAGGGTATAATCGCAGCTATATATTGTAACATGAGATTAGGGTGTGCTGCATTTTGAGTTGGCGGGTGTCATTCTGAGACCACCAATGTCATTCTGAACGAAGTGAAGAATCTCACATGTGGCTACATCGGCGGGTAATCATTCTGAGCCCCCCAATGTCATTCTGAACGAAGTGAAGAATCTCACGTGTAGCTGTGAGGCTTTAGCCTCACGGTCACGACGCTAAAGCGTCGTGGCTACAGCGGCGGGTAATCATCATTCTGAGCGCAGCGAAAAGCCTTTCATGACGGAAATCCTGTCCCTACATTCGTTGTTATTGTATAATGGCTGTGCTCACAAGCAAAGGTCAGGTCGCATGCGCTACGAGACTCTTATATATCGAAAGGCAGAAGCAGTGGGGCTAATAAGCATCAACCGTCCGGAGGCGGATAATGCCATAAACATGCGGCTAGCTGAAGAATTGACCGATGTTTGTGCCGACATTAACCGTGACGAAACGGCAAGGGTGGTAATCATTGCCGGCGTCGGTGACAAGGCGTTTTCTGTTGGTGCTGACCTGAAAGAGTTTTCCTCACAGGTGGCGGAGCCGCCATCTGTTGCTACGCCAGTTACAAGTCTTACAATCCCGGTTATCGCTGCAATCAACGGGGATGCTTTAAATCAGGGGCTGGAGTTAGCTTTAGCCTGTGACCTGAGAATTGCCGCAGAGACAGCCCGCTTCGCTTTAACTCATGTTGCTTTGGGATTTATTCCCTGGGATGGCGCAACTCAGCGGCTGCCGCGGCTGATGGGTCAAGCCAAGGCAATGGAGATGCTCCTCACCGGGCAATACATAGATGCCACAGAGGCCTGTCAGGTCGGCTTAATTCACAGAATGGTTTCTCGAGAGGAACTCATGCCGCTGGTGATGGACATGGCACAGGCAATAGCCGCGAAAGCTCCTTTTGCGGTGAAATACACTAAAGAGGCGATATGTAAAGGCTTAGACCTGACGCTGGAGCAAGGGCTGCGGCTGGAGGCTGACTTATATTGTCTTCTGCAAACGACTGAAGACCGTACCGAGGGCATCAGGGCTTTTCTGGAGAAGAGACCTCCGAAGTTCAAAGGGAAATAGCGTATTTATGGGGATGCTATGAGCAACTTTGAGACCGTAATTTACGAAAAGCAAGGCACCGTTGCTTATGTTACCCTTAACCGTCCCCAGGTTTTGAATGTGTATAACATATGGATGCGGGATGAGTTATATCAGGTTTTGAGCGCTATCAAGGATGACCCTGAAGTAAGGGTGGCTATTCTCAGAGGAGCCGGGGAAAAGGCGTTCTGTGCTGGAGCTGACCTAAGCGAGTTTCTCACTGCGCCATCACCAACGGTTGCCCGGCAGGTACGCTGGGAGCGGGATGTCTGGGGGCTTTTCTTGAGCCTGCCTCAACCTCTGATTGCCGCCCTCCATGGCTATGTCCTTGGGTCTGGGATAGAGATAGCGTTGTGCTGCGATATAAGAGTCGCTTCTGAGGATGGGCAGTTCGGTTTACCTGAAGTGGGGCTAGGTATTATCCCGGCTGCTGGAGCTACCCAGACTCTACCTCGTGCTATAGGTCAAGCCAGAGCCCTTGAGATGATGCTTACCGGCCGGCGTATCAACGCAAAAGAGGCTCTAGATATTGGATTGGTCAATCGGGTTGTGTCGAAGAGCGAACTTTTGCCAACTGTGAACAGCCTGGCTAAACAAATTGCGCTTTTTGACCCTGTGGTGGTCAGAAGTATCAAGCAGGCGGTGGTGAGAGGCTTGGACTTGTCCCTGCCCGAGGGCCTGGAGCTGGAAAAAAGGCTGGCAAACCTCGTTTTGCACTCGAGGGTCAAAGGTAGCTCTGGTTAAGGCCTTTTCTTTTTGTGGCATTACAAACCGCTTCGCCTCTTGTTATTCTGAACTCTCCCCATGTCATTCTGAGCGAAGCGAAGAATCTCACAATAGCACTCAAGACAAGCAGTGCCGATAATCGGTGAATATGGCCTAACCGATGTAGCATCGGGATGTGTTGAAAGTTTGGGGGGAAGGAGGATAGGAGCAAAGGTTTATAATAATGGGCTCACCCCGGTAAAACTCCAATACAAGAATAGCTATTTTTACCCTTTGGATAGGGCTATTAGACTTGAGCCCAGGCAGGAAACAACACTATGGGTAAAGAAAAGAGCCTGTGAGCTGGCAACCAAGTATGCTTATAGGGAAGCAGCCTCGCTGCTGAGTGCTGAGATTGGGGAGGAAATAAGCCAGGGTAATATCCCATCCATCGCTGGGTGCAGAAGATAAGAAACAAGGCATAAGTTGGACGAAAGAAGGGGCAAATAATCTTCTCAAACTAAGAATTTTGTGTTATGCTAAAATTAGCCGGGGTGAGTTTCTCCCCCAATTAATTAAATAACACGACCGTGGATATTGGCTCTATTGCTGTTACCGTTTTGAGGCTCGTTGTACCGTTTTCCATTCTCCGATATCCCATCGGGGGTATTATTGCTTGTATGATTTTGGATACTTATGATAACCCACTTGCTGATATTTTGGGAGGACGCCATGGATTCGGCGGTGAGATAATTGGCTACCACCGCCTTGATAAAGTTTTGGACATTTACTATCTCACTTTTGCCTTTGTAGTATCACTGCGATGGGAAAATCCATTAGCGCGACGCACTAGCATCATACTCTTTTCCTATCGGTTTGTGGGGGTAGCGCTTTTCCTACTTACTGGTTGGCGGACATTTCTGCTTATCTTTCCAAATATCTTCGAATATTTCCTTGTTTTTTATCTCATAACACAGAGGTTTTTTCCTCGTTTCCGTTTGGAAAAGGTCTCCCACCTTGTAATAGTACTCTTGATTGTTGGGTTGCCCCAGGTATTCCGAGAGTATGTGTATCACTACCTCGACATGGGCCTCTATGACTACTTCGACATAGCCTCGCGGTGGGATTGGATAAAAACGAGATTTTTACAAATACCAAGGTAGGAGGAGCCTAAATGGGATTTATGAAGCTTCGTCTTTCCATGCTGGGCACCCTTGCTATCATCATCGGTCTGTCCGCACTTTTCCTGACTG
>JBBISW010000015.1:0-23617 GCA_037441105.1 Chloroflexota bacterium
GTATAGTTTTTATACCATTTGTGTAAATAGAATACTTACTGCCCTCACGCAATAAATAGAATCCGTTATTCTCGAGGTGCTTTATTAAGTCACGACGCTTAACAGACACCTATGCTTCCAAGGGCAGTTGTTCTATGAGGCATCCTCCAGTGGGGATCTCTTTTTCTTGCTGACGATACGCTAGTATCATTTCATGCAGAGCGTCCTTGAGCATTTCCCGGCACTCTTCTATAGTTTTTCCCTCTGAAATTACCTCAGGCCACTCTACTAGCTGTCCCATGTATCCAGAGCCTATTTTTGTGTATTTTGCGGTATAGTTTGTCAACATGTCAGTCCCTTAAAGGTATATTACTACATTGCTTCGTACATTTCCACAATGTTTCTGTGTGGCGGAAGATAGTGGAATCCCCCCGTCGCCATGTCCCATTGTATGAGTATAACGGCATTCTTGAACGTGGGTGCTATATCACTTGCTTGACCATTATCGCCTGCTCTCGGCTGGCGCCGACGGAAATGACGCTAACGGGGCAGGAGAGAAGCTCTTCGAGTCGGGCTATATAATGGCGGGCTTGGGACGGTAGCTGTTTGTGGTGGCGAATGGTGCTCGTTTCTGTTTGCCAACCAGGCAGTTCCTGGTAAACTGGCTGACATTTGTCCAGGATAGCTGTATCGCTGGGGAAGTCTTTTAAGATGCCACCATCCAATTTGTAACTGGTACATATCTTAACCGAGTCGAATGCGTCCAGAATATCTAGGCGAGTTAGTGCTATGCTGGTGAAACCGTTGACTCGAGCGCTAAAGCGTCCAGCTACAGCATCAAACCAGCCACAGCGCCGTGGTCTACCGGTGGTGGCGCCATATTCGTGAGCTCGTTCTCTGATGAACTCGCCGGTTTTGTCCTTTAGTTCCGTAGGCATAGGCCCGCCACCCACTCTTGTGGTGTAAGCTTTGAAAACACCGATGATTTGGTCGATTTGCCTAAGGCTTATTCCGGAACCTACGGAACCGCCTGAAGCCAGAGGCGAGGATGATGTTACATAAGGATATGTGCCGAAGTCAGGGTCAAGCATCGTGCCCTGAGCACCTTCTAGCATGATTGTTTGTTTTCGGGATATCAGGTCTTGAAGAATCGGGCCAATGTCTTGAATGAACGGTGCCAGCCTTTCTCCATAGGAGCAGTATTGCTCGTAGATCTCTTCCAGCGATAACGGTGGGGTGTTGTATATTTTGGTTATGATGGCATTTTTTAATTCAAGAACTGAGCTAAGTCGCGAGTGAAATTCCTCCTTGTTCAGTAAGTCGCAGGTACGGATTCCGAGGCGAGCTATCTTGTCGGCAAAAACAGGGCCTATACCTTTACGCGTGGTGCCTAAAGCTCCTTTACCTCGTCGTTCCTCTTCCAGCCCGTCCAGAAGGGTATGATAAGGCATTATCAAATGTGCCCGGTCGCTGATGAAAAGATGGCTGGTATCAACGCTGTGTTTCTGGAGGTCATCAATTTCTTCGAGAAGCACTACCGGGTTAATTGCCACTCCGTTACCAATTATGCAGACGACACCGGGGTGAAAAATGCCTGAGGGAACGATATGAAGTCTGAACTCTCCGTAAGGATTGATAACTGTGTGTCCAGCATTGTCGCCTCCGGAGAAGCGCACTACTGCCTTGGCTCTCTCGGCTAGGAGGTCAACTATTTTCCCTTTGCCCTCGTCGCCCCATTGAGCGCCAATAACCGCTATAACCGACATTGTTTTTATATACCTGCTTAATAAAGTAAAAGTTGAAGGAGTCGAAAGTTTAGAGCATGAGGCCTAGAGCTTATATTCGAGACATATAACCTTTGCCCCAGACCCAGAGCAAAGTGCCACCACCTACAATCCATACGACCAACCCGATAATTATTACCCAGGCGACGCCCAATACCCAGTATAACAAGATACTTCCGAGCACCATCCACAGTATAGCAATGATGCTAAGAGCGGTCAGGCTCCATTCAAAGACCTTGTCCTTCATACTTTTTCACCTCCGATTTACCTTTTGGTTCCTATTGACTTTTTGCCTTTTGCCATACATACACCAACCGTTGACTTACGGTAACAACACCAAGGACTACCAGAACCAGCAAAGCTATCAGAATGCTAAATTTGTAGAATTGGCTCAAAAGCAGTCCTAACGCTAGTATTATAACTCTCTCAGCCCTGGTAAACAAACCGACCGGGCAGTCTATCCCAAGTCCTTCGGCCCTGGCTCGTACATAGCTGGTGAGGAACGAGCCGATTAGTGCCAGGAAAATTAGTATTATTTCAAGGGTGCCTCCGCTTCTTAGGTAGAGGACTAGAAGGCCTAGAAGCAACACTGCTTCGGAAACTCGGTCGAAAGTGGAATCCAATAAGGCGCCGAAACGAGTGGTCTGGTTGGTGAGGCGAGCTAGTGTCCCATCAAGAAGGTCAAATAACCCGGAGAGGAGGACTAAAAATCCGCTAATGAGGAGGTGACCAGTGGCGATAGTTCCAGCTGCGATTATGCTTATCGCCAGCCCAATCCAGGTCAAAGTATTGGGCTTCAGCCGGCTTCTTTTTAGGATTGCCATTAGCGGCTCGGTAATTAGGCGAGCAGTAGTTTTTCGGAATTCAGCCAAGCTTATCATTAAATGTTCCTACTCATGGCTGTTGACTAAACTGGTATAATATTCCATTACCTGGCGGGCAACATTCGTCCAGCTATATTTCTCGGCTTTGATTCTTCCTTTGGCTCCCATCTGTTGGCGTAAGGGTTTATCCTCCAGTAAAGATAACAAGGCGCGGGCTAATGAATTCTCATCTCGAGGTGGTACCAGTAATCCCTCTTCCTCATGGGCTAACACACTAGCGTACCCTCCGATGTTGGTGGCAACTACCGGCTTACCACATGCCATGGCTTCTAACAAGACTATGCCGAAGCTTTCGCCGCCGGTAGCCGGAGCGCAAAAAATATCGGCGGTGCGATAATATGATGGTAACTCATCGCTGGGGACAAAACCGGCAAAAGTTACATTGTCAGCTAGTCCCATGTCTTCGACTGACCTCTCGTATTTGAAGCGTAATACGGTGCCCGGCCCAACAACAATAAGCCGAAAATTCGGAAAGCTCCGCTTGACCTTAGCGCAAGCATTAATTAAGTGCCCCAGGCCTTTTCGCCGTTCAAGCCGACCGACGAAAAGAATATTTATTTTGCTATCAGTGAATTCTTCCCGCTCAGGGCCGTTTAAGGAAAAGTGTTCGATATCAATGCCGTTTGGGATAATATGGTATTCGCCTGGGAGATGCCGGCTCACGTAGTCCAGCGCCGGTTTGGAGACGGCGATTTTACCGTGCAACCTCGGCAGCCATCTCCTCAAGATGGGTTTTCCTATCCAGTACATTCGTGGTTTGCTATGGCAGGCGTGGAAAGTACCAACGTTTAGGCAGTTTGACTTAAGCAGGGCGCTTATGGCGATCATAGGTGTGAAAGGTTCGTGAATGTGAAGGATATCAAAGTTCGCCTGAGCCAGGATTTCACCTACCTGAGCTGGCAGCCAAGGTGATACCGGAACGCGGGCTATAGAGCCGCCAGAGGGAACAGGAATAGGCCTGCCTACCGGAGCAACCTCTTCTTTAAAGTATCGAGTCCCTTTTTTCAGGCACGGGGCTATGATTTTGACCTTATGCCCCCATTGGATGAAATGATGAGCCAGGTAAGCGATGTGGCTGATAACCCCGCCCGGGAAAGAATAGTCATATGGGGAGACTAATCCGATTTTCACTGTTGTATTATTACAAACCTGACAGTTTTTGTGCTTTGCTTAACTTTCTTTTGCCTCACCAGATATCTCGGGGAGACAAATTGGAGTTTGCTGGTCTTTACCGGCGATGAAGTTCTCAACCCGCCTTCGGGCCTCATCATCAGAATACTGTATGGGTGGCGATTTCATAAAGTAAGCGCTGGGAGCTACGATAGTTCCAGAAAGTCCTCTGTCAAGAGCTAATTTACAACATCTTATAGCATCAATAACCACCCCGGCGGAGTTGGGGCTATCCCAAACCTCTAGCTTGAGCTCCAGGTTCAGAGGTACATCGCCAAAGGTCCGTCCCTCCATTCTGATATGGCAGAATTTACGGTCAGTCAGCCATGGCACATAGTCGCTGGGGCCGATATAGATGTTATCGGGCTCAATTTCGTAGTCCAGCTGAGAGGTGACAGCATTAGTTTTGGAGATTTTTTTTGACTCCAGGCGTTCTCTCTCAAGCATGTTATAGAAATCAGTATTGCCACCGAAGTTGAGCTGGTAAGTTCTTTCCAGCTTGACCCCTCGATCCCGGAAAAGTCTGGTTAATACACGATGCGTGATAGTAGCCCCGACCTGAGATTTGATGTCGTCGCCGATGACCGGTAATCCTGTCTCGGCGAAGCGGTTATACCAGTAGGGCTCGCGGGCAATAAAGACTGGTATGCAGTTGATAAAGCCACAGCCAGCAGCCAGCACCTGTTCTATATACCACTTGGTTGCCTCCTCACTCCCTACCGGCAGGAAATTCACCACTACATCTGTTTTGGTTTCCTTGAGAATGCTGACAATATTAGCTGTAGACCCTGACGATTTGGTGATGATTTGCGACAGATATTTCCCCAGCCCATCATGAGTCATTCCTCGGGCTATCTTGACTCCGGTGTTAGGGACGTCACAGAATTTGAAAGTATTATTAGGCGGGGTGAAAATAGCCTCCGCTAAATCCTTTCCCACTTTGTTTTTATCTATGTCGAACGCTGCTACGAAGTTGATGCTGTTTATGTGGTAGCTGTCCAGATTAATATGCATTAGCCCGGGCACGAATTCGCCGTCTTTTACTTTTCTGTAATAATGGACGCCCTGAACAAGCGAAGAGGCGCAATTGCCAACACCTATTATAGCCACATTTATCTTTCCCATAGCTTATTACTCCATTCTTGCTATACCGTTAAGCTCATAAATATATAACCTAGACCTTTGGTCTGGGGACAATCATCTTGGGTGACCTAACTAGCAATGTAGGCATGGTAGCCCCGTGCAATACCTTGTCAGCTACACTGCCTAATACCCACCGGGCGAGGCCGGTTCGACCATGAGTTGACATAGCTATCAAGCTAATCTTGTTATCCTCAGCATATTCTACTATTTTATCGCCAGGGTCACCAGTGACAACTTCGTATGTAGATTTAATCCCCTTTTCGTTAAGTCTTCCGGCGATACCTCTCAGATAATTTTCGCCAGCGTCGTGCATGGCTTCAACGAACTTTCTCCAGTCCGGGCCACCGAGCAGACTGGCTTCTACTGTTCCAGGCGGTGAAATGACCTGGAGTAAGCTAACTGAAGCACCTGCTTCTGTGGCTACTGTTTCAATATAAGGTAAAGCTGCTTGACCAATGTCAGAGCCATCTAAAGGGGCAAGGATTCTGTTAAGAAAATGTAATTTGCCAGCAGTCTCGGTCTTCTTGCGTCGTCTGCTGCGGACAAGCAGCACCAGTGCTGGAGCTTCACTTATCACCTTTTCAGCTACACTTCCTATCCACCAGCGGGTGACGCCACTTCGACCGTGGGTAGCCATGATAATCAAATTAATCTCTTTTTGTACGGTGAAATCGAGGATCTTATCCGCAGCGATGCCATAAAGTACTACTGGTTCGGCTTTGATGTTATCGCCGCGTAGACTGAGTGCTGTTCTGCTAATGTAATCTTCAAGGAGGCGGTTTACCCGGCGTATCCTGCTCCCAATACCTACGCCTAGAATATGCACGCGAGAATCAAATCTTGGTGCTAAATCCCTAAGGTAGGGAAGTACACTCTCGGCCTCTCCAGAACCGTCTAAAGGGACTAGAATTTGTTGTAACATCCTTTTTGTCATTTCGGTTATCGTATGTGCTCTTGTCTGAAACAGCCCTTTATGGTATTTTTGAAGGGTGCTTTATGACTTTCACACCCATACCTTTCATAGTGATGGTATTTTATCACCAATTGAGCTAATACGTCGTGCTTTTGTCACAGGCTATACGGCCATTGCCATTACCGACCATGTAGCTCTTGGCTCACTTGGCAGAGTAATCAAAGAAATAAGCGATGACTGTGCTCTTGCCAGAGCTTACTGGAACATTTTAGCCATCCCAGGTGTAGAGCTTACTCACCTCCCTTCTCAGGCTATCTCCGAGGTAGCAGCAAAGGCCAAAGAAATGGGAGCTTGGCTGGTGATAGTTCATGGCGAAACGTCTGTAGAGCCGGTAGAGAAAGGCACTAATCTCGCCGCTGTCCAATCCCCCTATGTTGATATCCTGGCTCACCCAGGCCTGATAACACCCGAGGAAGCCACGCTGGCAGCCCAAAACGATATTTTTATCGAACTCACTACCCGAAGAGGGCATTCTACAGCTAATGCTCATGTTGCCCTAGTTAGCCAGAAAGCGAAAGCAAAACTTCTGGTCAATTCTGATGCCCATGATGAAAATGACCTGCTTACCCCAGCCTTGGTTAAAACTATTCTTCATGAGGCTAATTTGGGGGAGCAGCAACGCCAAGAAATTTTAGACCATAACCCCCTGCTTTTGATACAGAAGGTTAACAGGTCATCTTTGCGCTCTGGCTAGGGCATACTGAACCGATTAGCTCTTGCCGATTCGGAATAACTTAGTTCCGCAGACTGGACAGGTTCCACGCGTCGCCGGTCTCTTGTTTTTCAAGGTAACGCTCTGCGGGTTCTTTATCTCCCTCTTTGTCCGGCATTTGAAGCAATACGCCTGTGCCATTTGTTTCACCTCCTTCCATCAAAGCTAAACCATATCTATTATAATACAGGCTGTCAAGCCCCCCTTTGGACATTAGTCGGAAGTGGTTGAATTTAGTTTCTGATTGAAGAGTCTTAGACGGTGCGGCGCATGTGTTCGGAGCACTGGTGGGAAAAAGCTTCGATGCGGACATCCAGCCCGGGGTCTTTAGTGCCATCAACAACATGGTTCAAGGTAGGTAGACCGTGGTGGTGGCGAAATTGGTGCAGAAGGCTGCTAACAATGGTACCAGGCATGCAACCAAAAGGCATAATGTTGACTAATCCGTTGAAGCCATGCTCAGCGTATTCTACTGCCCGCCCCATGCTTAGGATAGCTTCGCCTTCCAATTCTTGGGCCAGATAGGCACAGCCTCGCTTTATGATTTCCGACGTGGGTAGCTCCCGGACAAAATGCTCCAGAGCCCCATCAAAGTGCCTTCTTAATTTTTCAGCCGCTCTCTCTTGAACCAGCTCGGTCAATCGCTGTTTAGCATAATCCCTCCAGGTTCCCTCAATTCCAAGCTGAAATCGCCGCTTTCTCTGGTAGTCGATATAATCCAACCATTCTTCGAAGGGTGGTAATGAGCATTCAACACCAAGGGCTTCCAGCTTACGAACAGCAAAGTCATTGGCGAAGTGATTACAGCGGACGTAGATTTCTCCCACTATGCCAACCCTGGGCTTTAAGATACTTTTATCAATTTTTACCTTCTCGAGGGCATTTCTAACCCGCTGGCTGAATTCCTCAAAGCCGTCACCACCCTGCTCCACCAGTTTTACCAACTGCTCAAGCCACTCCTGATAAACAGCGTCGGTTTCACCTTTGTTAACTTCATAAGGGCGCCTTTCTAGGAGCATTTTGTGCATTAAGTCTAGAATAGTAGTTCCTCGCCAGGTGAGTAATCGGAAACCTCGCCCCAGAGTAGCCATATGCTGCTGGAAATTTCTGGTTTGGTCGAAGACAAGAATAGGTACCTTGTCCAGTCCGAGCTCATCAAGAACAAGTCTGTGAAGCTTGTTATATTGCCCGAACCGACACGGTCCGCTGGCACCGGGCATGAAAAAGGCAGCCCGTTCTGGGTCAAAGTCTGTGGAAAGGGTCTTTTTAACGATGTCTCCAGTGGTGATAATGCTGGGATAGCACTCCTTGCCACTGGTGTATTTCCTGCCGAGTTCTAAGCTGAGTTCGTCTGATGGCGAGAGCGCTTCAGCATCTGCACCGTAATGGCGCATGGCAGCTTCCACTATATAACCGTGGTCTAACATATAGGGGATATAAATGATTCTGCCTTTAGTATAAGTTGGAACAAAACTAAAAACAGGAATAGGCTTCCTTATCCCCCGGGTTTGGGCATTGCGGATAGTATCAAGGAAAGCTTCACAGCGGGTAATGAGCCCAGTATCAGCAGAGTGTTCGTCAATTTCTATAGTAAGGAAGGGCTTACCCTCCGTCGCTTTGCTAAAGAATTTCAGTAAGTAGGAATCAGGCCCACAACCGAAGTTAGTTAGGTATAAGCCGAACAATCGCGGGTCATTGGCAATCATTTCCGCAGCGGCAAGAATTTCTTGCCCAGCTTTCCAGTACATGTTAGGATGTACCGAAGCAACTTCTTTAGCGAAAGCTTTGAGTGGCAGGAAGTCCAAGGGAATAGATAACATCCCCAGTTCACGAAGCTTTTCCGATAAGTTCAAGGTCATCCCCGGGTCACAGGTATTATAGGCTCTCCCTATGATAACGATAGCTTTTTCATCTGGCCTTAATTGTGCCAAGACCTCTTCACCACGCCTCTGTTGCCAGGCGTTGAAAGAATCAAGAGCTGCAAAACCCACTTGAATAGCTTTTCTTACGCGGGTTTTGTCAGTAACACCCATGTCTCTTGCCAGTTTATATAAAATGTTTTTCGTCCAACCTTGTCCTCGGTCAGGGTGGAAAACAGGACTAAGTACCTTCGGGCCATTCTCAGACTTAAGAGCTTTTTCAATGCGTTCCGAACTTCGAACCACGAAGGGGAGGCATTGAGTTAAAGGGCAATTCCATGACTTGGTAAAATCGTCAGACAGTTTATCCATGGTACACTGAACTGGCAAAAACAGGAAGTCAACGCCTTTTTCTAGCAAATTCAGCACATGCCCATGGGCTGTTTTGATTGGGAAACACGGCTCTTCGACCACGTTTTCCACACCTTGTCGAATGATATTGCGGCTGGTTGGTTCTGAGACGATTACATGAAATCCCAATTCAGTAAAAAAGGCTTTCCAAAAAGGGAAAAGCTCGTGAAAAAACAAAGCTCTGGCAATACCTACTGTCTTTCCATTAGGAAAATCTGGAGCATCTTTCGGGTAGGCGTTCAACAAAGCTTGGTGGCGCTCATCAAAAAGGCGAGGGATTTTTAATGACTCCCGCTTCTGCTTCTTCTTAGCAGTGTCGTATTTTCCACAGCGAGAACCGTAGAACAGAGGCGTTTCTGCCTCGAAGATAACTTTATTAATCTCACACCGGTTAGGGCAATCCTGGCAATCGAAAGAAGTAAGTTCATATTTTCTATCCCTGAGGTCAAAACCGCGAAATCTCGTCTCGCCACCGTTCCTATCTATTTCTTCCATGGCTAACATGGCGACACCGATGGCTCCAAGAATATCGTGATGAGGCGGCACTTGAACCTTCTTGCCCAAAACGCTTTCAAAGGCGGCTTTAACTGCCCTGTTGTAGGCAACACCGCCTTGAAAGAGTATGGTATTCTTAATGCGATGGTCTTCAACAACCTTGGTCAAATAATTCTTGACTATGGAATAAGCGAGCCCGCTGAGCAAGTCTTCTTTGGCAGCTCCGTTCTGTTTATGGAAATTCAATTGAGATTCCATGAAAACAGTGCAGCGCTCGCCCAGGTCTAAAGGCTGTCTTGAAGCCAATGCCATAGCCCCAAATTCCTTATCAATATTGACAGCTAATTTTTCGGCTTGCTCCTCAAGAAAGGAGCCGGTACCTGCGGCGCATACTTTATTCATGGCAAAATCGATAATGGTGCCGTTTTCGAGGCTGATGTATTTGGCATCCTGTCCACCAATTTCAAAAATAGTATCGACCTCAGGATGTATAAAAGCAGCCGCTTTAGCATGGCTGGTGATCTCGTTGCGAATCACATCAGCACCAAAGAACTCTCCGGTCATATACCGACCAGAACCGGTCGAACCAGCACCCTTAACTACAACTCGGCCACCTACCTCTTTCCACACCTCATAAAGCCCTTGCTTGACAGCTTCAATAGGTCTACCGGCAGTCATCAAATAACGTCGTGCCAGAACATTCCCTTTTCTATCTATCACAACCACGTTAGTGCTTATTGAGCCCACGTCTACACCCACATAAGCCACAATCCTCTCCGCTCCAGGACTCGGGAACGACTCAACGCATATAGGGTAATCATCACCTTGAAGAGACGGCAGGCTCAGAAACTCGTATTCTCTCTGGCTCAAATATTGACGTATTCGGTTAAGGTTTAACGCCGCTCGTTTTGTTTTATCCTTCTCTTTTTCGCTAGCAACCAGGACCGCCCCAATTGCTCCAAGCAGGGCAAAATGGTTCGGCACGATGAGTTCGTCCTCCCTTAGTTGCATGACCTCCAAGATAGCCCGCTTTATACCCTTATTTGCGGCTACACCTCCCTGGAAACAGACCGGTTTTTCCAATCGGCGGTTGCGGACCACATTAGCCATAAAGTTCCTCACCATAGCAAAGCACAGTCCGGCGACAATATCTGGCACGGGAGTACCAATTTGTTGGAGGTGAATCATGTCTGTTTTGGCGAAAACACTGCAACGTCCAGCAACTCGAGGCGGGTGAGCTGATTGTAAAGCTACCTCACCAAACTGCTCGATAGGGATGCCCATCCGGGATGCTTGCTGATCCAGAAAGGAACCTGTTCCAGCAGCGCAGATACCATTGACAGCAAAATCAATAACCTTCGGTAATTTCTCTGGATTATTGCTTCCCAAAAAGATAAGTTTAGAATCCTCCCCCCCAATTTCAATAATTGTTCTCGCCTCAGGATGAAAGTACCCGGTGCCAGCCGCTTGGGCGATGATTTCATTAACGAATTGAACTGCCAAAAGCTCGGCAATAAGTTTTCCTCCAGTGCCTGTAGTAGCTGCGACTTCAAAGCTATACGGTGGATATTTTGCCAACACTTCTTCAAGAATGGCTAAGACTGTCTCTACGGGCTGTCCTTTGGTGCGGACATAGTGCTTTTCTACCACATTATTCTCGTTATCCATCACTACGACTTTGGCGCTGACCGAGCCAATGTCAATACCTAGCTTCATTGTAATCCTCAGAGCAAATATTCAAGGCCGGTTCTACATTGTCAACCGAGGCATGCCCAACTCCCTCTTTTATTATAAGACTGTTTGTCAATAGCCACCCTTTGGAGTGATTAGGGACAAGAAAGCTGCGAAAGAGAGAAGACCTTTTCCGGGTGCCATAGCTTTTTCTCGGGGATAAATTGTAACACGGCTATAAAGAGCCCATCGAGACTATAGGCACGGCAGTATTTTTCTGAAAGTGGGTGTTTTTCGCTTAAGGGTAGTGAAAGCCCGTTTCTAATAGCTAGTTCATTTCTTTTATCAACAACGGCTGCTTTCCAGCCCAAAAGAGGACTGTCTACAGGATGGAGAAGCTCTTTCCAATTACCTTGCTGAAAAGCGTCTTCAATTTGGGATAGAGATAGCGCACCTTCAATGTGGAAGGGGCCGCACCGTAAACGTACCAGGTTTTTTAAGTGGGCGCCACAGCCTAAGTGTTGCCCTAGGTCGTGAGCCAAGGAGCGTATATACGTGCCCTTGCTACATTCCACATTGATTGTTATCAGTGGTGGCTGGTAGTCAACAAGCTCTAAATTGATAATTTCCACTCGCCTTGGTTTTAGCTTTATCGGCATGCCGGCACGAGCCAGTTCATAGTATCGTCTGCCCCGGTGCTTTAGGGCGCTGTAAATTGGGGGCACTTGCTCAATAGAGCCGTGAAAAGGGATAAGTGCTTTCTCTATCAGGGTCGAGGTAATACCGCTCGTGTCTCCATGCTGGATTATCTTCCCTTCTCTGTCAAAAGTATCTGTGGCTGTACCTAGTTCAATTTGGGCGAGATAGGTCTTGCTGTTATCGGTTAGAAACTGGACAACCCGTGTTGCTTGACCAAAACAAATCGGTAGCACGCCTGTAGCTATCGGGTCTAATGTACCAGCATGTCCAACGTGTTTTTCCTGGGTAACGCGTCTGAACCAGGCTACTATATTGAAGGAGGTCTTGCCTTCGGGTTTGTTGATGTTGAGGAACCCATCAGTGTTCATCTTCGTCTCCGGTGCTGTCAGAAGTAACCTGTTCAATTAACTTGAGAACTTCAGCTCCACGCTCAATAGAATCATCTAGATGAAAGCTGAGCTCTGGCATGTGCCTTAATCTCAGACGGTTGGCCAATTGTCTGCGAAGAAACCCGGAGGCAGCGGCGAAACCTTGTAATATCTCGTTTTTATTTGTCTCGTCTCCCAAAGTGCTAACAAACACTTTGGTATGTCTCATGTCGGGGGAGGTTGAGACTCTAGTTACTGAAATAAGGCTTGCGAGTCTTGGGTCATTGACTTGCTCCCGAAGTAAATCACTTATTTCTTGCTGAATTAGGCTGCTTACTCGCTCGGTGCGCCGTGTCATAATTTACCCCTTTGAGTCAGAAAGCTATTGTTTGTGGTGCGGAGAAGAAACTGACTCGGAAATAAAAATGAAACCAGAGTGGTTTAGGTTACCATTTCTTGCCGGTAGAATTGAATAATATCGCCAACTTGAAAATCTGAAAAGTTTTCTATTCTAACGCCACACTCAAAACCAGCGGCTACCTCTTTAACATCTTCTTTGAAGCGCCTTAAGCTGCTGACGCGAGATTCGTAGATCTGTTCACCTCGCCGTAAGACCCGGGCTAATGAATCTCGCCTTATCTTACCCTCTTTGACGGAAATCCCGGCCACCCTGCCTTTTTTCCCTGTCTCAAAGACAGCTAGTACCTCAGCCTGTCCTTCGATGACCTCAGTATAGGTTGGCTCTAGCAGGCCTTTCAGCGCCTTGTCCACATCCTTTACCAGCTCATAGATGACATTGTAATGCCGAATGCTTATTCCTTCCACCTCAGCTAATCGCTGTGCCCCTGGCTCGGGTCGGCTATTGAAGCCGATGATTATTCCTTTAGAGGCTAAAGCCAGTAACACATCGCTTTCTGTAATGCTGCCGCTACCTGAGTGGATAACTCTAACCTTAACCTTCTCATCTCCTAGTTGCTCTAGAGAATCCCTAATTGGTTCGATGCTACCTTGCACATCTGTTTTAAGGATTATGCTGAGTTCCTTTATCTTACCGGCGCTGATTTGGGTTGAAAGGTCGCTCAGACCCAGGGTCTTAGCACGAGTTGGGAGTCTTTGTTGCATATCTTTACTTTTTTCTAAGAGCACCCTGGCTTCACGCTCATTACTAACTACTTTAAATATGTCTCCAGCTTGTGGGACTGCGTTTAAACCTAGAACTTCCACGGGGGTAGCCGGTTCGGCTTTCTTAAGATGCTTGCCTAGCTCATTGAACATAGCCTTGACTTTTCCCCAAGTATTGCTAATTACTAGGGTATCACCTGGCTTGAGTATGCCCTTTTGAATTAGAAGGGTAGCTAATGGCCCCTTAGTTTTGTCCAGTTTGGCTTCAATCACGATACCTTCTGCCGGGCAATCCAGTTCAGTTTTAAGCTCCAGTATATCAGCGACCAGGAGAAGGTTTTCTAGAAGCTCGTCTATGCCCTGTTTCTTCTTGGCTGATATCGGTATGCATACGGTATCACCTCCCCATTCCTCAATGACCAAGCCTAAATCAGCCAGTTGCTGTTTAACTTTGTCAGGATTAGCGTTAGGCTTGTCAACCTTGTTAATGGCGACAACTATGGGTACATCAGCAGCTCGGGCATGGTTTATGGCTTCTACAGTTTGGGGCATAACTCCGTCGTCGGCAGCTACCACGAGGATGGCGATGTCGGTAGCTTGAGCTCCTCTAGCCCTCATGGCAGTGAAAGCCTCGTGACCAGGTGTGTCCAGAAAGGTAATTTTTCGCGAGTCTACCTCAACCTGGTAAGCTCCTATGTGCTGGGTAATAGCTCCTGCTTCGGTGGCTATTACGTTACTTTGACGGATAGCATCGAGGAGGCTTGTCTTGCCATGGTCAACGTGTCCCATGATGGTAATCACCGGCGGGCGGGGAGAGAGCTTGCCAGTTCCTGTCGTTGCAGCCCGTTTTGTTAGGGGCGATGTTGGCTGCTTCTTAGCCTCATAACCAAAATGGGCAACTACTACTGCAGCAGTCTCAAAATCAATTGCCTGGTTAATGTTAGCCATTACGCCGTTTCTCATGAGCTGTTTGATAACTTCGACGGCACTTACCTGCAGAAGCCCTGCTAATTGTTTCACGCTTAGAGCCTGGGGAAGGCTGACCTGTCGCGATGTCTGCAAGCCAGCTATAATCTCCTGGGTGTTTTCGCCTTGGTTGATATTCGATTCCTGCTTCTTGTCACTCAACTCGGCACTCTCTCTTTTCGGGCAGGCTCCTACCATATTCTAGCAGCACTTGTCGGTTTTCTAAAGTAAGCTTAGTTCGTAAAGCATACTCCAGGCGGTTGCTTTTTAGACCTGTCTGCCAGCATTCACGTGTTTGGCACAAATAGACTCCTCGGCCTGCTTTCTTCCCCTTAAGGTCTATCTCGACAACGCTAACACTGCAAACCAGCCTGATAAGCTCCCTTTTCGGCCTTTTTTCTCGGCAAGCTATGCAGCTACGCTCAGGTATATGCCTTTGCCGAAGAACTTGCGTTTTAGAATTACTCTTCAAGTTCCTCTTCTTCTGGGTATTCTACCCGTTTCGGACGTGCTTTTTTCGCTTTGCTTTTACCTTCTAGTAGCTCCGTCTCTTTCTTGCCGGCTTTTTTCTTCTTAGCCTTAGCTGCTCTTGCTGGTAGGATATCCTCAGCAAACCGAATTTGGGCAGCCTCTGTGGATTTGGCTGGTGAAGGAATGGCTGAAGCTAAAACAAGCTCGTAGTCAGTTGAAGCTGCAGCTACTGGTGCCACTTCTTCCTCACCGACTGGCACCGGTCCGGTGGGCTCCTCTGTAGTAGCGAACTCAGGGACAAGCTCTTCAACCTCATCGGTTACCTTCTTGGCTTTGGCTGCTTCTCTGCTCAAACTAGCCTTTTCTGCTTCGAGGACTGAGACGCTCTTGATATCAATCCTCCAGCCAGTTAGCTTGGCTGCTAATCTAGCATTCTGCCCCTCTTTGCCGATAGCCAGTGATAACTGCTTATCGGGAACAGCCACTATAGCGGTGTTGTCTATCTGGTTAAGTTCAACGCTTGATACCTGAGCTGGGCTGAGAGCGTTAGCAATAAATACCGCCGGGTCATCAGCCCACTCGACTACGTCTATCTTTTCGCCATTCAGCTCGTGTACGATATTTTGTATTCTGATACCACGTAGTCCGACACAGCATCCCACAGGGTCAATTCCTTGCTGGCGTGCCGCTACAGCTACCTTACTTCGATAGCCCGCCTCACGAGCTATTGATTTTATGTCTATGGTGCTGCTGTACATTTCAGGGATTTCTAGCTCGAAGAGTCTGCGCAGCAAGTTGCGATGTGAGCGTGATACTAATATCTGAGGCCCCTTGCTGGTCTTGGCTACCTCTAAGACATACAACTTGAGCCTCTGTCCGATGCGATAGCGTTCATTGTGCACCTGTTCGCTGCTTGGAAGTATTGCCTCGGCTTTGCCTAAATCAACATAAATCTGCTCCGGGGTACTGCGTTGCACCATTCCGGTGATGATGTCACCTTCTTTGCCGGTGAATTCTTCGAAAATAGCATGATGCTCCGCCTCGTGCAGCCGCTGTAGGATGACCTGTCTTGCCGTCTGAGCAGCGATACGCCCGGCGTTTGGGGGTGTGGATTCTATACTGACAATGTCGCTAATTTGGGCATTTCTGTCGATCTTTTGAGCTTCGGCAAGGGATATCTCACGAATTGGGTCAGCTGGTTTTTCAACCACTGTCTTCTTAACGTAGACCTTGACTTCGCCGGTGTGGGGATTAATCTTGGCTGAGATTTCATGACCAGCGGAAAAGGCATCTTTCCTGTAAGCGGAGACAAGCGCTGACTCTATGGCAGCCAGCACCACTTCCTTAGGCAGATGCTTCTCAGCCGAAAGTTGGGTAAGGGCAACCATAAATTCGGTTTTCATTTGATACCATTACCCCCTTTTCTATTTCCTTGTTAACAAAAAAGTGGGTACTTTGCCCCACTTTTTTGGAGAGCTCTTAGATTCTGCTGTTACTATAACATAACTATGGAGAAAATGCAAATCGAGCTGCGATAGGCTGATATATATCTATTTTCTCTTTTGCCTCCCCTGTTTAGCGTCCGAAATATCCTGCTCCGGTGCCAGACCGCCAAAACGGCGTTGCCGTTTACTGTAGGTAATGAGGGCTTTGTCAAGCTCTTCTTTATCAAAATCAGGCCACAGAACCGGTGTGAAGTAGATTTCAGTATAGGCAGACTGCCACGTCAGGAAGTTGCTCAGCCGCATTTCGCCGCCAGTGCGGATGATTAAGTCAGGGTCAGGAATGCCAGCAGTGTAAAGGTACTGGCGAAAAACCTTTTCATCTATCTGCTGCGGCGAAATACCATCAGCAATAAGACGCCGCACCGCCTCGACAATCTCATCTCTGCCTCCGTAATTGAAAGCTAGACTCAAAGTCATCCGGTCATAATTCTGAGTTAGCTCCAGAGCTCGCTTTACTCTATCCTGTAGCCTTGGCGGCAGGCCATCGGGCTTACCTAAGTGGAGGACTTTTATCTGCTTTTCCTGGGCATACCTGATGCCTTCATCAAGTCTCTCCTCCAGAAGTCGGAATAGCCCATCTATCTCCGCTCGCGGGCGGTTCCAATTCTCAGTTGAGAAGGCGTACAAGGTGAGAAATGGGATTTTGTATTCAAGGATGGTTTCAACTACACGTTGGGCAGCGGCGGCTCCCTGTCTGTGCCCGACTAGCCGGGGTAAGCCGCGTTGCTTAGCCCAGCGGCCATTACCATCCATGATAATGGCTATATGTTTTGGCAGATGTTTTAAATTTGTCGGTGCAGTCATTTCAAGCTAGTCTATCAAGTTTTCCTTTGAGTTCCTTTCTCTTTGTTTCATCAAATTTAACTGGATTGGGTAAAATTCGGTAACGTGGCTCAGCCAATACTATTTTGTCTGGCCCGAGGTCTTTCACCAGGCAAACATGCGCACTAACGATGGAATTAGGGCCTATTTTTATTCCAGGCATAATACTGACATTAACTCCAGTTTTGCAGTTGTCGCCAATAATAGCACCAAACTTATCTCTCCCGGTATCAATAGCTTGGTTTGCAACCGTCGCAGAGATGTTCTGTTCGTCAAAACGGAAGTTTGCCAGGACAGTGCCGGCGCCAAAGGAACAATTCTTGCCTATTATAGAGTCGCCTACGTAGCTGGAGTGAAACCAGCAGCCATCGCCGATATAGGAGCCTTTGACCTCCGTGGAGTAGCCGACGACGCAGTCGGCGCCGATATGGCTGTAGTCTCGCACCAGGGCATTGGTACCGATTATGGAATTAGGGCCTATATAGGCGGGCCCTCTTACGGCCGCATTTTCCAGTACTCTTACGTTATCGCCTATGATAACCTTGCCTTCGATTGTAGCTTTTGCTGAGATGGAAGCTGAAGCAGAAATCTGTGGTTGGGTTATATCCAGGAAGTACTTGACCACATCAAAGACATGCCACGGATATTTTATAGGTGCCCAGAAATCGGTGTAGGGAACGACCTTGATTTTATATCCATCTTTGACCAGGTTATCCAGCGCACATTCGTAGACATCGTCTCTCGTGGTTTTGACATTTTTGATGTATTTTAGTAGTTTTTTAGGCTCAGTGTGGAGATGGACCAAGATATTTACTAAATTGCTTGGCTCCTTGCCAGGCTTCGGCTTTTCCACGATGTGCTTCAGTTCATTGGCTGAATTTACAGCTAGATAACCTCCGGGGAAATAGTCCGTCACTTCATAGCCCAGCAAATATGAAGCGGCTGATTTTTTGTTGCTCTCTTGTAGAAGCCTGGTATATGTCGAGGCTGTGAAAACATCGTTAGGATTCACCACTATGATATCTTTGTCTAGAAAGGGTTCGGCACTTTTTAAGGCATCGGCAATGCCCAGCGCCCGTTTCTGCAAGGCCAGTTCGATCTTAACGCCGGAGGTCAGTTTGCTTATTTGTTCTAGCTGTTCCATGTTTGCCGGGTTACCGATGATTATGAGTTGGTTGAAGCCGGCTTTTTGGGCTATATCCATCTGGTGCTGGAGGAGCGTCTTGCCCACGAAATTGAGCAGGAATTTGTCTTCGGCGATGGGAAACATCCTTTTACCGATGCCCCCACAAAGAAAAACTACTTTCATCTGTTTATTCCCCACCTAACTTACAAATCAAGCAGGCCTCTTGTCTCATTTTACTCCAATTTTGAGACTTTCGGAATGTCAAAACATGCCAATTTAAGTTAGCTTGTGGCTGTCTTTTGCCTTGGAGCGGCCTTAATCGCTCGGTGGGGGATAGCACCAGCCAGATGTTTTAGCATTTTTAAGATAAGCTCACTATGCCAATCGAAAGAGAAATCGTCCAACTCGGCTATGGACTGAGGTATGCCGTTGCTATCTACAAAATTGTGCAGTCGCTCAACCTGCTGATTACCGAGTTTTCCATATAGACGATGCACCCAATAGCCAACCCTAATCTCTTTGCCCAGTCTGGCTTGCCATCGCTTCTGATAAGAAGATAGCCTCCGCTTGGAAAAATCACAGGCCAGAAATGCCTGGTGCAGACTGTCAGCGGCTATACCAGCACACAGGAGACCGTAGTATATACCACCACCAGTGATTGGTTTAACCTGGCCAGCCACCTCACCGACTACCAGAATTCTGTCGGCATATGTCTTGGGGAGAGGTCGGAGAGGAATGACTCCGTATCCTGGGATGACTTCGGTTGAGGTTATCTTGTCCTGGGCTTTAAGGTTTGATAGGAATTTGTTTAGGTGCCACTCAGGCTGCTGGTGGGTCATCAGTCCAGCCAGGCCTTTGCCATCTCTGGTAGGTACCAGCCAGGCAAAACTACCGGGCGCCAGGCTCTGGTCAAGGTAGACTTCTACCTCGTCAAGGCCACTCATCTCGACTTCGGCCTGAGCCCCGATAATAAAATCGCTTATCTTCCCTAAGCCAAGCTTCTCGGGCAGGGGTGAACCAAAGCCGGTGGCGATAACTGCCGTCTCGGCTTCAAACGATTTTTTCTGCCCGCAGCAATCTGCTACCACATGAAGGCAATCAGCTCTGATTTGAATGTCAGTCACCTGAGCACCGAAGCGATAATCAGCGCCGGATGCATGAGCATGATTTGCCAGCGCTAGGTTAAGAGCTGGTCGGTCAATAATGTAAGCCACATTATCATTCCGCCGTAGTCTGAGTGTTTTACCTGAGGGTGCAAGGAATTTGGCTGAGCTGGCTTGCCTGATAATGAGGTTGTTATCAGTATCCAGCAAGTCAATACATTCCTTCCCGACGATGCCGGTGCAGCAAATATCCTGCCCGACGGCAACTTTCTTCTCCAGGACAAGCACCTTGTGGCCAAACTGAGCTAATTTCCCAGCGAGATAGCTGCCAGCCGGCCCAGCGCCAACTATGATAGTGTTATACAATCTTATTCCCAAATATTGAGTGAGCTTTTAACGTTGCCTTACTGACTAGAATCCTCCGACACACACGTCCAGCAGCTAATATGGAAAGGTAACGTCAATATACAAGCGGAGTGGTTCCTTTAAATAGGGTTTATCGTCACCATTTTTGTATAAATAAAAGTTGACTACCTGGTTGCCACCAGGTAACTGTGGAGTAAAACTGATTTTCTCCTCCCATTTTGCCCCGTGAGCCAGTGTGCCTATGTTTACCTCTTTGCTCTCGATGTTATTGATTGTCATCTTCACCACGTAACTGGCTGTCTTATATTCGTGGTTAACTACACCCATAACTATGTTAACAAGTTCACCTACCGATACTTCCTTTGGGTAATCCAGGGCTTTACCTTCTGTGTCCACGATGTAGAATTCAGTGAACTTCTCGCCTTTCTTCGGTGTAGCTGCTATGTAGACAATCCAGCCCAATGTAGCCACAATGGCTACAGTCAGGAAAATAGACAGAGCTCTATCTAGTTTAGCCATGTCCACCTAAATGAGCTTTCAGCCCGCTAAGTTGCCTTTAAGTCATGCGCCATTTTGTTTCAGGTATTCGCTATACCAGGCTAAGTTGGCCATAGCCGCAGCCGCCTGATGTGGCATATCATAGCACACCGAGTTTCTTTGTGCTAGGATACGGGTTATCTTGTGGGCAAGGGTAGCACCGAAGGCAAGTGGCTCAGAAGCGACGATGGTTGGTTTGCCATGTTTCTTAGCCAGTTCATTCAGTTGGTCGAAAACTTGGGCTAGTGTCGCAAGTAAGATCTCTCGCAGGTGTTCTCGTTCATCCTCTTTGGCGGCCTTGGAGAGCTGCTCTGGAGGCAAGGCAGGCATCAATCCCAGCATAATGACTCCGTCCACCACAGGACAGCGCAGAAGGACTTCCACGCATTTAATTACAGCGTCTCCGAAAGCGCCGGCTACCAGGTCAACCGGGTTGTTTCGGCTCCACCAGGCAGGCATAAAACTATCTAACTCCGTGATGGTATCGGGAGGCAGAGAAACAACATCGAGACCTAGCCTGGCGCAGGCATCAGCGGCTAAGACACCCCAGCCACCCCCTGCGGTAACTATGCCCACCCTTCGGCCTCTAGGTAGAGGATGACAGAGTAAGGCGATGCCGGTATCCACGAGTTCGTCTAGACTTCTTACCCTTATCACACCGGCCTGTTTGCGCATGGCTTCAAACACAGCGTCCGAGCCGGCCAGTGATGCAGTATGGGATTTTGCAGCCATGGCTCCGGCTGGTGTCTCACCGACCTTGAGCATGACAATGGGCTTCTTTTTGCTTATCCCCTTGGCCGCCTCGAAGAACCGAATGCCGTCTTTAAATCCTTCGATATAGCTGAGGATGACCTTGGTCTGCGGGTCTTCTACCAGGTATTCGAGGTAGTCCTCGGCGTGAAGGTCTGCTTCATTGCCGCTGCTGATACATTTGGCACAGCCGAAGCCATTTGCTATAGCCAGGCGTGTTATCGTTCCAACCACGTTTCCACTCTGGGAGACAACGCTAATGGGACCAGGGGGAGGGAAGAGGGGTGGCATCTGAGAGTAGAGCTTGCCTGCGGGATTAATAATCCCATTGGAGTTGGGCCCCACGAATCTCATTGTGCCGTTACGGGCTATTTCAACGATTTCTCGCTGTAACCTTTCACCTTCTGTGCTCACCTCGGCAAAGCCTGCGGTTATGACCACACTGGCCTTAATTCCCTTGGCAACGCAGTCTTTTATCAAGGGAGGCACGCTTGGTGGCGGTACTACAATGACGGCGAGGTCAGGTGTTTCAGGGATGTCACCAACGCTCCGGTATACCCTTAACCCCATTATCTCGTCTTTGGTGGGGTTTACCGGGTATATCCTACCTTGGAATCCACCATACTTGAGATTGAATAGAATTCGATAACCCCATTTCCTGGGGTCAGCGGAGGCTCCGAGGAGAGCCACGGAGCGAGGCTCAAACATAAGTTTGAGACTTGTTATTGTGTCAGCTGGTTTATTGTCCAAGGTGAGTTATCTAGCTTATCTTGCTGCCCAATAAGCAGCTTCAAAAAGCGGCTTATATTGTAGCAGCAAAGCATGCGTACGGCAAATTCGATACGGTGTAAAATGTTTGGTTGTCAGTGCCAGGACCATAAACCTCGAAGCAATTCCTGTTCCTCTTTTTGTCATCGCGAGGAGCGTAAGCGACGTGGCGATCTTGGTGGAGAGGCATTGAGATTGCCACGCTACGCTCGCAATGACGGTCGGATTGGGTGACTAGTCTAGCGCTTATCTGACATGTCAAAAGCCGATGTCAGGAAACCTGCGATTCTTTGCTGGATAATCGGATACCATAACCAGACGGTAACGTGAGTACCGGGGAGCCACAGGATAGTAGGTTTGTCACATGCCTCCCAAAAGTCGAGCGTAGCCTGTCTTGGGATATAGTCGTCCCAAAGTGCGTTTATCATTAATATCGGGCGTTGCCGCAGAGAGGGGGCAAAGGTCAGTGGGTCGGTCTGGAAGCATCCTATGAGAGGGGTAACGTTCTCGAACCCCTTCTCAGCTACCTCAGCAAGGTACTGAGGATAGTGGCTGTGGATTTCGTGGCATTCCGTCTCGGCGCAAGTGTGCCCCTCTATAATGGCCTTGTTCCTGGTATTCCAGGTAATCCTTTCTGCATTCCCTCCAGAGATGAGGAACACGCCTGCCTTAATGCGTTCGTCTATCCCCATAGCTATTGATGAGACAAATCCACCCAGGCTTAACCCGACTACTCCTATCTGGTTCTCGTTTATCTCCTGTCTTTTGCCTGCCCAATCTATAATCTGGCGTATTTCAATTACCGAAATCTGGTAGCCTTCGAACCACTCATCGGAGGTAAGGAGAGGAAGTCGGCTTTTTATAACTTCTGGCATGCGGCTGGAGTGGAACACCAGATATAAAATAAAGCAGGCAATTCCCCTCTTGGCTAGGGCTGGGGCAAAGAATTTGCAGGGGATTACTCCTCGGTCTCCCCAGCCATGAATCAAAATAGCTAAAGGGGCATGGTCAACGCCCACTGGCTGAAAATATTCACCATAGGCTGTGTTATTTTCCTCGTATTGCGTGGGATGAGCAGTGGGAAAATCGACCGCGTAGCGCAACCATTTTGAGGTTGTCTCTTTCAGTTGCAGATTGAAACAGGGCTCACTACTATGATAATCATACGGGTTCATTTCAGCTTCAGACTTGGCAGTACACGCCCCTGTTTATGAGGCAGTTTATTTACCAGCAAACATTTATTTATTGCCCCCAACCATTTCTGTAAACTACATTTAAACTGTAGCAAAAGCACAAGCTACTATATGCCATCCAGGGCGAAAATGAGACTTCCGCGCCTTTGGCATAACTGACCTGCGCTTGGTATTTATCTATGTCTAATTTAGTTATCTATGGCTAATTGAGTATAACTTAACTAACTTCCAGGCTTTCCCACAGCCCACAAAGCTTTTATTGCTACAACAATAGCAGCAGGCGCCATCAAAGTAGCTACCAGTGCAAGTATACCGTCCAGCATAGCGCCGACACCAAACATCTTAAGAGGTGCAAACACGCCTCCAACGACCATCAACGCTATAATCGCCACCAAGAAAAGCAATATTTCCTTTGCGGTGATGTTCAAGAACCCTATTATGAGACCCAGGATAATCAGAATAATGATAACTGCGGGCATAATAGCCGTCGCAATGCCTAGAGCTGACATGATGCCTGCTACTAAGGCAATAATCAGGCCGACGATAAATGCCCAAAACCCGACCATGCTTAAGCCAGTACCCTTTCCTTTTGGCATACTTACTTAACCTCCTTCTTTTTTATTTTGTCACCCTTGTTCACTATTTTAACATAGTATTTGCGGTTGTCAACCCCCCGAATTGACTCATCTTAAAAAAATTTCAAAAGTGGACTGTTTAAAGTTGAAAACTGGACTGTTAAA
>JBBISW010000016.1:0-8414 GCA_037441105.1 Chloroflexota bacterium
TGTGCACAATTATTTTGTGCACATTGTAAAATGATTGGTCTTATTTGTCAAGTACCACAGGCTAACGTTGTTTTCTTGTTTCTTACCGACCCCTATGTTTGCCAGTGGTACTTGGCAGCAAGAAGAAAGGCATTTAATTTGTGCGATTTATTTCAGAAAAGCTATTGGTGAAGGTTTGACAAGGAATAAAGTCTGTGTTATATTCCATTCGGCCTAAAAACACTGACATCAGGAGGTTAATCAATGGTAGGTATCAAGTCGTACGGAGCTTACATCCCACGGTATCGAATGAACCACAATACTATCTTCGGGGCAGTAGGTTTTCTGGGAACATTTCCTACACCAGGCGAGAAGTCAGTTGCCAATCATGATGAAGATACGCTTAGCATGGCAGTAGCTGCCGGTATTGACTGCATAAACGGCTTGAAGCGAGAAAAGATAGACGGCTTATTTCTTGCTACCACTAGTCAGCCGTATATGCTGAGGCAGAATTCGGCAATTGTAGCTGTTGCTCTCGACCTTCAACCTACTATAAGGACTGCAGACTTCATCGGCTCTAGCAAGGCAGGTACCAGTGCTCTCATCTCTGCTTTTGATGCTGTAAAGGGAGGCACTTCAAGCAATATCCTGGTCTGTGCCTCTGACTGTCGACTGAGCAAGCCTGGTGGTCCTCAGGAACATCTGTATGGTGATGGTGCGGCGGCCTTGTTGCTGGCGGATGATGGGGTGATTGCTACTTTCGAGGGTTCCTATTCTGTTTCCTATGATTTCCCTGACCGCTGGAAAACAAGTGCAGAAGAATTTGAACATGCCTGGGAAGACAGATTTATTCGGGATGAAGGTTATGCCAAAATGATACCCGAAGCGATTTCCGGGCTGCTGAAGAAATATAATTTGAACATCAAGGATTTTGCCAAAATCATATTTCCAGGTATTTATGCTAGAGAACATGCTGCCATACTCAAACGACTAGGTGCTGAGCCGGGTCAGATTCAGGATACATTGCTCGACAAGGTGGGAGATACTGGGGCGGCTTCGCCTTTGATGATGTTGGTGGCTTCGCTTGAAGATGCCAAGCCTGGAGACAAGATTTTGGTCGCCAGCTTTGGTAATGGTAGCGATGCTCTGTTCTTCCAGGTGACTGAAAACATCAAGAAGGTTGGCGATAGGTGTGGAGTGAAAAAGCATTTGGCTTTAAAAAAGGAACTTGCCAGCTATGAGAGATATCTCGCCTTCCGTAATTTGGCTCCAATGGATATAGGCATGCGAGGTGAAATGAGTATTCGCACTCCGATGTCTGCACTGTATAGAGAGCGCAAAGCGATTCTGTCACTCTGTGGTTCCAAATGTAAAAAGTGTGGCACCCCACAATATCCTCCTCAGAGGGTGTGTGTCAATCCTGATTGTGGAGCTGTGGATGAGATGGCAGACTATCGATTTTCCGATAAGAAGGGCGTTGTGTTCACCTACACCGCTGACAATCTGGCTGCCAGTATTGACCCGCCGTCAATCTATGGTCTGGTAGATTTTGATGGTGGCGGGAGATACTGGTTTGATTTCACCGATTGTGACCTCGACTCAGTTAAGGTAGGTATGCCGGTGGAAATGACCTTCCGCAGAAGATATGTGGATGAACCCACTGGTGTTTACGGCTACTCCTGGAAGGCAACGCCGATACGTGCCTAGAGTGCTTAATTTAAAATAAAATATGGAGGAACAAAAATGGCAGAAGGCATTAAAGACAAGGTAGCTATTATAGGGATGGGTTGTACGAAATTTGGGGAGTTGTGGGATAAGAGCGCTGAGGACTTGATGGTTGATGCGTTCAAGGAATGCGTTGAAGATGCGGGGATAGACAAAAAAGACCTTCAGGCCGCCTGGTTTGGCGTACATTTTGAGGAGCAGAGTGTAGGAAAAGGAGCTACATCTTTGGCGCTGGCATTAAAATTGCCCTTTATTCCGGTCACAAGGACGGAAAACTTCTGTGCTACTGCCACAGAAGCTTTCAGGGGTGCCTGTTATGCGGTGGCTTCAGGAGCTTATGACACTGTGTTGGCGCTAGGCGTGGAAAAGCTTAAAGATACAGGATATGGCGGTCTTCCTGGCGGCCCTGGTCTCATGGGAACAAAAAATGCACTTATCATGCCTAAACTGACTGCTCCGGGTAGCTTTGCCATGATGGCCACCAGATATTTTGCTGTGTATGGGCTCAGTCCTGAGGAAGGCAAAAAAATGTTAGCTAAGGTATCGGTTAAAAGCCATTACAATGGGTCTAGGAATCCGAAGGCACATCTGCGCCGCGAAGTGACCGAAGAGCAGGTAGTTAATGCCCCTATCATCGCCTGGCCGCTGGGGCTTTTTGACTGCTGTGGGGTCAGTGACGGTTCGGCAGCAGCTATCGTTACTCGAGCGGACATGGCTAAGAAATTCAGGCCTGACCCTGTGTATGTCAAGGCGCTCCAGGTCGCCTTGAGTTCAGGTGAGGAGTTGATGTATACCAAGTGGGATGGTGCTCATGTTGAGACTGGATATCGGGCTGGAGTTCTGGCTTATAACGAGGCTGGCGTAAAGAATCCGCGCAAGGAAATAAGCATGGCTGAGGTACACGACTGTTTCTCAATTACTGAAGCCGTAACTATGGAGGATTTGCAGTTCAGCCCCAGGGGGAAGGTTAAAGAAGACATTGAGGCTGGCCGCTTCAATCTTGATGGCGAGCAACCTATTCAGCCTGATGGCGGGTTGAAATGCTTTGGTCATCCTATTGGCGCCTCTGGTCTAAGAATGCTATATGAGATGTACAAACAGTTGCAGGGCATGGCTCAGATGCCAGAGCGCCAGCTAAAGAATCCCAAACTGGGTCTTACCCATAATATGGGTGGCTTCCCAGCGATGAATATCGTCAGCGTCGCTATCGTAGGACTGTAATAAACAACTAAACTTTAAGGAGGTAAGCTATGGCTGAAGGGTCCATAATTACAGATGAGTTGAAAAAACTAATAGGTGTTTCTGGAGAGCCGATTACTTTTAAGGTTGAAGAAGGGGCAATCCAGAGGTATGCGCAGGCTATAGGCGACCCCAATCCTTTATTCAACGATATAGAGAATGCCAGCAAAAACAAATATGGCAGGCTGATTTGCCCTCCAGGCTTTACTGGGTGGCCAATCAAAGGTGGAATTTCTGTCTTCAAATTAGTTGACTCCTTAATCAAGGCTGGAGCACCGACTCGATTGCTTGATGGCGGTGTTGAATTTGAATTCGTCGAGCCTATCGGCGCTGGAGATGTGCTAACTACTACGACTAAGATTGCTAGCATAACTGAGCGAGAAACGAGAATGGGCAAGACTATGTTCACTACAGTCGAGACCACTTTCGTGAATCAGAAAGGCAAAGTGGCTCTCAATGGCCGAGTGACATTCATCCAATTCTAAGAAATTGAGGAGGAGATATGGCTAAACAACTTTATTATGAAGACGTTGATGTAGGAACCGAAATAACCCCGCTGGCTAAAATTGCTACTTCGCGGATGTTGGTTCAGTGGGCAGGAGCCTCGGGAGATTTTAACCCTTTGCATTATGAAGACGATTTTGCCAAAGCTATGGGTGTGGGCGCTCCTATTGTGCATGGTGCTCTTAAACGTGCCTGGTTGGGCCACCTGATGACTGACTGGATTGGTGCGCAGGGAGTACTCAAAAAGTTGTCCTGTCAGTATCGTGGCATGGACTATCCTCGAAAAATGAAGACAATGGAAGAGCCACATGACGGCGAGACATGGTGGTGCAAGGGTAAGGTGACCAAGAAATATGAGGAGGGTGGCGAGCATCTTGTCGAGTGCGAGATTTGGGTAGAGAATGGAAAGGGAGACAAAACGACACCAGGCGCAGCCCTAGTCGCCTTACCGTCACGAGGTAAGAAATAAGGACAGGGTTTACTTGCTGGATAAGTATTTAGGAAGTGATTTCTCCGAAGCGCTGGAGTGAACCGGCGTTCCGTGAGATCAATCAAAAACAAACATAAAGGAGGTAAAAAGATAGAAAATGGGAAAGCTTGATGGAAAGGTAGCTGTTATCACTGGAGCGGCACGAGGCATAGGCGAGGCTGATGCGCTGTTGTTTGCCAAGGAGGGTGCTGCTGTTTTGGTGAGCGACATTGATGAAGCTCCACTGAAGGAAGTGGTCCAGAAGATAAAGGCTGCTGGGGGAAAGGCCGAAGCTTGTGCTGGCGATGTCACCAAGGTTGAAGATTGCCAGAAGATGATGGACATGGCGGCAGAGAAATTCGGCAAAATTGATATCCTGGTCAACAACGCCGGGCTTACCAGAGATGCCCTAATACATAAAATGACTGATGCCCAGTGGGATTTGTGTGTTGATATTAGTCTTAAGGGAACCTTCAATTGTATTAGAGCTGCTTCTAAATATATGATTAAGGAAGGGCATAACGGCAGAATAATCAATGTTGCCTCCGTAGCTGGGCTAATGGGTAATGTGGGGCAGATTAATTATGCTGCTGCTAAAGCAGGTCTTATCGGCCTCACCAAAACGGTAGCCAGAGAATGGGGAAGATTCGGCATTACCTGTAATGTCGTTGCTTATGGTTTCGTTGATACCCGGTTGACTAGAGAGAAGGAAACACAGCAAGAAGAGGTGGGTGGTGAACTGGTGGGAATACCCAAGAAGGTGAGGGATATGGTTCTTCTGCAAGTTAAACCGATGACGCCTGAAGATGCCGCCAAACCTGTTCTGTTCTTGGCTTCGGATGATGCTGCCTTTATAACCGGCCAGACACTGAATGTTTCTTCTGGCATGTATATGTAAATTCTGCCGTTCTAGCTTGCTGTAGTTCGACATTTGGCAGGTGTAGCGTTATTCGTCAGGCCGACAATTGAAGAATGTAAGGAGGCCCAGAATGCCCAAAAAGCTAGAAGGTAAGGTAGGTGTAGTTACTGGTGCTGGGCGTGGTATTGGTAGAGGTGAGGCATTAGCCTTGGCTGCTGAAGGAGCTAAAGTGGTGGTTAATGACCTCGGTGGAGCAGGTGATGGCACCGGTGCCTCTACGACTCCAGCTGAGGAGGTAGTGCAGGAGATAAAGAAACTGGGCGGTCAGGCTGTCGCTAACTATGACTCCGTAGCCACTCCAGAGGGTGGGGAAAACATCATCAAGGCCGCAATTGATACCTTTGGCCGGATCGACATTGTGGTCAACAACGCCGGCATCCTCAGAGACCGCATGGTTTTCAATATGAGTGAAGAGGAATGGGATGCGGTCATCAAAGTTCATTTGTATGGTACTTTCCACTGTACAAAGCCTGCGTGTGTTTATTTCAGGCAGCAGAGAAGCGGCAGGATAATAAATACCTCTTCCACATCAGGGTTAGGTAACATGGGGCAGGCCAACTACAGTGCTGCCAAAGAGGGAATTGTGGGTTTCACCAGGACGGTAGCCAGAGACATGGGGAGATATGGTGTAACTTGCAATGCTATCCGTCCCAGTGCTGGAACAAGGCTAACCCTGACGCCGGAACTGAGAGCTGCCTGGGAGAAGGCTAAGGCCCAAGGGTTACGTCCTGTAACGGGTTCCATAACTTTAGATGAAGTGGAACAAATGACCCCAGAGATGATAGCACCTCTGGTTGTATACCTGGCTACAGACGAGGCAGCAAATATAAACGGCTATACCTTCTGGGTTGGTGGTGGTCGAATAGGGATTTACTCCGAGCCGGAGGTGAGAAGCAGCATCATTAAGGATGGCATCTGGACAGTGAGCGAACTGATTGATATCATGCCTAGAACTCTGGCCAGAGGACTGGTAAATCCGGCATCACCACAACCGTAAAAATAGAAGCATATTGAGTCTTGGTAGCTAAACTTGGGTTGCCAGTTGTGTAAACGGCAACTGGCTCCATCGCTGTTTGTGTAGATGTTTAGTTGTATTAGCGGCTATTTCCCACAGGTTGACCTCTGATACCGAATAGTGATTTGCTTATTTGCGTGTTTATTGTCGCAGACAATCTAAAAATGGAGCTGCACTCTAGCTGACTAAGTTTGAGGAGGCTGAGAATGGATTTCAAACTCAGTGAGAAAGAGAAAACTCTAGTAGAAGAGATTGCTAATTTCGCCAAAAAAGAGTTGCCCGAGGATTTTGTTGGCACTCATCTAATTGATCAAGAGTTCAGAGATTTTGAATTTGAAATATCCATGTCTAAGAAGCTAGCTCAGAAGGGGTGGCTGGTGATGAGCTGGCCGAAGGAATACGGAGGTCAAGGTGCTTCTTTAATGGAACAAACGGTGTATGAGATGGAGATAGCTTATTGGGGGATACCAGGGGCGTGGATGGGTATAAGTGGCACACAGTGGGTTGGTCCTTGCCTTATGCTGTTCGGCACGGAAGAGCAAAAAAAGAAGTATCTGCCGTTAATTGCCTCGGGTGATAAGGATGGTGTCTGGTGCACGGGCTATAGTGAGCCCAACGCAGGCTCTGACCTTGCCAACCTGCAGACCCGAGCTGCAAGAGATGGAGGCTATTACATTATCAATGGCCAAAAGGTATGGACTAGCAAAGCCCAGCATTCGCGATGGTGCTGGCTTCTGGTCAGAACCGACCCCACTGTCACCAAGAAGCACCGTGGGCTCAGCCTCTTTATCGTGGACATGAAAAGTCCAGGAGTCACAGTTAACCCTATATTGAACTACTATGGTCGGCATCACTTTAATGAGGTATTTTTTGATAATGTGAGGGTTCCGGCTTCTAATCTGGTTGGTGAGGAGAACAGAGGGTGGTATCACCTAATGCAAGCGCTCGCATTCGAGAGACGGAGTGTGGCACCACTAGCATATGGAAGTTCCAAGAGATTGTTGGAAAACCTGGTTAAGTATGCCAAAGAGACTCAGCACGAAGGCAAGTTCTTGAGCGAAATCCCTGCTGTTCGCCATAAGTTGGCTGAAATGGCAATAGACGTGGAGGTAGTCAAACTGTTTGCCTACCAGTTTACTTGGCGGGTAACCCAGGGTGCAATACCTGCCTACGAATCCTCGAGGAACAAAATTATGGGCGACGATGTACTTAGGCGCATGGCCATTTTTGGAGCGGATATTTTGGGAGTCTACTCTCAGGTTGATCCGGATTCAAAATGGGCCCGACTCAGGGGAGCCATTCAAGGGGCTTATCTAGGTTTCCCCGGCGCCATGATTGCTGCTGGGACTGCTGAGGTAGAGAGAAGCATTATAGCTCAGTTTAAGCTGGGTTTGCCCAAATCATACTGAGGGCTTTTATAGAGATTGTTTAACAACATACCCCTGTCATTCTGAGCGAAGCGAAGAATCTAGACCCTTCACTCTGTTCAGGGTGACAAAAGGAGTAGATTTTCTAGGAGGCGATATGGACTTTGGTTTTACAGAAGAACAGGAAATGCTCCGGACCATGGCGAGGGATTTTCTGGCCAACGAATGTCCCAAATCTAAGCTCAGAGAGCTGGATAAAGATGAAGAGGGCTATGACCCGCAGATGTGGCGTAATATGGCGGAACTGGGGTGGATGGGGCTTGTCCTCCCAGAGGAGCATGGTGGAACGGGAGCCAGTTTTGTTGACCTGGTAGTGTTGATGGAGGAAATGGGAAGGAACATCGTACCAGGTCCTTTCTTTTCCACTATCGCTCTCTGTGCCTTGGCCATTTTGGAATTCGGCACAAATGAACAGAAATCTAAGTTCCTGCCCCAAATAGCTAAGGGCGAAACTATTTGGACTTTGGCTTTGATGGAACCATCAGCTAGTTACGAGGCATCAGAGATAAATCTCAGTGCCCACCTGGAGGGAGATGACCATGTACTAGACGGTGAGAAGATTTTTGTTTCCGATGCCCACGTAGCTGATTACATTCTTGTGATAGCCAGGACAGGCAAAGGCAAAACACCTCAGACAGGTATCACGGTATTCATAGTTGATGCTAAATCTCCGGCCCTAAAAATGGAAAGAATACCCACTATGGCGGGAGACAGGCAGTTCCAGGTGATTTTCGATAAAGTCAAGGTATCTAAGAATGACATCCTGGGAATAGCAGGCAAAGGCTGGGAAGTGTTGAACTCCATTTTACAGAGAGCTGCTGTCTTAAAATGTGCTGAGATTTCAGGCGCGTGTCAAGCGGTCCTCGATATGACTAGCGCCTACGCCAGGGAGCGGATTCAGTTCGACCGACCTATTGGGTCTTTCCAGGCAGTCCAGCAAAAACTGGCTGATATGCTTATAGATGTGGAGGCAATTCAATATCTTGTTTACCAGGCGGCCTATGGCATAAGCGAAGGCGAACCGTCTCAACTACTGATTTCAGTAGCCAAAGCTAAGGCAAGCGAGGCTTATCAGAGGATTTGCATTGATGGAATTACGGCACATGGGGCTATCGGCTTTACCTGGGACCACGATAT
>JBBISW010000016.1:8514-12383 GCA_037441105.1 Chloroflexota bacterium
GCGTTAGCTCTGCCTGCCTGCAAGCCTAAGGCGGTAGAGGAAAACGTTATCAAAATTGGCATCGTTGGGCCAATGCATTTCATACAGGGCGAGCACCACTGGATGGGAGCTGTAATGGCTGCTGATGAAATCAATAACGCTGGCGGAGTAAGCCTGGATGGGAAAAAGTACCTCATAAAGCTCATCAAAGTAGACAGCAATGAAATCCTTGATGTCGCTGGCGCTGCATCTGCGGTGGAGCGAGCCATAACCGTGGATAAGGTAGATTTCTTGATGGGTGGCTTCAGGACAGAAGCCGTTTACCCCATGTCGGATGTAGCCATGGACTACAAGAAAATTTTCGTCAACTGTGGTGCTGCCACTGCGGCGCTCCAGAAGCGGGTAGCCGATGATTATAACCGCTACAAGTACTTTTTCAAGGGCACTCCCTTCAATGAGTTCTTCCTGGTGGAAAACAACTTCCGCATGCTGGGAATGGTGGCGGCTATTTTGAAAAAAGACTTGGGTGTAGAGGAACCACGGGTTGCCATAATTGCTGAAAAGCTGGAGTGGACTGAGGCGATGGTGCGATTAGCCCAGGCGAAGTTGCCGGGGATGGGGATGGAGGTCGTCGGTGTGTGGCGACCATCGGACACGGCTGTAGATGTCACTGCTGAGCTGACCGCCATAGCTGCAAAAGAACCACATATTATTTTCACTGTGTTCTCTGGCCCGGTGGGCATTACCTATGCCAAGCAGCGCGGTGAGCTTAAAATCCCGGCATGCTCAGTTGGTATCCTCGTCGAAGGCCAGAAGAAGGAGTTCTGGGCAGCCACCGGCGGCAAGGGCAACTACGAGACCTTCTTGAATAGTTATGCCAAGGGTGTATCTCTATCTGAGAAGACCATACCTTTCTTTGAAGAGTTTGAGAAGCGCACCGGTCAATTCCCAACATATACTGCGGCTACTTATGATGCTGTCTGGAGCACCAAAGAAACGATAGAAGCCTTACAGACTCTAGATGCTGATGCCCATGTTCCGTATATTGAAAAGTCGGTGTTTGTCTCCACCGGTGGAGTCAGGACTTACTATCAGGTGGGCGACACACCGTGTCCGCCGAAATGTCCTCATGACCTGGTGTACGGACCTGGTAAACTAACTGGTATTGCTACCCAGTGGCTGGATGGTGAGTTGAAGGCTGTCTGGCCTAAGAAGGAATATGGCACAGGCGAGTGGGCATTTGAGTATCCGGGCACTGTTTCATTCAAGATACCACCGGAGGTAATCGCCAAGTTCAAGGATGCCAAGCCAGCACCTAAGCCAGCAGCACCCAAACCTAAGGTCAATGAGTATGTTAATCCTCAATATGGCTTCTCAGTCAAATATCCAATTCTATGGGCAGCGGCAGCGCCTACAGCACCGGCTGTTTTGTATGCTGCCAGTCCGGCTCGAGTTCCAGCGATTCATGCCTTTGTCGTGGAAGGTGCTACCTTTACCGATGCAGTCAAAACTGCGCTAGAGAAGGGGGCTAGTGGTACAGGCATAAAGGTTGGTGCTGAGAAAGAGGCAACCCTGGCAGATGGCACTAAAGCTACCGCAGCTAAGGTTAACTGGACAGTTCTAGGGTATGATGGTGAATCCTATGCCCTTGGGGTGAAGAAGGACGACAAGTGGGTTATAGTTACAATAACCACTGTAGCCTTAGTTGAACCTTATGATGAGGCTAAATTCTCGGAGATAGCCCGCACCCTGGAGTTTAAGAAATAACCTGCTGATGCCTAGCAGGTGGTCCCCAGGTTGGCTTAACCAGCTTGGGGACCGCCTGAGACAAGCAACGGAAATTTTTAAAAAATTCAACTTGGAGAATCAATGGTTCAAGCATTTATTGTTCAAGTGTTAATGGCTGGTGGGGTATACGCCCTGCTGGCTGTTGGTTTTTCTCTTATCTTCGGCGTAGCCCGTGTGATAAATCTGGCCCATACTGCGTTTTTTATGCTGGCGGCCTACGGCATGTTTTTTTGCAGCTATCAGCTTGGCCTGAACCCCATTTTGTCAATCGTTCTGTCGCTAATTGTTGCTACCCTTGCCGGTGTGGCAAGTTATAAGTTATTTATTGACCGAGTACGCGAACACCATGCAGCCGTATTACTGATAACTCTAACCCTGGCTATGATTTTCCAGGAGTTGTTGTTATTGGCCTTTGGTGCTCATTTTCGTGACACCCCTGTTGTCGTATCAGGATTTGCGGAGATATTCGGCGTTGGAGTTACCTATCAGCGGTTGCTATCGTTTGGTATAGTCATTGTTGTTCTTCTCGGTGTATGGGCACTGTTATCACGGACAAAATTGGGCCTTGCTATCAGGGCAACGGCTCAGGATACCGAAATTGCCAACCTGATGGGGATAAATGTGTCTGGGGTACTTTTGATGACTATGGGTATGGCTTCGGCGCTGGCGGCGATTGCTGGTGTGGTAGTGGCTCCATTGTGGGTAACCTTCCCCTATATGTGGATGTCTCCGCTGGTGATGATAATGGTGATTGTTACTCTGGGTGGGTTAGGAAGTATTAAAGGAAGCGTTATCGGAGCTTTTATCATCGGGTTGGTTGAGACAATGGTTGTTTTCCTGGTTCCGGCGGGTGCATTCCTCAGATTGCCCTTCGCTTTGCTGATCATGGTGATAATACTTGTGGTCAGACCCGGGGGTCTGTTCGGCATAGTTTTCGAGGAGGAGAGATTATAAGTGTTAAGACGATTGCTTAAAGATTTTCAAGGCGATGTGCTGGCGATTCCGGGAAGGCTTATTGCTCTTATTTTCTTTGTGCTCCTGTTTCTCATGCCTTTAATTACCAAAGACCCCTATATTCTTCGCATCCTTATTTTTGCCAATATCTTTGCCATTTTTGCCGTTAGCTGGGACTTTTTATCAGGTTATACCGGTCAGATAAACTTTGGCCATGCGATGTTTTTCGGCGTTGCTGCCTACACTGCGGCCATGCTGAATAAATACCTGGGATTAGAACCCTGGGCAACGATACCCATTGGGGCCATTTTTGCCGTACTGGCTGGGGTGCTTATGTGCTTACCAGCATTGAGGCTGAGAGGGCCTTACTTATCCCTGGTTACTTTGGCCTTTCCTCTCATACTGCTCGGAATCATCAAGGCTTTTCCCGATGTTACCGGCGGCGAGCATGGTATCACTGGTCTTGCCCGTCTTTCTGAATCTCGTGTAACTGACTATTATATATCGGCGCTGGTCATGACTGTTTCCGTCTTCATAATGTGGAAGCTTACTGATGCCAGAAGTGGACTGGTCAGAACAGGCATTATCCTTCATGCCATCCGTGAGGACGAAATTACCGCTCGGGCTACCGGAATCAACACCATACGTTATAAGCTGTTCGCTTTTGCTGTAGGTGGCTTTTTCGCCGGCATTGCTGGCGGTTTATATGCTCACTTCATGAGAATTGCCGGTCCCTCGACTTTGGACCTTTTGCTGTCTTTCCAGGCGGTGGTATGGACGATCTTTGGCGGCATAGTCAGCATCTATGGGCCGATGGTTGGGGTCTATTTCCTGTATCCGCTTACGGAAGTCCTGAGGGTTATTCCTGAGCTGCGGTTTCTGATTCTCGGTGCTATTGTCATAGCGATTATCCTTTTTATGCCCGAGGGGGTTGCTGTTTGGATAAGAGACAAGATTGAACGGCGATGTCCACGCTGCAAATTGTCTAACGTGGCATTGCGCCGCACCTGCAGAGCCTGTGAGGCCTCATTGTATTAATAATTATTGTCATTGGAGCGGAGCAATAATTACAAGAGATTGCCTTGCTGAGTTTACCCTGAGTTGTGTGTGAGATTCTTCGGTCGCTTCGCTCCCTCAGAATGACAAAG
>JBBISW010000016.1:12483-23510 GCA_037441105.1 Chloroflexota bacterium
CTCAGAATGACAAAGAGTGAAGGGCTCAGAATGACACAAATCGAAGGGCTCGCAATGAGACAGGGTATAAAATAATCTCACACTATGTTATAAGCCTAGATATGTCTTTCGGATAGTCTCGTCTTTGAGCAATTCTTGAGCTGTTCCCTGGGCGATGATGTGCCCTCGGGACATGACATAGTTTCTACCTGACAGGTCGAAGGCGAAGCTGACGTCTTGCTCGGCCAAGAGTATGGTAACCCCGAGCTCGTGATAAATTTCCTCTATGCGCTTAAACAAGTCCTCTTTTAACTTTGGTGCCAGCCCGCTTGATGGCTCGTCAACCAGCATAAACTTGGGTTTACGCATCAGCGCTCTGCCGATGGCCAGCATTTGACGCTCACCACCGGATAACGTCCCGGCTATCTGATTTTCCCTTTCCTTCAACGTTGGAAACAATTCATAGACCCTGGTAAGGCCTTGGTTAACTTCTTTCTTGTCTTTGCACAGGTAGGCTCCGGCCAGCAAATTATCTCTGACCGTCATTTCAGCGAATGGCCTACCCCTCTCGGGGCAAAGCAGTAACCCCTTTTTGGCTATTTCGGAGGCGGAGAGCTTTTCAATCCTCTCGCCTTCGAACTCTATGCAACCGTTAAAGGTTATATCTGCCTGTCTTGTTCCCTTCAGTACTTCTCTTTCCCAATTTATTAGTCCAGCTATAGAGCGGAGGAGGGTGGTCTTGCCGGCGCCATTAGGCCCGACAAGCCCCACCAATTCACCTTTATTGACATGCAGACTGGCGTCATCCAGCACCATAGCCGTGTCATAGCAAACAGTCACATTTTTTGCTTCAAGCAATGAGCACCTCCTTGCCTGTGTAGGCTTCGATTACTGTAGGGTTTTTGGATATTTCTTCAGGTGTACCCTGGGCGATAACCTCGCCGAAGTTAAGCACAATCACTCTATCAACTATCTTCATGAGTTCGCTTAGCTTGTGTTCTATGATAAGCATAGCTGGCCCTTCGCTATGCAGTCTGCCAAATCTTCCTCCTTTGTGCAACCTTTTCATTGATTTGGCTACCAGCTCTGTTTCTGCTGGATTCAGCCCACCGAATGGCTCATCGAGGATAAGCAGCTCCGGCTCAGTAGCAATGGCTCTAGCCACCTCCAGCCGCTTTAAGTCCCCGTGAGACAGGATGGAAGCTGGTTCAAGAGCCAGGTCAGCGATACCGACGAACTCCAGGGCATCTCGTGCTTTCACTTCGGCTCTTTTAACCCATTCCCCCCGCTTGGTTATTCGTGGACAGAGGCAGCCAACGATGACATTAGCGATAATAGGCAGACGGCGGAATGGCTTGACTACCTGGAAAGTCCCTACCAATCCTCTCTGGACGATTTCCCAGGGACGGCGTTTGGTTATATCTTTGCCTTTAAACCGGACTTTTCCAGAATCTGGTTTCAATATACCAAGTACGCATCTGATAAGGGTGGTCTTCCCGGAACCGTTTGGGCCGATGAGGCCAACGATTTCATCCCTTTCTATTTTGAAGCTTACATTGTTGACAGCAACCAGTCCACCAAAACGCTTGGTTAAATTTTCTACTTCGAAGAAGGGTGCCATTTTATAGCTCCTCATCTCTTAGTTCTCGACGGGACACCTTGCCGACATCTGTCTTAGGAACTTCACCTCTGAATTCTACTATTTTAGGACACTTATAATGAGCCAGCCTCTCAGCGCAATACTTCATAATCTCCTCTTCTGAGACTTTGCCTCTGGCCTCTGTCTCCAGGACTACGATGGCTTTGACCCTCTCACCGACCTCTGTGTCGGGAACGCCAATAACACCTGCCTCTTTAACTTGTGGGTGAGCGGCCAAAACCTCCTCTACCTCCCTGGCAAACACAGCCAGCCCCTTGTATTTAATCATGTCCCTTTTTCTGTCGTAGAAATAGAAGTAGCCGTCTTCGTCCATTCTGGCCAGGTCGCCGGTTCTAAGCCAGGTTTCGCCACCTATGTCCACAAACATTTTCTCGGTTTCCTCCGGCTTGTTCCAGTATCCTTTGGCTACCTGTGGCCCCTTCACTACAAGTTCGCCTATTTCACCAACGGGAAGAAATTTGGTACTTTCAGGGTCGACTATGCCAGCTACGGTGTTAGGCAGGGGTACGCCGAAAGAGCCGACTTTTGTTCTCCCGTATGGGCTGACTATTCCCACAGAGCTGGTTTCAGTCATACCCCAGCCCTCGTGGATTTTAGTGCCGGTTCGTTTTTCCCAACCTATGGCGGTATCCTCAAGTAGGGCATCAGCACCGGAGACAAGAACTTTGATGCGCTTCCAATTTATTCTGTCTGTCCGATGATAATCTCTGAGATATTCATACAAGGATGGAACGCTGTAGAAGATGGTTGCCTTGTAAGCCTCGAGGGCATTCAGCATGTCATCGAGGTCAGGCGTAGTGAATATCACCAAAGTGTAACCCTGAGACAGTCCTCCCATCATGACCACCACCTGGCCATAGATATGATAGAAGGGTAGATAGGCTAATATGGTCTCTTTGCCTTCCTGAACGATGTCTCCCCAGAATCTTTCGGCCAGGTATCGGGTAGCGGTCAGATTGCAGTGGGTTATCATGGCACCTTTGGGCAGCCCTGTTGTCCCTCCGGTGTAGGGAAGGGTTACTAAATCCTCTTTAAGGTTGAATTTGATTTTGGGCGGATTCGGCGGATATTTCTTAATCAAGTCCTGGAACTGATAGACTCCTTCTCTTTCATAGATGTCGGCAGGTGGTGCTGCCATTTTTTGATACACAGCGCGGAGCACGCTCTGCCCTACGAATTTTTTGAAGCCGGGTAAGTACTCGGCGATGCCGGTTAGGATGACTCTGTCCAGCTTGACTCCTGACCTTTCCACATTATCATAGAGAATATCCTGACAAACGATAGTTTTGGCTCCACTGTCCTCGAGTTGGTGTTTGATTTCAGGACTGACATAAAGAGGGCTGATTGCGGTTAAAGTGGCCCCGGCTTTGAGGGCTCCGAAATAAGCAATAATAAATTGTGGAGTGTTCAGCAGCAACAGAGCAACCCTGTCCCCTTTCTTCACTCCTAAATCGTGTAACGCGGTGGCAAATCTATCAACCTGGTCTCTTATCTCGCGGTGGCTTAATTTTTTGCCGTAGAATATTATGGCAGTTTTATCTTTCCATCTCTCGGTACCTTCATCGAAAGTTTCGACTACGGACTTCTCCGGGATTTCCACATCTGGCGGCACATCTTTAAGATAGAACTTTAGCCAAGGTCTTGATTCATATATAGCTTTGTTGGGGTCGGTTGTCACTGTGTTACCTCCTGCTTTTGTTCATGCAAAACTATAACATAACGTTTGGGTTTTGACAAATGTTGTATAATAACAAGTAGCGGTGATTAACAAATCTCCCATAGGACTATTGACAAGTGTAGTATAATTGTATAAATTGTCATTTGCAGGATTCTTCTGGTTTAAGTTGTCAGGAGTTTTGTTTTGGGGGCACAGGACCAGGTCAAGCTAAAAGTCGAAAACATCGGTTTGTATTTCGGACAACTCCGTGCTTTGGATGGTGTTGATGTTGAGGTCAGAGGGACGGAGATACTGGCTATCATAGGCCCAAATGGTGCTGGGAAGAGCTGCCTCCTCAACTGTATAAACGGATTCTATCGCCCTCAACAAGGAAATATTTATTTTGAGGGGAAGAATATTACCCGACTGGCGCCTCACAAGATTGCCGAGATGGGCATCTCTCGAACCTTCCAGAATATCGAACTTTATACCGGGCTGACCGTTTTGGATAACATTATGGCAGCACGGCATGTTCGCATGAAGCAAGGAGCACTGGCTAGTGCTATCTATTTTGGGCCAGCCTATCGAGAGGAAATAGAGCATCGAAAGGTGGTCGAGGATATAATAGACTTTCTGGAATTGGAACCGATAAGGAAGAAGGTGGTAGGTCTTCTCCCCTATGGAATGCGGAAGCGGGTGGAATTAGGTAGAGCTCTGGCTTTGGAGCCCACGCTTCTTTTGCTCGATGAGCCTATGGCGGGGATGAACATAGATGAGAAAGAGGACATGGCTCGCTTTATTATAGACACTATAGAGCTTCGTCGTATCCCCATCGTCCTCATCGAACATGATATGGAAGTAGTTATGGATATTGCCGACAGGGTGGTTGTCCTCGATTTCGGGCACAAAATCGCTGAGGGCTCACCCGATGAGATAAAGATGAATCCTGCGGTTATCAAGGCGTACTTAGGTGAATAGGAGGGTGTAAATGGTAGAAGCACCGGTTTTTGATACTGCAGCAAAATATTTGAGATACAATTACGAGAAATGGGGCGACAAGAAAGTTGCCATGCGGGTGAAGGACCGGGGCATCTGGCAGTCATATACCTGGAAGGACTACTACGAGAAGGTGAAGTATTTCTCGCTTGGCTTAATCAGCCTTGGCCTGGAATGGGGGGATAAGGTAGCGATACTAGGTGAAAATAAGCCTGAATGGTACTGGGCTGAGCTCGCTGCTGGTACAGCCGGCGCAACTGTGACCGGCATATTCGTTGATTGTTTACCTACAGAGGTTAAATATTACGTTGAAAATTCTGAATCTAAGTTTGTCATAGCTCATGACCAGGAGCAGGTTGATAAGTTTCTAGTCCCTTACAAAGATAGGGAGGGCAACGAGCATCCCCCTCTCAAAGACGAACTACCTCTGCTGAAGAAGGTCATTTTCTGGGACCCCAAGGGGATACTGGGCTATGAAGGGACTCCCATCGGTGACTACGCCGACCCGATTCTGATGAGCTTCGACCAGGTTATCGAGTTGGGCAAGGATTATGAAAAAAGCCATCCCGACGTATTTGAAGAGAATATCGAGAAGACCAGTGGTGACGACATAGGTCTTTTCATGTACACATCGGGGACTACTGGCTTACCCAAAGCCGCCATGCTCATGAACAAGGTATCGCAATTGACCAACAGGGCATGGGGTTCCGTGGACAAGTGGCGTGCTGATGAGCAATATGTCTCCTTCTTGCCACCAGCATGGGTAACGGAACAAGGGCTTGGGGTAGGTGCCAACTTACTTACGGGCATGGAGATAAACTTTCCTGAAGAGCCGGAGACGGTTTTGGAAAACATCAGGGAAATCGGGCCTGGTATACTTTTCTGGGGGCCGGCTAACTGGGAGAGCGTGAGCCGCCTGATTCAGGCGAAGATATTAGACACCGCTCCGCTGAGGAGACTTCTTTACCATATTTTCCTGCCGGTGGGCTACAAGGTGGGTGACTTACGGGTAGCCGGAAAAAAAGTCAACTGGTTTTGGCGGGCGCTTTACGCTATTGCTGATTTGGCAGTGTTTCGGCAGCTTAAGGATAAGGTTGGCCTATTAAAGGTCAGAATTGCCTACAGTGCCGGGGCGGCGATAAGTCCTGAAATCTTCCGTTATTTCCAGGCTTTAGGAGTGAAACTCAAGCAGCTATACGGCAGCACCGAGATGGGTTTGGTCACCATTCATCCAGATGATGATGTCAGGCCAGAAACCTGTGGCCCTCTTATGCCCGGGTATGAGTGCCGGCTGTCTGACGATGGCGAGATTATGGTCAGGAGCGAGATGCTTTTCGCTGGCTATTATAAGAAGCCCGAAGCCACTAAGGAAAAGTACTTAGGCGACTGGTATCTCAGCGGTGATTTCGGTCACATTGAAGAGCACGGTCACCTCATCTGTATTGACAGGATGGACCACCTGAAGGAATTAAGCGGCGGTCGTAAGTTTTCGCCGCAGTTTGCTGAAATCAGGCTGCGGTTCAGCCCTTATATCAAAGGAGCCTTGATTGTAGGGAGCGAGGACAAAGAATTTGTCACCGCCATAATGAATATCGACCTGGACAATGTGGGAAGATGGGCTGAAGCCAGGCGTATTCCTTACACTACCTTCACTGATTTGTCCCAAAAGCCGGAAGTCATCGAGCTGATAAAGGGCGAGATATTGAGGGTTAATAGGCACCTCCCGGAATGGACGAGGATAAGGAGATTTGTCAATCTGCACAAGGAATTTGACGCCGACGATGCTGAACTCACCCGAACCAGAAAACTGCGGCGCGATTTTATCGAAGAACGATATGGCTATTTGATAGACGCGCTCTATGGGGCTAAAGATGAGTTGAAGGTCGAAGCTCCGATTACGTACCGGGATGGTCGAACAGGGACAATAATAACAACAGTCAGAGTCAGCACTGTTGAATAGAGCAAGATGAGCTGAAGGAGGAGAAGTGCAGTTTTTCTTGGACCTGAGCTTTAACGGTTTGATTATCGGTGGGCTTTATGCTCTGGTGGCGCTGGCAATAGTCCTCGTTTGCAAAGCTACTGAGGTAGTAAGTCTAGCCCACGGTCAGTTGCTAGCTTTCGGTGCCCTGTTTTTCTATGTTGGCTATATATTGCTGGGATTGCCACTCTGGGCAGGTTGGATTCTAGGTTTGGCAATGGGCGCGGTGCTTGGGTTTGCTTGCGAGCGTGTTTGTTTGCGGCCTTTGATTGGCCAGCCGTTGTTCTCGAGTTTCCTTATGACTTTTGCCGTATTTATGGTGCTTGACGGCATTTTCGCGCTTATCTTGAAGGGCGAAGCCTGGGGATTTCCTGACTTTTTGCCCAAGGGTAACATCAACATTGTCGGCTCTAGTGTGCCCGTAGGCGGGTTATACAGTCTTGGTATCTGTATCTTGGTGTTCCTGTTGACTGTGGCTTTCTTCCGTTATACCAAGGTTGGCCTGGGAATGAGAGCTACTGCTGAGTCGCACCAGCTAGCCCAGAGCGTGGGCATAAATGTCAGGACGATATTCTCGCTTGTCTGGATTCTGTCAGCAGTGGTGGCTGTTGTGGCTGGCGTCATGCTGGCAAGGTATTACGATATCCGCTTCATGTTGACTTTAGTAGCCTTTAAAGGTCTGATTGTGGCTATGGTTGGTGGTCTGGACTCATTGCCCGGTGCTCTTATCGGTGGGCTTATACTGGGCTGGGTGGAAAATGTGGCTTCTGGCTATTTAGACCCAATTGTTGGTGGCGGCATCATGGAGGTAGCTGGTTATATCATGCTCCTTTTGGTTCTGCTGATTAGACCCTACGGAATCTTCGGCTTAGTTAGAATAGAGAGGGTGTGACATGCTTCCCTGCGGTACTTTCAACCAAGATTACGGTAGAGACACGGCGGTTATCAGGACAAGGCTGCAGTGGATTATTACCATCCTGGCTCTTGTAGTACTGCTTACTTTTCCACTTTACGGCAGCCATTACCTCATTGGTCTAATCAACAAGATGTCCATTACCATCGTGGCTGTGTTGGGCTTGCAGTTGATGATGGGTTATTGCGGGCTCATCTCATTTGGTCAAGTGGCGTTTGTAGCGATAGGTGCCTTCACCTCAGCTATTCTCAGTAGCACTTACGGTTGGCCATTCTGGCTGGCATTGCCCGTTTCGGGCATCGTTGCTGGAGTAGTTGGCATTATAGGCGGTACCCCGGCACTGAGGATTAAAGGCTTCTATCTGGCACTGGCCACCCTGGCTATTCATTACATTGTCGCCTGGCTGATATTACATCTGAAAATTACCGGCGGTGTCGTAGGCTTACATGTGCCACCACCTACGGCGTTTGGTTTTGCTTTCGATACTGATAAGACGATGTACTATATCATTGTGCCCATGATGCTGCTGATGACCTATTTCGCCAAGAATCTGGCTAGGTCAAGGATAGGTAGAGCTTTTGTGGCTATCAGGGACAATGACCTGGCGGCGTCGGTGATGGGGATTAGCCTGTTTTACTATAAGCTGCTTGGCTTTTTCATCGGTTGCTTCTTCGCCGGTATCGCAGGCTCGCTGTTTGCTCACTGGATGCAGTTTGTCCACGTGGAGCAGTTTCCGCTGGCTGACGCCGTTTTCTACGTCGGTATGCTTATCGTTGGTGGCCTGGGCACCATAGTGGGGGTCTTCTTCGGTACCGTTTTTATCAGCCTGCTCATCGAAGCCGTTACCTTTGCCTCGCCGACACTCACCGGATGGTTCCCGGCTCTAGGTATCGCACCGGCAGCAGCGCTGGGTGCCAGTGCCTTCGGCGTCATAATTGTCCTCTTCTTAATTTTTGAGCCCAGAGGGTTAGCTCATCGCTGGGCTATTTTCAAGGCTTCCTACAGGCTTTTCCCGTTTGCATATTAAATTAGGGAATAGTATAGTTAAGACAAAAATATAGGGAGGTTGGAAATGGGAAAGAGAACGTCTCTACTCGCAATTGCTATTCTACTTATGGTCTCACTATCGGTGACTGTATTTGTTGCCTGTGCTCCAGCAGCGCCACCACCGAAGGAGAAGGTGGTCACCTACCTGGACCTGGCGGATTACACCGGGCCGATAGCTGGGCTCAACGTGCCGGTGGGGATAGCTACCGAAGATTCTACTAATGAGATAAACGCCAAGGGTGGTGTTGATGGAGTGAAGATAAATTATCTCAGTGTTGATACTCGCTATGATCTAGCTCGTGGAGTCTCAGCCTATAAGAGGTATCGGACTGAGCCCAAGCTGATGAGTGTGGTGGCTATCAGCACGGCGCTGAGCAAGGCTATCACACCTATGACTGCCAAAGACAAGGTGATGCAGCATGTGACCGGCGATGGTGAACCTCAAGCCCGCCTTGGTTGGGTGTTCATCATAGGTGCTGCTTACCAGAATGCTTTTGGTGCCAGCATTGATTTCCTGTTAGAAGACTGGAAGAATAAGGGTAAGTCTGGTATGCCTACTATTGGCTACATAAACTGGGATAATCCCTATGGCAGGGAACTGCTGCGCGGCGGTAAGGAATATACGGAGAAGCTCGGTGTGAAGCTACTACCGCCGGAGTTCTTTCCTACTGGTGCGCCTGACCATACTGTCTGGCTGCAAAGGCTGGCTACAGGTAATCCCGATTATATACTTATTGCTGGCGTGGACCCAACGCCGAGCAATGTGTTACGGGACGCCTATAAGCTGGGTCTGACCAAGAAGATTCAGTTTATCGATACCAGTTATTGGGGACCTACTGAGGCGGTTGGTATTAAGCTCCATCCTGAGGCTACGGAAGGGTGCTGGCTCAATTCCTATTATCTCCGTGGTGATGAAGCCTGGTCGCATCCTCTGGCTGCCTATATGGTCACGAAGTATCACGGCAAAAGCGTTGAAGAGTTCCGCAAAACGACAGCAGCAATCTATGTTGCCGGTCTGACACGTATACCGACCTTCGCCAAAGCTCTGGAGATAGCCCTCAAAAATGCTGGTGGTTATGATAAGCTGGATGGCGAGGCTATGAAAGCAGGCTACGAGGCACTTACCGGCATGGATTTGGGACAAGGTCTGACAGGGCCAATTGCCTACAGTCCTACCAGCCGCCAGAGTGTCGACCAAACCAAGTTTTACCAGGTGAAGAACGGCAAAGAGGTGGCTATCAGTGGCTGGAGAAAGATGCCTGATTGTGTATCACTGCATGACTGGAGCCAGTAGAGAAAAGGGGGTGATAATGGGTTAGTTATGAATGAAATGCTCAAAGGCCATAAGGGCAAGAAAACTGCTATAAAGGAGGTGAATGACTGAAAAAATGAGCAAAGGAAAGTATTTATTATTTGGTGTGATTCTGCTCGCAGTAGTGCTGGCAATGCCAGCAGTCTCTGGCTGTGCTCCAGCAGCACCACCAAAGGAGAAAGTAATCTCCTATCTCAGTCTGGGTGACTATACCGGGCCGATTGCCGGGCTAAACGTTCCGGCTGATACCGGTTGTGAGGACATGTTTAAGGAGATAAACGCCACTGGTGGTGTGGACGGAGTTAAAGTGAATACTATTTTCGTTGATACTCGGTATGACACAGCCCGTGGTGTATCAGCTTACAAGAGGTATCGGACTGAGCCTAAGTTGCTGGTAGTCAATGCCATCAGCACACCGTTCGGCAAGGCTATCATGCCCATGACCATGAAGGACAAGGTAGTCCAGCTCGCTCCGGGTGATGGTGAAGCTCAGGCGCACATCGGCTGGGTATTTCCGTGGGGTGTCTGTTATCAGAACGCCTTCGGAGCCACCATTGACTTCATTTTGAAAGACTGGCAGGCCAAGGGTAAGACCGGCAGCCCTCTAATCGGTTACATGAGCTGGGATACCGCTTATGGGCGCGAGCCACTGCGTGGCGGCAAGGAATATGCCGAAAAACTCGGCGTCAAGCTGCTGCCACCGGAGTTCTTCCCCACTGGCGCTCCTGACCACACGGTCTGGCTGAAGAGGCTGGCTGAAGGTGGTGCCAACTATATCATTATTGGCGGCGTTGACCCCACGCCGAGCAATATCCTGCGTGATGCTTACAAGTTAGGTCTGACCAAGACAATTCAGTTTGTTGATACAACTTTCTGGGGTCCTACTGAGGCGGTCGGCATCAAGCTTCACCCTGAGGCTACAGAGGGATGCTGGATAAACAGCTACTATCTCCGTGGGGATGAGTGCTGGGCGCACCCGTTAGCTGCTGCGATGGTGCCGAAGTATCGTGGGAAGAGCGTGGACGAGTTCCGCAAGACCACGCCGGCGAACTATGTGACGGGTATGATATGGGCGCTTGTTTATAAAGAAGGCGCCGCGAGAGCTCTAAAGGCTGTCGGCTACGAGAAGCTTGATGGTGAAGCTATGAAAGCAGCCTACGAGTCGCTCACTGGCCTGGATTTAGGCCAAGGGCTGGTAGGGCCTTGCACCTACAGTCCTACCAACCGCCAGGGCAGCGATGTGACCAGGTTCTATATCGTGAAAGGCGGCAAGGAGGTCCCTCTCACTGACTGGGTGAAAGTCCCCGATACCGTAGCCCTACATGATTGGGGCAAGAAATAAGTCGGGACGAAAGGAGGTAGTATGATGAGATTGTTTGGTTTTGACAAGCTAGTTATTGTAGCTATGGTGGCACTTCTGGTGCTGCCTGTAGTGGGCTGTGCTCCCAAGGCGCCACCTCCACCACCGCCACCGCCTCCGGCAGG
>JBBISW010000017.1:0-23500 GCA_037441105.1 Chloroflexota bacterium
AAAGTGTCCTGCGCTCCCCTCTCCCAGATAAGCTCGATGAACCTTTTGTATTGGGAGGGCACGAGGAAGACATAAAGGGGAAAGGCCCACAGGATACCGTCGGAGCTTCTGATGTCATCTATAATCTTTGTGAAAGTCTTCTCGTCCTTCTCTATCCGCTGGATATTCTGGGATAAATGATGGATTTTCAGGTCATGGTGGGGGAACTTTTTCTGTATAAGTTTCACATACTGGAGGGTAACGCTCAGGTCGCCCTTTGGACTCCCGCTTAAAACTGCTATTTTCATGTGTAAACCTCCTGATTCTTCATTTGAGATTGGCCTGTTATTGCGAGCCCTTCGCCTCTGTCATTGCAAGCTCTTCATTACTGTCATTGCGAGTCCTTCCGCTGAAGGACGTGGCAATCTCATCCCCTCACCACACCTGGATTGCTTCGTCACTTCGTTCCTCGCAATGACAAAAGAAGTAGTGCGATCGCCACGTCCCGATTGCATCGGGATGTATCGGGGCTCCTCGCAATGACACCCCTTCCCTGTAGCCGCGTCCCGCTTTGCGGGATAGCCTCGCCAAACCACCCCAGGGCGACCTTAAAAGGTCGCAGCTACAGGATTGATGATGGGCGACCCAAAGGCTCGCAACTACAAGGTGTTATTGCCAAAAATTCTTTTATTCAGGTGCTTACCTCTGGGCAAAGTGTGTCATAAATTCCTGGTGAAGTCTATGGTTTGAGGCAATGATTTCTATGGTGCGAAAACTTGCTGGCTTTCCTTGCCAATCGGTAATTTCACCGCCAGCCTCTCTGATCAGCAGCAACCCACTGGCGACGTCCCAGGGAAAGAGATAGCGGTGAAAGTAAAGGTTAATCCGCCCGCAGGCGACGTAAGCTAAACCCAATGATGAGGAACCCAGGAGTCTGACACAATGTACCTGCCCCCACAACTTGTTGGCTATGTCGAGCATCTCTTCACCTCGCTCATGGCTATAACCGAGGTCAAATCCCACCAGAGAGGCTTGAAGTGAGTCCTTTGTGGAAACTTGAATCGCCGAGTCATTGAGATAAGCGCCTCTACCCTTCTCAGCTCTAAAAAGCTCTTTCCTTACCGGGTCATAGGTTACTCCGAGCAGGATATCTTCGCCTTTGACCAGAGCGATATTGATGCAGAAGAAGGGAATCCCGAAGGTATAATTGTTGGTGCCATCCAGCGGGTCGACTATCCAGGTGTAATCGGTGAGCGGAGCCGAGAAGTTCGATTCTTCGGAGAGGATGGCACAATCCGGATACTCGTCTTTTAAGAGTTCCAGTATAAATTTTTCGGATAAGATGTCGACGTCAGTAACCAGGTTGCCCTTGCTTTTATGTGTTATCTGTCTTTGGGAGCCGAAGTGAGACAGGATGACATTACCGGCTTCTTTAGCTGCTGCGATGGCTACTTCAAGGGCACTCCTGCCGCTTTTAGCTGCGGGCAAGTTATTCATAGTCAAGTTTTCAAACTGCTGGTGGCAGAAGCCCCATCTTTTCTTTGACTTCTCCCAGAGTCTCTCTGGCAATTGCTTGAGCCCGGCGGGCTCCTTCAGCAAGTACCTCAGCTACATACTTCGGCTTAGCGGCGAAGGAAGCCCTCTTTTCCCGAAGAGCTGCCAGTTTTGAGTTTATCCCTTCGGCGAGCAATTTTTTGCAATCAACACAGCCGATGCCTGCTGAACGGCACTGGGTGGCGAGCTCATCCACACGCTCTGGGTTGAAGAAGCCGTGGAGGCTGAAGACATTGCATACCTCGGGATGACCTGGGTCAGAGCGATATTTCCGGGCCGGGTCGGTAACTGCGGTCATCACTAGCTTCGATGTCTCTTCTGGTGTAGCTGCCAGTTCGATGTAGTTATTATAGCTTTTGCCCATCTTCTGGGCGCCGTTCAATCCCAACACCATAGGGAAAGAGGTAAGCTTGGCTTGAGGCTCAGGAAAAGTGGAGCCAAAGAGAGAATTGAAGCGGCGGGCTATCTCACGTGCCAGCTCAAGATGCGGCAATTGGTCTTCGCCCACCGGCACCACTTCAGCCTTATAGAGCACGATGTCTGCGGTCATAAGCACTGGATAGCCCACCAGTCCGTAGTTGACATTATGGGGCTGCATCCGCGCCTTCTCTTTGAAGGTAGGCACACGCAGTAGCCAGCCTAAGGGTGTGACCATGCTGAGCAAGGTGTGGAGTTCCATCACCTCAGGTACATGCGATTGCACGAAAAGGATGCTTTTTTGTGGGTCAAGGCCGGCGGCTAACCAGTCGAGCATCATCTCGTGGATATCCTGTTGAAGCCTGTCCGTATCTTCTAAGGTGGTTAGAGCATGGATGTCCACTATGCAGTAGATACAGTCATAGTCTTTTTGAAGGGCAACGTAATTTTGGATGGCGCCGAGATAATTGCCGATATGCTGTCTACCGGTTGGCCGGGCGCCAGAGAAAACACGCTGTTTCATATCCCAAGAAGTTTAACACAAAGCGCGACTAGCTACAAACTGAGGTTTGAGGGTGTTTAACCGTCATCGCGAGGAGCCCCGATTGCATCGGGGCGACGTGGCGATCTCTGCGAGGGCAGACGCGACTGTCAGGCGGAGATTGCCACGTTTCGCTCACAATAACAGAGCGGACAAAGCAAATGTAGATAGATTCTTCGCTATGCTCAGAATGACAAACGGGGTGGGCTACATACTTTCGGGGGCGGTCATGCCCATGAGGTGGAGGGTTCTGGCCAGAACGATTTGGGCTGCTTTGACTAACTTAAGCCTGGCCCAGGTCAGCTCCTGATTCTTGGAGACAACCCGGCATTGCTTATAAAAGCTGTGAAAGACGGTGGCTAGGTCTTGAGCGTAGTAAGGCAAATGATGAGGCCCCAGAGTATCGGCAACTAATTCCACTATTTCTGGTAGCAAGAGCATTCGCCGTATCAAGGTCAACTCTGGCTCAGTGGTGAGCAAGGAAACATCACCGCGGGCATAATCTATTCCCCTTTCTTTGGCTAGCCGCAGTATACTGGCGATGCGGGCATGAGCATATTGAACATAATAAACCGGGTTATCCGCTGATTGCTTTTTGGCTAGCTCCAGGTCAAAATCCATCTGGGCATCGGCGGAACGAGATAAGAAGACGAAACGGCAGGCATCCGGACCAACTTCTTCTATCACCTCTCTTAAAGTGATGATATCACCACTGCGCTTGGAGACCCTGACAATCTCCTGGCCACGACGTAGTGTAACCAGTTGACATATTATGATTTTTAGCTGTGCTAGATTGACACCCAGGGCGTTGACCACCGCTAGCATGCGGGAGACATGTCCCTGATGGTCTGCTCCCCAGATGTTGATGACAGTATCGAACTTTCGCTCCAGGAATTTGTTGAAGTGATAGGCGGCATCGGAAGCGAAGTAGGTAGGCAAGCCATCGCTCCGTACTAACACGTTGTCTTTATCTTCACCCAGGGCAGAAGATACAAACCAGGTGGCGTTTTCCTTTTCTGCCACATAGTCGCCGTCTTTTAGTATCTTCATAGTTTTTTCATATTGGCCATTTTGGTACAGGCTCTGCTCGCTGAACCAGACATCGAACTTTATGCCAAGCAGCTCAAGGTCTTGCCTGATCATTTCCATGATTTTGCTCACCCCAATGGCTCCTAGTTCTCGAATGGCAGCGTCTTTAGGCATTGTCAGAAAGCGGTCGCCTTCTTTGCTAATAATTTCTTTGGCTAAGTCAATCATGTAGTTGCCTAGATAGCCATCGCTTGGCACCTCGGCGTCTTTACCGAGGCATTGCTGGTAGCGTGCGTGAAGTGAACGATTGAAAGCGTCTAATTGGCTGCCGGCATCATTGATATAATATTCTTTCTCTACAGTGTAGCCGGCGGCACTGAGCACGTTAGCCAGAGTGCTACCCAGTACACCACCGCGACCGTGGCCGACATGAAGAGGTCCGGTGGGATTGACGCTGACAAACTCAATCTGAACAGACCTGCCACCACCCAGGTTAATATTTCCGTAAGAGTCACCAGCGTCTAAGATGATTGCCACCTGTTTTGTCAGCCAATCGGTGCTGAGGCTGAAATTGATGAAGCCCGGAGAGATGACAACTACACGGGCAAGTTCGGGGAGGGGTGGCATAAGCTCAACGAGTTTCTCAGCGATTGCTGGAGGAGACATGTTTGTTGTCCTGGCCAGTTTTAGCGGAAGGCTTGAGGCATAATCGCCATGTTCAGGATTCTGCGGTCGTTCTAGAATCACTTCAGGCAATGTGGTAGTAATCAGCAGTCCTTGTTGCTGAGCCTCTGTTACCGCTTGCTGTAAAGCTTTAGCCAGTTTGTGCTTAATAATCATTGTTATCAACTTGCTAATGTAGTGGCGAGGCTTTAGCCTCGCTACAGAAAAGCGACCCTAAAGGGTCGCAACTACATTGAACTAGGTTGTCAACGTACATTCTCAATCATCAGTGACGAATGGCTGCTAATCGCTCCTATATATTAGAACTACCACGGTCAACTTTCAAATCAGCTCAATTCACCACCGGTTTGCCACATTCGGGCTAGTTCCTGAGCCAGGAGGTGGTGTTCAGGCAACTCGAGACCAGAATCACGTTGAAATAGGGAGATTGCCTCATTTCGAGCTAGTTCTAAAAGCGGAGTATCGGATAGCCTGGCCATGCGGAGGTCTGGCAAACCGCTCTGGCGGGTACCGAAAAACTCACCTGGCCCTCGCAGCTCCAAGTCCTTTTCAGCCAAAGCGAAACCATCCTGGGTTTCCTCGATGGCTTTCAGCCTTTGGCTCCCTTCCGGTGAAGGACTCTCAGCTAAGAGTAAGCAGTAACTCTGTTTTTCACCACGCCCCACTCGGCCGCGGAACTGATGTAGCTGTGATAAGCCAAAACGGTCGGCTGCCTCGACAAGCATAACGGTTGCATTGGGCACATCAATGCCCACTTCCACTACTGGCGTAGACACCAGGATATCGAGCCTGCCATTTCGGAAGCTTTGCATCACTTTTTCTTTATCGTTGGCTGGCATCCGCCCGTGAAGTAAGCCAAGCCTCAAATCAGGGAAAACCTCCCTGGATAACCGCTCATACTCAGCGACTGCTGCCCTGGCTTCGATGCTTTCTGATTCCTCGATAAGAGGGCAGATTATGAAAGCCTGCTGCCCGGCAGCAACTTGCCGACGTATAAAGTCATACGCTTTGCCTCTATAATCAGGCCTAAGCCACCTTGTCTTTATTTCCTGCCTGCCCGGGGGCAACTCATCTATAACCGAAAGGTCTAAATCGCCGTAAAGCGTTAGCGCTAAAGTCCGCGGAATGGGGGTAGCCGTCATTACCAGTATGTGAGGGTTAAATCCTTTCTGACGCAAGGCAGAGCGTTGCAAAACTCCGAAGCGGTGTTGTTCATCAATCACCGCCAACCCAAGTTTAGAAAATTCAACCCCTTTCTGAATGAGAGCATGTGTTCCAATAACGATATCTACATTGCATTCTTGAATCTGCTGGTGCAAAGACTCTTTCTCCTTTTCGCTCAGGCTTCCAGTCAATAGAGCAAAGGAAACAGGGCGAGGAAAAAGCCCATGGTAGCAGCAGACATTAGCCTGTTCATCATTTTGGCTGCTTATTTTGGACAGAAGCTGGCAGATATTACGGAAGTGTTGCTCAGCCAGTATCTCGGTGGGTGCCATTAGAGCCCCCTGATAACCGTTATCGGCGGTTACTAACAAGGCTGCAGTTGCCACCACAGTTTTGCCACTGCCTACCTCGCCCTGGAGAAGGCGTGACATGGGCTTTGACTTTTGCAAGTCAGCGAAGATTTCTTGAAGCACTCGCTGCTGTGCCCGTGTCAAGGTGAAAGGCAGGGAGTTCAGAAACTTGTTGATGTTTCCCCCGTTTAGCTCGAAAGCATTCCCCGGTTGACTTTCCTGCCAGTCTCGTTTCTTGCTGAGCACGCCCAGTTGAAGAAGGAAAAGCTCATCGAAAGCCAGGCGTTTTCTTGCCTCAGCTTTCATCAGATGACTATCTGGGTAGTGAGCCTGGATAATCGCCTGGGGCAAGTCCAGGAGCTGGCGCCGACTTTTAATTTCTGTGGGTAAGAAATCGCTCACCTGCCATGTCCAGTTGTCAATAGCTGTTTTGACCAGGTTTCTTGTTTGGCGAGGATATAGTCCACGAGTTAAAGGATAGACCGGCACCAGACGGCCGGTATGAACCAACTCCTTATCCTCAACCAGTTCCCACTCTGGTGACTCAAAGACCTTTTGATTTTTAAATTCGGTCACCTTGCCGCTGAGCACTATTTGGGCGTTGGTGGGGAAATTCTTGGCCAGGAAAGGTTGATTAAACCAAACCGCTCTTACATTGCCTGTCTCGTCACCAACGATAACTTCGGTGCCCTGTTGAGCCCCTAGCCTAGTTATTCGAGCTTCCCACACAGTCGCCAACACGGTCTGTTCTTCACCGACTTCGAGCTTAGCGATAGGGCTTCTCTGGCTGTAGTCGAGGTGGCGTCTGGGAAAGAAATAGAGCAAGTCACGAATTGTCTTTACTCCCAGCTTGGCCAGTTTGCTGGCTGAGCTTGCGGCAATACCTTTGACAGCGGTTACCGGCGAATCTAATTCCGCATTAGCTGTTGAAATACGAGTTCTGGAATCAGTGGATGGACGGCTGGCTGCGGTAGAACGAGCCTGGTTCTTCTTTTCCGCTTTGGCCCCTGCTGTTTCTTCGGCTTGAGCCAGCCAATCAAGGACGTCCTTTATCCACGCTTTACGTCTATCTGTATCCCAGGCGCTATAATCGGAGTCAGCTAACTGAAGCTCGTTGAAATGGGACAGAAGTTTGGGGGAATTTATTTTGTCTTTGGTTTCTCTCGCCCATTTAAGAAGGAATCTGTCGAGCCCACCGATTACCGCCGTGTTGGCGTAGTTTCTCTGGCATTCCATTTTGAGAATGGTGCGTAGCGGCTCGACTTCTATGAGCGGAGGAACTGTCACTAATCTTCACCTTCTCTAAAATGCTACCAGCAGAACATCGGGGCTGGCGAGAACTCCTAGTGTCGCCCCATCCCAAATACCTAACAAAACTATTATTCCAGAGAAACGATGTAGTAATAATGGGGCTGTCCGCCGGACACCATCTCCACCTGCTTTTCAGGGTATTTCTTGCGGATTTCCTGAGTCACTTGCTCTGCCTGAGGAGCTTCGACATTAGCACCATAATACAGAGTCACCACCTCTGCTGACTTGATGCCCGCTTTGTCGATGGCTTGGAACAGAACCTCGGTCATGTTATCGCCGGCAGCCACTAAATTTTCATCATCTATAATGGCAATTGCTTGCCCTTTCTTTACCTTTAAACCTTTTATCTGGGTGCTACGTGCTGCTTTGGTGATTTCAACAGTTTTCACCGTGGCTATAACTTCCTCCATAGCCCGAACGTTTTCTTCCAGGCCACCTTCGTAGTTAAAAGCAATGATAGCCGCTATCCCTTGAGGCATAGTCCTGGTCGGCACTACAGTGACTTCCTTAGATGTTAACGAGTGGACTTGAGAAGCAGCGAGGATGATATTCTTATTGTTTGGCAACAGGATTATTTTCTGTGATGGCACCAACTCGACTGTTTGCAGTATCTCTTGAACGCTGGGATTCATCGTCTGTCCACCTGGGACTATTGCCGCTGCTCCCAGGCTCTTGAAGACCTCTCTCATCCCCCTTCCAGCGGCTACGGCTACTACACCGATATCCAGCTGTGGCCCTCTTCCCTTCTGCATCTCAAGGAAGCCGACATGCTGGTCGTCCATATTCTGAATCTGTAGCTGATGTAATGTGCCTATGGAGGTAGCATACCGTATGATGCTGCCGGGGTCATATGTGTGGATGTGAACCCTAACCGTGACCTCGTCACCGACGACGACAATAGACTGCCCCTTGCCTTCCAATTTCTTTCTGATTTTGTCTGGATTAAGTTTGTGACCTTCGAGCAAGAAATTGGTGCAGTAGCCATATGCTTCTTCTGGCTCGGCCGCCAATTGAACTGTTTTAGCGGTCGCAGGCAAGTCAGCGGTAACCAGTTGTGGTCTCCGATATTTCATCTCCTCCACTTTTCCTTCCAGATAGCGGAGGGCGCCTTCTAGCAGCACATATATACCTTGTCCACCGGCATCAACAACTCCAGCTTCAAGCAGGACAGGTAGCAAAAAAGGAGTTCTAGCCACTGAATCCTTGGCTGCTTCAACAGCGGCTTCTGTTACGAAAGTTATGTCATTTGGCTTGGCTCGAGCCGCCTCTTCAGCAGCTTTGGATGCATCACGAATTACTGTTAACATAGTGCCTTCTACTGGCTGTGATAGACCTTTATAAGCGGCACGCGACGCCTCGCTTAATGCTATTGCCCAATCACTCCCGTTGATGGACTCTTTACCGTCAAACCCTTTGGCTAAGCCGCGGAAGAACTGTGATAGAATCACGCCTGAATTGCCGCGAGCTCCCATCAGTGCGCCCTGGGCCATCGCCTTAGATATTGCAGAGATGCTATGGTCTGAAATACGGTCAGCTTCTTCTATGACGGCACGCATGGTGAGAAACATGTTCGTCCCCGTATCACCATCAGGCACAGGAAAAACGTTTATGGCGTTAATGTCTGGGACGCTTTTTTCCAGCCAACTGCTGCCGGCGGCAAACATATCTCTGAACTCCTGACCGCTGCAGGAATGAATCTGTCTCATTCTTTCTCCTTTGTTTAATCGGGAAATTGTGGTATTATTTTACTATTGTTGTCAAGACTGACTTGTGAAAAAGGAGTTGACCATTTGGCTACAAAATGTGATATTTGTGGCAAAACCGCATACTTCGGTAATAGAGTAAGCCACTCCAAACAGCATACCAGACGACGCTGGCTGCCCAATATTCAGCCAGCTACGATTATGATTGAGGGGAAACCGAAGCGGCTTAATCTGTGTACTCGTTGTCTGCGTAGTCATCATAAGCTAACCCACTAAACCAAGCGTCCGCTTCATTTTCTTCAATGCCTCGCCGGCTCCCTGCTTAGAATTGAAAATCGCAGCCCCGGCAACCAGAACATCAGCTCCAGCTTCAACTACCTTCGGAGCTATTTTGGCATTGATACCGCCGTCAACTTCTAGCTCTGCCTTGGCTTGCCTATCATCCAAGATTTCCCGGAATCGAGCTATCTTAGTCATCGTACTCTCGATGAAAGCTTGACCACCGAAACCAGGATTGACAGTCATAACCAGTACCAGGTCGAGCATAGGAAGAACTTCATCCAGTGAGCTTAGGGGAGTGGCAGGATTCAGGGCTACTCCTGCTTTGACTCCTAAGCCTTTTATAGCCTCAATCATGCGGTGCAGATGTGTGCATGCTTCAACATGTACGGTGATAATATCGGCTCCAGCATCAGCGAACTGTGAAAGATGAGCCTCCGGCCGTTCAATCATCAAGTGTACATCCAGAGGGAGTTTAGTCCAGGGGCGGAGCGAAGCCACCACTGGAGCGCCAATGGTTATGTTGGGCACAAAATGCCCATCCATTACATCAACATGGATATAGTCAGCGCCAGCCTTGGTCACTTCAGCAATTTCTTCTCCAAGACGGCTGAAGTCAGCGGAAAGGATTGACGGCGCTATTTTGATTCGTCTACTTTTCATCCCCTGTCTCAACAAGTTTCTTGGCTCGTGATATGGCGGCTGCTACTTGCTTTGGAGCAGTGCCGCCGACTGCATTCCGAGCTGCAACCGATGTTTCTATGGTGATACCATATACATCCTCGGTGAAAAGAAGTGAGAATTTGCCATATTCGGCCAAACTTAGCTCTCGAAAGCTCTTATTCTTGCCGATAGCATATTTCACCAGCTTGCCCACAATATTGTGGGCTTGGCGGAAGGGCAACCCCTTTTTTACTAGATAGTCGGCCAGGTCAGTGGCCAGTATGTAGCTGCCTGATGTAGCATCTTGCATCCGAGCGGTATTGATTTTCAATGTCTTTATCAGCCCGGCGAACACTTCCAGCGATGACAGGAGCGTATCCACAGTATTGAAAAGCCCTTCTTTATCTTCTTGCATATCCCGATTGTAAGCTAGAGGCAGTCCCTTCATCACAGTCAAAAGGCTGATTAGATTGCCGTATACTCTGCCTGTCTTGCCTCTGGCCAACTCTGCCACGTCCGGGTTCTTTTTCTGGGGCATAATGCTACTGCTCGTGGCGTATGCCTCATCGAGTTCCACGAAACCGAACTCGGCTGATGACCACAGCACTATTTCCTCTGCTAGCCGAGACAGGTGCATCATGGTTATGGCGGCAGCAGCTTCATATTCAATCGCGAAGTCCCGGTCGGATACAGCATCGAGGCTATTAGCGCTCATTTCATTAAAACCTAGTTTCCGAGCTACGAAGTCACGGTCAATGGGGTGGGCTACACCGGCCAAAGCCCCGCTACCCAGCGGTAGGACATCGGTGCGCTTTAAGCAGTCCTGAAATCTCGTTATATCCCGCTGCAACATCTCAAAATAGGCTAGAAGATGGTGGGCGAAAAGGACTGGCTGAGCCTGCTGGAGATGAGTATATCCGGGCATAATTGCGGTTTTATTAGTCTCAGCAACATCCAGCAGAGCCCGCTGAAGGTCTCTTATTTTGCTAATAGTTTCCGAAATAGCTTCCTTGACGAACAGTCGCAGGTCTAAAGCTATCTGGTCGTTCCTGGAACGGGCGGTATGAAGTTTGCCCGCCACGTCACCTATTTTTTCGAATAGCCTGCTCTCGATAGTCATGTGAATATCCTCAAGCTCGGGCTTAAATTTGAGTTTCCCTTGCTCGATATCATCGCGAATTGAGACAAGCCCCGAGGAGATAAGCTCGGCCTCTCTCTCTGATATCAGGCCCTGTTTAGCTAGCATCTGAGCATGAGCGATGCTCCCAGCTATATCTTGCCGGTACAAGCGCCAGTCAAAATTGATAGAGGCAACATATTTTTCTATTGACTTAGCGACTCCTTTTTGAAAGCGGCTGCGTATACAGCTCTGCCCTTTGTTGTTCATAGTTATCCTCCTCAACCCGTCAGCTTACAAATCGTTTTATAAAGCCACGACCAATCTGGAGCCAATTTAAAGGCTTGCATCAACTTCTTCTCAGCCAAATGATAGTTCCTCTCATCACGATGTGATATTGCCTGCTTAAGACATTTCAGGGCTACTTCAGGTTGAGATTCCTTATTCACACCTTGCTCTAAATGTTTAAGTCTGCGTTTAGCATAAGACTTGAGGAATATGCTGTCAATAAAAGACGTTGAGGGTATATTGATAGCAAGTTGGAAAGTATCTGCTGCTTTGTTTTTCTTCCCCATATACATGTAGGCTTCACCCAGGACTAAGTGCGTCTCAATGTGACTTGCGTCATACTGGAGGGCCTGATTCAATTCGTCAACAGCCAGTTCCAGGCACTTCTCCAAACCCAAGCTATCACCTATACCTCGTGTGACTGCCAATAGAGGTGCTGCTACATAGGCCTTGCCGAGCTCAGTATGATATCTGCCGATTTCAGGATTCAGCTTTATCGCCTCCCTAAAGTGCTTTACTGCTAGATCGAAGTTGAATTCTTTCCCTCTTCGATTGCGGTAATGTAATCCTTGCCTGAAATGTTCCTCAGCTTCATCTGGAGGTAACCGGCGGAACAGCTGCGTAACCATCTATTTCCCAGCTCTTTTCTTTGTCATTGCGAGGGGCGCAAGCCCCGAAGCCTTGTCCTGAACGAAGTGAAGGAACTCACAGATTACCACACTTCGCTCGCAATGATAAGTGAATGCGTCTCACTCCTCGCTACCTTGCACCTTGGCCTGGATTTTTGCTGGCAGCCCCCAAATGTGGATGAAACCAGGTGAGGCGCTCTGGTCAAAGACGTCGCCTTTATCGTAAGTGGCCAGACTGTAGTCGTAAAGGGATGCCGGAGATTTTCTGCCGACTACTAAGCAATTCCCCTTGAACAGCTTGACTCTTACCGTTCCGGTAACATTTCTTTGGGAGCGGTCTACATAAGCAGTTAAGTCTCGGCGCAAGGTGGTAAACCACAGCCCATTGTAGATAATCTCAGCATACTCGCTAGATACTTTCTCATTAAAACGAAGTTGCTGTCGAGTCAATGTCATGGCTTCCAATGCCTGATGTGCCTTTAGCAACACCGTAGCTGCCGGGGCCTCATAAATTTCCCTCGATTTTATTCCCACCAACCTGCTCTCCACATGGTCAATTCTGCCTACACCATGCTTGCCAGCTAGCTCATTAAGCTGTTGGACAAGGGTAGCACCGTCCAGCTTCTCACCATTAAGGCTGACGGGGATTCCTTTTTCAAAACCGATCTCTACATAGTCGGGTTTATCAGGACATGCTGCCGGTGATTTAGTCCAGGCAAAAACCTCCTCTGGCGGCTCGACCCACGGGTCTTCCAGCACGCCGCACTCTATGCTCCTGCCCCAGAGGTTTTCATCTATGGAATAAGGGCTGGCAGCCTTGATTGGTATAGGGATGCCATGCTTCTCGGCATAGGCGATTGTCTCTTCTCTTGTCATGCCCCATTCTCGTGCTGGGGCTATAATCTTAAGCTCGGGAGCCAAAGCAGTGACGCTTACATCGAAGCGAACCTGGTCATTGCCTTTACCAGTAGAGCCATGGGCTACAGCAACGGCCTTTTCTTTCTTGGCTGCATCCACCAGCAATTTAGCTATCAAAGGCCGCCCCAGCGCCGTAGCCAGCGGATATTGGCCTTCGTAAAGTGCGTTAGTTTTTAAAGCTGGAAAGACATAGGAGTCAACGAACATTTTTTTGGCGTCCAGCGTCAATGCCTTAACTGCTCCTATTTTTAGCGCCTTTTGCTGAATGGCCGGGAGCTCTCCCACACCGCCAATATCTGCGGTGACAGCAATGACATCCATCTTGTACTTGTCCGCTATCCATTTTATAGCTGCCGAAGTATCCAGACCGCCACTATAAGCCAGTACTACTTTTTCTGTCATTCCTATGACCTCCGACTAAAGACTATATTCAAAGTACCTAATGCCTCGTCGACGTCTCGCTCGGTGATAATAAGCGGTGGCATAAACCGCAAGGCATTGGGCTTAACCTGATTGACCAGCAAGCCCCTATTTAAACAAGCTAATACGACCTCTTCAGCTATGTTGTCGGTGAAGACCAGAGCTAATAACAGCCCACGTCCTCTTACCTCAACAATGAAGCCGAACTTTGCTTTTAGTTTTTCCAGACCATTTATGAAATGCTGTCCTACCTGTCTTACCTTGCCTGGTATATCATTGTCTATGATGAATTTTAATGTCGCTAGGCTAGCGGCACAAACTAAAGGATTTCCGCCGAAGGTGGAGCCGTGCTCGCCGGGAGCGAAAACCGAAGCTCGCTCCTTGGCCAAAAAAGCCCCAATTGGCACCCCGCTGCCTAACCCCTTGGCCAGTGTCATTATATCTGGTTCAACTCCATATTGCTCGTAAGTAAAAAGGCTCCCTATCCGACCAATGCCGGTCTGAATCTCATCGAGAATTAGCAGAATGCCTTTCTTGTTACACCAGGCTCGTATCTCCTTAAGATAGTCATCGCCAGGTACATTAACCCCACCTTCGCCTTGAATCGGTTCCACCATCACAGCACAAGTCCGACTGGTGGTCGCTGCTTTGATTGCCTCGATGTCATTGTAATCAACGTTGACAAAGCCGTCTGGCAGTGGGACGTAAGGTTGCTGAAATTTGTCTTGCCCTGTAGCAGCCACCGTGGCCAAGGTCCGACCATGAAAAGAGCCGTAAGTGGTGATAATCTCGTAAGCTCCGTCGAGATGCAGCTTACCATAGCGGCGGGCTAGCTTTATTGCCCCTTCGTTGGCCTCAGCACCGCTATTGCAGAAGAAGACCCGGTCAAGGCAGCTATTATCAACCAATAATTGGGCCAACTGTATTTGAGGGACGGTATAGAACTGGTTTGATGCCTGAATTAGAGTTCGAGCTTGCTCCGTCAGTGCCTTGACTACTACTGAATGACAATGACCCAAACTGTTAACTGCCCAGCCACCGACGAAATCAAGGTACTCTCTGCCATCGGTATCCCAAACTCGAGCACCTTGACCCTGGACTAGAGTTACCGGTAATCGCTTGATTGTCTGCATATACAATTTCTGTTCCAGTTCCTGCCAATTGTCCATCTCACTAACCGATTGTCGTCCCATCACCTTTGCCTTCAACCTCGTTAAGCAAGGCGTGAGGCACCCTCCCATCAATAATTCGCGTTACCGGCACCTTAGTCATGGCTATAAGACAAGCCTCGATCTTAGTCGCCATACCGCCTGAAGCTACACCGGAGGCAATCATTTCTCTGGCATTGTCAGGACTCAGCTTACGAATCAGTTGCTTGGAGTTGTCATAGAGGCCTGGCACATCAGTCAAAAAAATCAGTTTTTCTGCATTCAAAGCTGCCGCGATTTCACCGGCAACAGTGTCACCGTTGACATTTAGCAAATTTGTATCTCCGTCCGTGCTTTCTAATGAGCCAAGACTTACTGGTGCTATTATCGGTATATAACCTGCTTTTAATAGCGTCTCCAACAAAGCAACATCAACTTTCAATTCCTCTCCGGTATACCCCAGCTCCGGCGTTTTGTTTTTTGCCAGGATTAAGCCACCATCGGCACCGCTAAGGCCTACAGCTTTGCCACCTGACTTCCAGATAGCCGATACCAGCTCCTTATTGACTAGGCCAGCTAGTACTGCTGTGACCACCTTCAGTGATTCCAAGTCGGTCACCCTCAAGCCTTGGACGAAGTGGGTGGAGATGCTCAACCGGCTGAGCCAATCGGTCACTGCTTGGGCACCACCGTGGATTACCACCAGCGACACGCCTCTTTTCTGGAGCGTTACCAGGTCCTCAATTGTGGTGTCGCTGTGCCCCAGAGTGCTACCGCCGATTTTAATGGCTAGAGGTTTCATTTCAATTGTTTAACAACCTCAAATTTTGTCATTCTATTCTCTTCACCTGTCATTCTGATCCCGATTTATCGGGAGAAGAATCCTTCACATTGATCAGGGCAGCATCTCGAGACCCTTCGCTACCGCTCGGGGTGACAACCAAAAACCCCTTCGCTAACTTGTATAAGTGCTATTAATAGTAACATATTCTTCAGAAAGGTCGCATCCCCAGGCTGTAACTTTACCCTTGCCCAGGTTAAGCTCCAGCCTTACAGACACTTCTTTTCTGGCTAGACTGTTGCTTGCCTCTTGCTTATTAAAAGGTACGGGTTTGCCTTGGCTCATGACACAAAAGTCATTCAAGTATACGGCCAATTTTGTTTCATCTAGCGTTGCTCCGCTCCGACCAAGTGCTGCTACAACACGCCCCCAGTTGGGGTCGTTGCCATGTATGGCTGACTTAACCAATGGCGAGCTAGCGATGGCGCGCGCTGCTAAGCGGGCTTCAGCTTCAGTAAGAGCACCTTCTACTGTAATCTCTATGAGCTTGGTAGCCCCTTCGCCATCTCGAGCGACACACTTAGCCAGATAGAGGCAAACCTCGTTCAAAGCCTTGTGAAAGAGTTCGCCATTACGGTCATCTATGGTTTTATTACGGGCTAAGCCATTAGCCAGAAGCACCACCGTATCACTGGGGCTGGTATCGCCGTCAATAGTAATCATATTGAAAGAAGCGTCCACCGCTTTTTGGAACGCTGATTGTAGAAAATCAGGGTCTACCGCAGCATCGGTGGTCAGGAAGCAAAGCATGGTAGCCAGATTCGGATGTATCATCCCAGCTCCCTTGGCTACCCCGCCAAGGGTAAATCCGCCTCCGTTACCTTCAATAAATATAGCTATCTCTTTAGCAAAAGTATCGGTGGTCATCATCGCTCTAGCCAACTCATGGCCTCCATCTCTGGTAACGTTAATCTTGCTGATGCCAGCTCGGGCTCGGTCCATAGGCAATGGCACCCCGATGACTCCAGTGCTGGCAACTAGAACGTCGGTCGTTGATAGCCCAAACTTCTCAGCTACTGACCTTGCCATTTCAGCGGCATCGGCTATCCCCGGGTCGCCGGTGCAGGCATTGGCGCAGCCTGCGTTGGCTACGATCGCCTGGGCGTGCTTATCCTGCAAATGCTTTTGGGAGAGGATTACCGGGGCTGCCTTAATTGCATTAGTGGTAAAGACGCCGGCAGCTACGCAAGGCACTTCAGAATAGAGGATGGCTAAATCGAGCCCTTTGTGACTCTTGATGCCAGATTCAACTGCTCCAGCCAGGAAGCCCTGGGGAGATGTGACGGTACCTGAAACAACAGTTTTAAACTCAGTTCCCATAAACGAGGGAACTATGATAGCACTTTCTACAGGATATGGCTAGCTTCGAGCATATCTTTCTATGCTCACCATGTCTTAGACTGCCTACACCTGTCTGACTTTCCTTCTGGCTTCTATCGTCTCGAGTAGAGCTTGTAATCTGGTATCTACCTGGGCATCGCTGTAGAACCTTATATCGCACGAGTCTCCGCCGATGGTGACAGCCGGTATGCCCAGCCTCCTAGCCAAGCCGTCCATAATCATGAAGGCATGGGAATTAAATGCTCGGCAGGTCTGAGTCTCGCTCACCACCAATCCATCTATAGAATATTCCCGGCAGAAATCGGCGAGCACCTTTATCCTGTGCTCGTAGCTGCGCAAGAGCATAATATCACAGCAATTGTAAGCGATGCTCTCCAGTGGCTTTTCCGGGTCAATCATTTCTGGCCTTGGCCACCAGACCAGGTGTGTATAAGCGCCAGCAACAACACAGGCATCTAGCGCAGCAAACTTGTTGGCAAGTACGCCGATTTTTCCCCAGGTCAGTATGCCATCCCAGTATAGACGGTATTTTTCATTAGGCATGGCGCCAATCCCCTGGGCAATCCTTTGCTCCACTTCTTCCCTCGTCTTTTGCAGTAGGTCTCCAGTTCCCGGCAGACCGATAAGGTGAGCCACAGCGGCTATGTTAGTTGCCCAGTCAAAGAAGCTGGCGGGTGACGGGATATGCTGGCACAGTTTCATGGCTTCGTTCCTTAGGGTAACTGTCCTCTTTACCTCAACAAGCATCTCCTTCAAGCGATTCCAATCATATGGCCTCCCGGTTATCTTCTCTAACAGGGCGATGAACTCCTGCTCCTGGCGGACGAAGTCCGCCACGCTATCTTTCAAATCAGATTCATTCCATAGGAAACGTGGCTCAAAATGGTACACTGGAATATTGAAAAGCGTAGCCATGGCTTCTCCCCAGGGACGCCCGGTACCACAGCCTCCGGCTGAATTTACATATAAAGCAGGCTTCGGCATCAGCAGCAAATCCTGGTTCATTGAAGGGTCAAGATGATAATCTCCCATGGTTATTCGGGCGGCACCGATGAAGCTCCGCGCATAGGAGCAAGCATCGGGCAAGAAACCAAAGGCTTCGGCGGCGTCTTGGAACGGTTTTTCTAGCCTCTTTGCTGCCAGTCCAGCTACAAGACCTTCGCAGTGAAGCACTGGCATATCAGCCGCTCTGGCCAAAACATAAACTGGCAGGCCATTGGCCCAGACGACCTGCTTACCTTCTGCCGCCTGCCTCTTAATATCAGCAAAAGAAGCTGTCATCATCTGTCCTATCAGAGAAGTGCTATCCAGTTTGTTTGCTTTTTTCACCTGTGTTTCCATTTTATTTCCTCCTAAACTTCCTGTTTTCTATTGCCTCGGTTACTTCAGCATCTCCATAAATGCCTGTAGCCTAGTTCTGACTCCTTCCAGGGAAACGACCTCGTGTTCTGTTTCCACCATAATATGCGGTATGCTGGCTTTCGTTAAGGCCTCTTTTATAAATGGATAATAGAAAAGATGAGGTTCACAGAACTTAACCATCAGGACAACGATGCCTTGTGCCTTACTGGCTTTAACTCTATCAACAAGATACTTCTCCCATCTCATCGGTAAACCTGTTCGTGTAGGAACCGGTAGAGATTTCTCCAGATGTCGCTTGGCCAGAGCCTCGATGGGACTGCCGTTCATCTCCACATCTATAGCATAATAGCGATAGCCTGTATACAAGTCGTCATCCACAATGATTCCGCCCACCCCCTCAATTAGATCCAGAATGTCAGCCTTGGGACTCTGGCAGAGGTGGCCGGAGAGAAACAGCCTGCTTCCTTTCACAGAGGCTGGCTTCATTCCTTCCATCTCGGCCAGTAGCTTTTCCAGAAGTTGAGTATGTTCTTCCTTAGGCATCAGCATGCTGGACTGGACTATAACCTGCATATCTCGATAAGGAAGTAACCTGGGGTTTTTTTGGCACAGGTTATGCAATCGCCTCAGCAGGGAGCGGTTCTTATTGTAAGCCGCAATGCTCTGCTTTAGAGATGTGTCATCAATATTCCGCCCAGCCAACTTCTCCAAGTTTGCCTTGATTCTATCCAACTCCTTGATTGTATCCTCCATGACACCTTTTCTGGTGAAGGATGATGGTAGTTGGGCAACGTCCACATAAACTGAAGGTAAATTCTGCCTTAAAATGCTGGCTGCAGTTCGATTTTGAACGCAGATATCGGCATACACTAACCCGTCTAAAAAACTGAGCTGACCTTTAACACCGACGTCTATCAGATTCCGGGTGATGCCACAGAAAAACGGATAAATGTAAGAGAATCCCGTAGTGATTGTCTCGTCAGTTTCCTGTAGCACTACAGGCAGCATGCCAGCAGCGTGTATCAGTTCCTCAGGAAAGTGCATCGGGCTACAGCCGGCCATTTTCTTTTCATTAGCTTTCTTCCACTGCCTCAGCTTTTCATAAGGTTTATCTACAACCTCCCTGAATTTATTCATAACCTCTTTAATATTGCTTTTCGGCATATGGGATCCCTCCTTCTTGAAAATTAAAAACCGGTAAATGCACTGGCTTTGACTACCTCATACTTTTTGCCTTTAGCTCATCCATGGCGAACAGAGCTGCCCCCAACGCCCCTACAATCTGTGGCTCCGGTGGCAGGATTATTTCGGTTCCAAGCAACTTCTCCAGAGCGCGCACCACACCAGTATTCTTGGCCACTCCTCCGCTCATCACCACCGGTGGTATCATGCCCACATGATTGACCAGACTGTGCATCCGCCTGCCGATGGCCTCATGAATGCCAGCGATTATGTCCAGTTTCAGGCGTCCCTGAGCTGTCAGCGAGATCACCTCGGATTCAGCGAAGACAGTGCAGATACTGCTTATGGTGGCAGGATTCTTTGCCTTAAGAGAAAGTGCGCCCATCTCCTCGATTGGTACTTCAAGAGCATGTGCCATTACCTCGAGGAATCGCCCTGTCCCCGCGGCACACTTGTCATTCATGGCAAAGTTGACTACGCTGCCTTGACCGTTCAAGGAGATTACCTTGCTATCCTGGCCTCCGATGTCAATCACTGTTCTTACCCCAGGGAAAAGAAACTGTGCTCCTCGGGCATGGCAACTGATCTCGGTGATGCTCTTATCACCAAAGCTCACCATGTTTCTGCCATAGCCGGTGGTGACCAGAAAGCCTATCTCCTCATTAGTTAGGTGTGCATCATTTAGGGCTTGGTTCAAAGATGCGATTGCCGCAGCTTCATCAACTATTTTGCCTTGAATTACCTTGTAGGATGCGATGTGGCTATTAGAGTCCATAACCACGGTTTTGGCGGTCAGAGACCCGATATCCACCCCCACAGCCACTCTTGTTACTTCTCCCTTTGACACCAAATCAGAATAATAGCCCAAAGCCACGCGCTTTGCAAAAATTACCTTTATGTCATTCTGAGCCCTACGGGCGAAGAATCTACTGTAAACTTTCGCCGAATCTAGGCTGAATGAGATTCTTCGCTACACTCAGAATGACAGGTTAAGAGGCGACCCTAAAGGGTCGCGACTACATCTCTGGGACATGTTATTCTAACGCCTGAGCTGTTGCTGCCCACCTACTTCCTTGCCGCCATAAGTTCGATGAAGCTTTCTAGTAAGGAGCTTGTCCTTTCCGCTGAGTAGCTGCGCTCGTCGCTCATGTCTCCGTCAAGGACAAGCAGTGGGATGTCCTTTTTCGCCAGAGCATCCTTGATCACACGGAAAGGCGCATTGGCATGGCGACAGGCCATGGTGGAGAAATGAATTGCACCGTCAACGTCGTATTCCTCCACCATCTGGACTATTCCCGCCAGTCTCTGCTCGATGGGTCCCACATAGGGATTCTTCAAGCAACGCAGCGCCATTCCCTCGAAAGGATTTGCCTCATCAACTTCGCCCCAATATACTCGGGCTAGCTCTCCCATCACTATGCTTGTATTGTGCTTGCGCAAGACTTCATTGATATTTGTGCGCTGCGCTGGAAACCAGGCTAGCCAGAGCACACGGAACTCCTCTGGTGCTACCTTTCCCTCCGCCATTCTCTGCTCACATTCTTCGATTATCTTCTGGTAGAGTTGCTGCTGAAATGGCGTTCCTGAGAACATGTTTCCGATAATAGAGAGGTTGACAACCCGGGAGCCATCCCAGGGGAATGGTTTTCTCTTTCCCAGCTCAGCAAGCCAACGGTAAGTTGCCCGTGCACGGTTGGAGGCTCTGATGCACTCCTTTAGCCGGTCAGCGTCCAGCTTGTGACCGCTCACCTCTTCGAGCTTGCGCGCAATGCCTCGAAGTTGTCCGGACACATAGGCCACGGATTCCTTGCTGAGCTCATTGGGGACATCAAGCATTATGGCCTCTTTACCATAATACTGGGCAAAAATTTGGTTAGTTTTAGTCTTCCCGTCGCAGAAGTGTGAGGTGGTGAGCAAAAGGTCGGCCTTGGGGAAATAGCCCAGGAAGTAGCTGCCCAGAGCCAGGCGGTGAAAAGAGCAGAGGTCGAGGGAATAGCCCCTGGCCTCAGCTTTAGTCATGATGTCAACGCAGCCCTTGGGATCAGCACCCGGAAGCAGATTGCAAGCGATCTCAAAGTCAAATGGAACTACATTGAAAGCGGCTAGGAGTTCCATGGGGAAAGCGTAGTAGGTGGTCCACACCACCTTAGCATCATCCTCAAAGGCTTTAAGCAAGGTTGATGCCATTTGTATGACATACATCAACCAGGCACGGGGCCTCTTCTGAAACTCCTCCTCCGACGATTTCTTCATTTGTGCATAGAAGTTCTTGAGCATGGCTTACCTCCTTCCGCTGTCTAGCATCTCGATAAAGGCTTCTACCCTGGTTCTGAGCTGACCGATGTTTCCCCATGTGTAATCGTTTTCCAAAAACAGCACCGGTACTCCTTCGTCTCTAAGCTTCTCTGTGAAGTAAGGAGCATCGGCTAGATGCTGGTCACAAAATTTGACTGAGGTATAGACAACACCGTCAACAGCATAGGTTTTAACCAGCTCCTTCAGTTCAGTGAAGTGTTCTGCCAGACCGGTGATGCGAGCACAGCGTAGCTTGCTCAGATACCTTTGGGCAAGGGCCAGATACGGGTCAGCGCTATTTTCTTCCACAAGATGGTCAAAGTGGCGCATGGCAGTGCACAGGTCAATGGCAGCTACATCAGCCCCTGTAGTTTCAATAAGATTGAAAAGCTCCGGACGGTCTACCACATTGCCGCTGATGAGCACGCGGGCTTTACGTTCTTTGCCGGGCTGCTTTACCAGGCTTTTGGCTTGGCTATAGTACTTTTTCAGCTTGGCAATGAAGGTCTCCTTGTCCGTTTTCATTCCCTCCAGCCCAAGCTGAAATACCTCGCTCCCCGGCAGGGGCAACGGGACACCACGCTGAAGTTTGTAGATTTGTTGCATAAGCTTGCGGCCTTGATTAGCCGCCTTAATCGCCTGGTTGAGCGATGCCGTCGTTATCTTAGCCCCGAATTCTTGCCCCAGTGCACCAGCGAATTTACGCAACTGGCTGGCGAAGTATACTACGGCAGCCTCATCACGGTTCTTGGGTACCTCGAGCATATAGGTGAAGCGTGTCCCCACATATGACCTCCATATATCACACAGGCGGCGCATGCCGTCACATGACCTGACGAAGACCAGACCATCAAGGTTTTTAGCCTTGCCATTGATGCCAAGTGCCAGTATGCTTTTGACATAAGGACACAAATTGGAATAAATGTAGGCATCAGCTACAGCAGTTGCTTCACCTTCTCCGCTGAGCCGCAACGGGATAAGGCCAGCAGCCATGGCTATCTCTTCCGGGGCAAAAGAACAAAGCCAGCCAATCCGCGGTTGAGCGTTCTTCATAACTTTAGCTCCTTCATTTATTCCCTCTTGCGCTCTTCCGCTCGTAGTTCCATAACAATGTGGCCCCAGCCACCGCATTTCAGGCCCACATCGGAGCAGCCTACCCTCTTGAAGCGCATCTCATTGGGGTCTACACCGGCATAGATTAGCTCGTTTGCTGTGTAGATTAACGTTGCCACTGGAATCAAGGCGAAGAGACACACCTTCTTGGGGCAGAGTTTGGTCAAAAGGTTGCCATGCCCGCCGATGTAGAACTTATTACCCACTTTATGTTCACTGTCACAGCCGTGTGCCTCCACCACCTCGGCAACAAACGTCTTGCTCAGCAACGCCGAGGTTTTAGAGAGAACATCTACATTTCGGGGGTCGTTTTTGAACTGCTTCATTTCTTCATCACTGTAACCCAGGTGCTTTTGCAGAGGCTTCCATACATCTTGGCTAACTTTCATTCTGTTGCCTCCCTTTCATAACGTTTTGTTATCGCCATCATAGCGAAGCACAGCAGGCTTGTCAATAGGAAATATAACAATTTGTTATCATTGTTCTAGTTTTTAGCTAAATATTACAAATTGTGATAGAATTCAGATATGGTTTACCGCAACATTGGTATGAGAATCCAGCATGCCAGGCAGGAACTTGGCCTTACCCAGGAGGAACTGGCAGCCAGGTTGGGCTGTACACAGGCAGCGTTGTCCAACTACGAATTGGGCAAGAGGCGACTTCATCTCGCCAGCCTGGAGCAGCTTGCCCAAACTCTGGGCAAACCGCTGAGCTATTTTATAGAATCACCACCTGCCTCCGAGGAAGAAGGCATTAGCCATATAATTTCGTATCGTTCCAGATGATGCTCCAGGCCTTTCTCTTGGCAAATAGTGGACAAGATGGGCCTGCGCGCCTCCCAGACCGGAGAGACCATCCTCGACGAGGTCAGAGTACCTCAGGACCAACCTTGTTAGACGCCAAGGCATTGCCCATTCTGGAAGGCATCAGTGAGATTCAACGCCGTATCATCGCCGCCGAGCTTTAAGGCTAGCGCACTAGCTCAAGCTAGTCAATGCGGCGCTGAGCGTTGTTCATGTCCTACCTCCTCACATTTACTGATAGTGTTTATCGTCATTGCGAGAAGCGTAGCGACGTGGCAATCCCATTCCCCTACCTGGCATTCTGAGTCCCGATAGATCGGGACGAAGAATCTCATCATACCACTATCACCTCCGAGATTCTTCAGTCGC
>JBBISW010000018.1:0-7030 GCA_037441105.1 Chloroflexota bacterium
CTCACAACCAATCTTTGCACCGAGCCACCCTTTAGCCTTTGTATTGACACGCTAATGTTACCATTCGAAGGAATCTTGTTTTGCTCTAGTCGCTTGTAGCTATCATCACTATTTGTCACCAACTCTACAATCGCATCCATGGTGCTTCTTACAGTCGAAAGGGACATTTGCCAAACGATATCCTGACTAATTGGAAGTTTTTGAGGACTGCCGTACTCCATTTTCTACCTCCTCCGCTCCTTAGTAGTTGTGTTAATGGTTCAATAGGGTTTCCATTTTAGCTTCACAGGTCATCAAAAACTGTTGCAAATCAACATCACCGATTTGCTCGGCTAAATTCTTGTACTGAACTAGCGTCTGTTTAAGCACACGGTTAGGCGTCTCTAGAGTTCCTCTCAAAAAATCTATGAAATCCTGCTCAGTTAGCTGAAAGTCATGCCTATCATTTATGAATTTCTGATAAAGCTCGCTCGATTTAATATATGCGATCAGGTTTCTCTCTTTACCCTTAAGTGTCCTAGGTGCTGGCTTGATTTTTACTTGGCGATCCAATGCTTTCTTGATCGTCACCACCTGGTGCTTTCCATCTTCTGTGAGTAAAAAACCAACTTTAGGACTGCCTACAATAAGCCCTCTTTCACGAAGTTTGCGTAGTGGGCGGTCTAGCTTGTTTGAATCCGGCCATTGTGGATACCGGAAAAGGCTGAATATCTTAGGAAAGTTGGTAAAACATTCGTAGACTAATCTCTCAAAGGTGCAGTCCTCATTATTGGTTACAATGTTGTCAATGCATATCATAATCAGGCTGTGAATATCTGCGCGCATGTATGAAGTTTCGTCATTTTCTACCATGGTCATAATTCTTTACAGCTCTGTATCCTGCTTCATTTTAGGCGTATTTCAAGTGCAAATCAAGCTAAACTATAACATATGCTATGCTTGGCATCCGTTGTTGAAGATGTATTTATAGATAAGGGCTAACATTCTGACGAAATGTGTTGGAGTAAGGTAATAACATCGCCCTTCCAGTAGAACAACTACTTGAACCTGGTCAGCGGTGATAACAATTCTTCGTCTTTTCTTAGCTCGATGATTCGGTCACGGAGCAAAGCTGCCTTCTCGAATTCCAGGTTCTTGGCGGCTTTTCGCATCTGCGATTCCAGGTCTTTGATGAGACGGATGACCTCGTCCTTGGATATGGGCGTAGGCGTGTAGGCAGCTCTAGCTTCAGCCACCATTCTAACCCGCTCGGTAATGTCCTTAATCGCCTTTTTTATACCCTGCGGGGTGATGCCATGCTCTTTGTTGTAAGCCTCTTGAATCCGACGCCGACGCTGAGTCTCTTCCATAGCTTCACGCATAGCTGTAGTTGCACCATCAGCATACATGATGACATGACCGTCAGCATGGCGAGCCGCCCTCCCCATCGTCTGGATAAGAGCCCCTTTCGACCTCAAGTACCCCTCCTTGTCTGCATCCAGAATAGCTACCAGGCTCACCTCGGGCAAGTCCAACCCTTCACGGAGCAAATTTATGCCAACTACCACATCGTAAACGCCGAGGCGAAGGTCACGCAGAATCTCAACCCTCTCCAGCGTGTCAATCTCAGAGTGCAGGTAATGAGTCTTTACCTCCATTTCTCGAAGGTAATCAGCCAGTTGCTCAGCCATCCTCTTGGTCAGCGTGGTCACTAAACAGCGCTCGCTCTTATCCACCCTCGTCTTAATCTGGTAGATAAGGTCGTCGATTTGCCCTTTGGTCGGCTTGACTTCAATTGTAGGCTCAAGCAAGCCGGTGGGACGAACCAACTGCTCTACCACCTGCTGGCTATGCTTATACTCGTAATCACTGGGAGTCGCTGAGACGTAAACAACCTGATTGACACGCTGTCCAAACTCAGCAAAACTCAGAGGACGGTTATCCAGTGCCGAAGGCAGACGAAAACCATAATCAACCAGAGTCTGTTTTCGAGAGATGTCACCGTGATACATACCTCGTATTTGAGGCAGGGTCATGTGCGATTCATCAATAAACAGCAAGAAGTCGTCGGGGAAATAGTCGAGCAATGTCCACGGCGGGCTGCCCTGGGCTCGACGTTGCAGATGTCGGGAATAATTCTCCACAGCATGACAGTAGCCGACTTCGCGGAGCATCTCGATATCGTAGTTAGTCCGCGCCTCAAGCCTGGCTGCCTCAAGAAGCTTACCCTGACTTCTCAGCTCACGTAACCTCTCTTCCAGCTCGGCCTTGATATCCTCAATAGCCGCCAGAAGCTTATCTCGCGAAGTGACAAAGTGCTTTGCCGGGTAGATATCAACATAGCCGAGTTCCGATAACAGCTCGCTGGTGAGCGGGTCAATTTCAACAATACGCTCGACCTCATCGCCCCAAAACTCAATCCTGATGGCTATTTCCTCGTAGGACGGCTGAATTTCCAGAGTGTCTCCACGGATGCGGAACCGGCTGCGGGTAAAATCGAAGTCATTTCTTTCATATTGCATATCCACCAGACGACGAACCAGTTTTTCCCGGTTGCATTTTTCACCCTTTTTGACGGTAGCTACAAAACTGCGGTACTCCTCAGGCTCACCCAGACTATAAATGCACGATACCGAAGCCACTATGAGCACATCGCGGCGGTCAAATAAAGCCCGGGTAGCTGCATGGCGCAGCTTGTCAATCTCCTCGTTTATATCGATTTCCTTCTCGATATAGGTGTCAGTGCTGGGGAGATAGGCCTCGGGCTGGTAATAATCGTAATAGCTGACGAAATACTCCACAGCGTTATCGGGGAGATATTCTTTGAACTCGGTAGCTAGCTGGGCAGCTAAAGTCTTATTGTGGCAAATGACCAAGGTTGGCTTCTGTACCCTTTCTACCGCATTAGCCATAGTGAAAGTCTTGCCGCTGCCGGTCACACCAAGCAATGTCTGCTGCGTGTAGCCATTGTTTATTCCTTCAACCAGCTTATCCACTGCCTGTGGCTGGTCACCGGTGAGTTTGAAATCAGATACAATTTTGAACGGTGGCACTACGTTCCCTCTTTACTTATGTCAATTCCCTCTAAAAATGGGAATCGTTTAGCAACGATTTATTCTCAATGTAGTCTCGACCCTAAAGGGTCGAGACCAGCGAGGCTAAAGCCTCGCTACTACATTGGTGAACATCCCGCAGAAAACGCCTGTTTCTTAACAATCCGTCACTTTTCAGGCATCTTCGAAATTCTGTCGAACTCATCTCTAATCTTTTTATATGATTTGTCCAGTTCAGCCGCCTTGTCCACAGTATTCTTCAGGTGAGTCTCATAGAGCACACGCCACTTGTCATCAATTTCAGCAAACCGGCGGGAAATACTGATCAGGTCGTTTCTTACTTCTTCTGCCTTCTCCGAAAGCTTCTTGGCATGGATTCCAGCTTTAATCAGCTCAATCTTAGCAGAAAGGGTTAGCGGCGATACCACCTGAACACCGACTTTACCGTAGTGCAGCAGCATGTCATAAGCCTCATTTAGTAGGAAGTAATAAACGCTTTCAGAGGGAATATAAGCAAAAGCAAATTCAGCAGACCCCCTATCGGGACAGACATAATCGCCGGCAATCTTATCAAGACAACGCCTGACATCAGCAACAAATTCTTTCTTGAACCTCTGCTTCTCAGCAGGCTCTTCTGTTGCCAGCATTCTCCCGTAATTGTCCAGAGAGAACTTGGAATCTATGCAAACAACTCCCTCCGTCGATTTTATATGGGCATCAGGCTTTTTTCCGTCAAAGACCGCCTCCCTGATTCCATACATATCCGGTGGAAGCTGGTCCGACAGTATAGTCTCCAAAGCGAGTTCGCCAAAGGATGCCCTTTCTTTAGGCACCCGAAGCATCTGCTCGAAGGATTTATAGCTTTCTTTAATATCCCTGGCTTGAGTTTCTATGCTACCTATCTTTTCACCCAGCCCTAGTTCTGCCCAGGTGCTTGATATGGCACTTTTAACATCAGTCGGCTCCACTTTTCTGCTTCTAAGGACAAGGAAAATCAGAGCAACCAAAAGCAGTAAAACAACTACGAGCAGAATTTCAATCATCTTTCCCCTCCTGGCTATGCCCTGGCTAATTGCCTCAAAGCCAGCTTGAGCTTCTCTTCCAAATCCAGCTCTGGAGAATTAGGCAGGCTGGATACGGCTTGAGTGGCTTCTTTCAAAGAATATCCGAGGTTGGTCAGTGCCGCTACAACGTCGGCGTCTTCTTTTGTTAAGCCTGTGGTGATAGCTCCTACCAGCACCTTCTCTAATTTTCCTTTCAGCTCTAGCACAATACGTCCCGCCGTTTTCTTGCCCAGGCCGGGCACTTGACTGAGAAGCTCAACATTGCCACTGACTACGGCTGAAGCAAGTTGCTCAGGATTGAATGTGGAAAGCACTGCTAGGGCTGTCTTAGGACCGACACCCGAAACAGAAATCAGGTGCCGGAAAAGCTCCAGCTCCTCGACCAAAGCGAAACCATAAAGAGCAAAATTATCGTCCTTTATATAAAGATGGGTACGCAGACAGACTTTGTCGCCAACAGCACCAAGCTGGCTCAGAGTGGAGCCGGGGATATACACCTGAAGGCTAATTGGCCCAACTTTGATTACCGCTGAGTCAATCCCGCGGCTCTCCAATATCCCTTCAAAAGCGACTATCATCTCGTTTAGTATGAATAATTTATTTTCAATGTAGTGCGACCCTTTAGGGTCGCTTCCCCGTAGCGAGGCTATCCCGCAAAGCGGGACGCACTACATTAGTACACAACCTTTCTCGCTCCTTACTTGCTTTGGGCTAACAGACGGTCAATATATCTTTGATGGAGGTGGCAAATAGCGACAGCTAGAGCGTCAGCAGCATCACTAGGCTGAGGAGGCTGAGCCAGCCCGAGTTGAAGCCTCACCATTTCCTGCACCTGCTCCTTGCTGCTACCGCCATAATCAGTAACCTGTTGCTTCACCTGGGCTGGTAGATAACGAAAGACAGGCAAATTCTTATTGGCTGCAGCCAGAATGGCTATTGCCTGAGCCCTGCCTACAGCTAAAGCCGAACGAACATTTCCCGCCACAAATGGCTCCTCAATAGCTACCTCATCCGGTCGGTAGCGAGCTACGATTTCACTGAGTCTCTCGTATAACGAAGAGAGCCGCTTTTCTACAGGGACTTTGGCAGACAGGCTCAATACACCACAGCCAACCATAGTCATCCCCGCCCCCTCCTCATCCACGACACCATAGCCCAGATTTATAGTGCCAGGGTCAATGCCGAGAACACGCATAGCTAAGCCTGAGCTTTCAGCTTCTCCAGAACGGCATCGGAATAATCGAGGTTGGCGAAGACATGCTGGACATCGTCCAACTCATCCAGATGGTCCAGCAGCTTCAAGGTTTGAATGGCTTCCTTCTCGTCTAATGTCACCGTGCTCTTAGCCACCCGCGAGACTTCAGCCGAAACAGGTGGTTTAATTTGCTCCACGGCTCGCCGCACTGTCTCTAAATTCTGCGGTGTAGTATAGATTTCGAGGTAACCTTCCTCCACCTTTACATCTTCGGCACCGGCATCTATAGCCAGCAAAGCCAGCTCCTCAGCATCCGTACCGTCAGTTTCCACAGTGATTACGCCCCTACTCTCAAACAGCCAGGCTACACAACCGCTTTCACCAAGACTACCTCCATGTCGGGAAAACAAACTGCGTACCTCCTGAATAGTGCGATTGCGATTATCGGTCAGTGCCTCTACCATAATCGCCACACCGTTAGGCCCATAACCCTCAATCATCAACCCGGAAAGGCTGGATGCGCCCAATTCGCCACTCCCCCGCTTTATTGCCCGCTCAATGTTCTCTGTTGGCATGTTATTGTCGCGGGCTTTCTGTATTGCTAGACGCAGACGGAAGTTGGACTCTGGGTTAGCCCCAGCCTCACGCACGGCCACCATAATCTCACGGGTAAGCTTGGTAAATAGCTGCCCGCGCTTGGCATCAGCGGCTCCCTTCTGTCGCTTAATCTGTGCCCACTTAGAATGTCCTGACATAGCTCACGCTCAACTTAATTTTACCACCACACCCCTCAAGGGTAAAGCTACAACCTTAACAAGCAACACACACAATTTAAAAAGATTTACGGTTAACATCAATTCAGTACACAACATTTAATGATATAATGCTTGGCAAAAGTCGGATAGCCAGACTAAAAATGCTCGAACAACTCATCAGCTTGGGCATTGCCAAGGAACTCATAGTTATCATCATATCCGCCCTGCCCATAATAGAACTTCGTGGTGCTCTGCCAGTAGCCATAAATGTGTTCCACATGCCATGGTACTGGGCATTCTGCCTGGCCGTCATTGGCAATATGCTGCCGGTGCCCATACTACTACTGTTCTTTGAATCACTAGCCAGAATCGTCAGTAAGGTAGAAATCGGTAGAAAATTGGTGAACTGGGTTCTCCAACGCACCAGGCGACGTGGAAAGCTGATAGAGAAATACGAGCGTATTGGGCTGATTTTATTTGTCGCCATTCCGCTACCGTTTACCGGTGCCTGGACTGGCTCAATAGCCGCCTTCTTGCTAGGGATGAGATTCCGCTATGCCTTCTTAGCTATCCTCTGCGGGGTGATAATCGCCGGAGTTATTGTCACCTGTTTATGCCTTCTGGGCTGGATCGGTGCAATTATCGCCGGCATCGGGCTCAGCGTCGCTGCCATATTCGGCTGGTGGCGAGTCTAGAATTTCCATTAAGTATAGGGGCATCCGCTTTGAACCTCAAAGACATAGTTGATAGCTATATGCAGAAAGTTCCTGAGGTGGGGGAATATTGCCAGCGTTGCTTAAGAAGCGAACGGTGGTATGGCAATGTCGTCCTGATGGTGGTTGATGCCGCTTTTACTTCCATTGGCTTAAACTACTTCCAGGCGGTGGTGCCTAAGGTGGAGAAATTCAGGAAAGAATTCGTAGAGCCAGGTAAAATTCGCACCCTCGAAGATTTGCCGGCGGCTAATGATGATGAACTTGAGAA
>JBBISW010000018.1:7130-22165 GCA_037441105.1 Chloroflexota bacterium
TTTCCGACCTGTTGATTATGTTAAGATAAGTATCTTCGGCGCTGCTCTAGCAGTACTTTGGCCCAGCCTGCACACCCTCATACTTCCGCTCCGCCTTCTGGAATTCGCTCCCGAAGCCCTAAAGAATACTTACCTTGGCCTCCTGACCTTCACCGGCTCAATGATAGCCGTGTTTATCCAGCCTCTTGCCGGGACAATCAGCGACCGTTTCAGCTCCCGCTTCGGCCGTCGGCGTCCCTTTATCCTCATTGGCACACTCCTGGCTCTGCTCTTCATCCCCATCATAGGGCTTTCTGGCAGCTTCCCTTTCCTTTTTCTAGGCTATTGCCTGCTGCAGGTCACCACCAACATCGCTCAAGGCCCATTTCAAGCCTTCATTCCAGACTTGGTGCCACAAGGACGGAAAGGAGTAGCATCAGGAGCTAAAAGCCTGGCGGAGATATTAGGCGGTGTAGCTTTCCTGCGCGTAGTGGCTTACTTCATGGATAATTACTCCAGCCAAGATGGTGAGATATGGTTGTGGCTGGCAATAGGTCTTCCCGGTTTGATCCTACTGGGGGGCATGATTGCTACTATGCTGACAGTAAAGGAACAGGCACTATCTCCCACAAGTCAACCGTCCATAGTAAAAACCATGGCCGGCGCCTACAAGATCGATGCTAGGGGAAATCCGGGCTTTGTCTGGTTCCTTGTATCACGCTTATTTGTCTTGATGGCAATGGTAGTGCTTCAAACCTTTGCCCTGTACTTCATAAGAGACGTAATCCACCACCCCAACCCGGCAGGTGTAACCGCAGACTTACTGATTACCGTGGGTATTTTTCTGCTCCTGGCTGTTTACCCTGCAGGGCAGCTTTCCGATAGACTAGGGCGCAAACCGATTATCTTCTTCTCAGGATTCATCGGCATCCTCGGCATCGCCGTGCTGTTCTTCGCCCGTACCTATACTGGCATCCTGATTTGCGGCGGACTTCTTGGGGTTTCCGCAGGAGCTTTCCTCAGCACCAACTGGGCACTGGCTACAGACCTTGTTCCTCCGGGCGAAGAAGCCCGCTATTTAGGCCTGACCAATATAGCTACTGCCGGAGCCGGAGCACTGGCCAGGCTCACCGGTCCGGCAATTGACTTCTTCAACGCCCAACAGTCCGGTCTGGGCTATTCGGTCATGCTGTTAATCTGCGTCTTATATTTCGTCCTCGGTTCGACTCTGGTCATACCGGTTAGAGTAAAGAAGAGAGAATAGCCAAGTCCATGCAGCAGACAAGCAATAAAACTGAAAAGCGCTTCTGGACGAGAGAGCGTTACCTTCAAATTCTAGCTCTGCTCTTCGTACTAGCCCTCTCTGCTTTTCTTTTTCTCAACAGAGAGAAGGTGGCAGGGCTAGAAATATACGGCTATCTCGGCGTCTTCATCATCTCCGTGATAACCTGCAGCAGCATAGTGGTACCTGTGCCCGGCTGGATCCTGGTGGCAACCATGGGCGCCATTCTAAATCCTGTCCTGGTGGGAATCGTCTCCGGGCTGGGCGGAACATTTGGCGAGATGACCGGCTATCTTTTGGGCTATGGCGGACGACTAGCCATAGAAAACGTGAACATCTACAATAGACTGGTACGATGGATGAAGAGATGGGGTAGCGTCACTATTTTTGTCCTCGCCCTGATACCCAATCCCCTTTTCGACGTCGCCGGTGCCGCTGCTGGCTTGCTCCGCCTGCCTCTATGGAAATTCATTCTCTTTGGTGCTGCAGGCAGGATACCCAAGCATATATTCTTCGCCTATCTCGGTGCCTGGGGCTTACACTTTCTTCCGCTATAAACAGGAGTGCCCTAGTTACCCACCCCTTGCCTTATCGCTCCTCCACAAATTAAAATAGCTATATCATCCTGAGGGGTAAAGCGATGAGAGTTGAAAAAGCAAACGCAAGACCGTTTCTTATCAAAGTGCCGGAGGAAACACTTATGGCAGATTTAGACATTTTTCGACAGAAGGCGCTGGAGCTAGGAGCTGCCGCAGCCGAGATAATACAGGCAGACCAAATCCCTGTAGATGAACGAGTAAGGCTAAAATGCACAGTGCCGCGCTGTCTCCGCGCCGGGGAGACTCCTAACTGTCCACCATATGTTCCAGAGCTAGATGTCGTCCGCAAGGCTTTCGCCAGGTTCTCCTGGGCGATATTACTCAAAACCCACCTCGAACCTATCGAAGCCTACGCACCAGGAAGTAAGCAAGGTAAGGATGAACAGCAGAGTCTCCTCTTCCATCAAAAGAGCGGTGAAATCGTCTATGGGATAGAGCGGTTGGCTTACAAATATGGCTACCATCTGGCTATGGGCTTTGGCGGAGGTTCCTGTAAGGACTATCTGTGCCGCGGCTTAATCTGTCAGTTTTTGGATAGTGGCAGATGCCGCTTCCCCCTACGAGCCAGACCAGCTATGGAAGCTATGGGAATAGACGTGGTAGATTTAATAAGCAAAGTGGGTTGGAAGTCTTATCCGCTGTTGGATGACCTCAGCCAGATACCCTGTGCCATTTCAGTGGGACTGGTTTTAGTATACTAACCCCCTATGTAGCTGCAACCCTTCAGGGTCGCCGAGGTCAGAGCCTTGGGCGAGGCTAAACCCTCGCCGCTACAATTGTAAATCAAAGAGGAGGCTAACAAAAAGATGGCAAAAAGTGCATCTGAAATAGTAGAGGAATTTCTATCTGATGACCCCAAGAGGTGGGCAAAGTTAGCCAGCGAGGTAAACTGGCGTCGCCTTGAGCTTCTGCTGCTCAGAGAAATACTGCTGGAGCTGAAGAAGCTAAATCAGGGTAAGCTGACACCCTCACCCTAAACACCCCCGGAAAATCTCCTCTCCCTCGATGGGAAAGGATTAAGGGTGAAACCATTAACATTGGTTCTACAGATGCTTCAACAGAGAAGGAGGAAAACGGATGTTAAAAAACTTGGTATTAAAGAACAGAAGCTATCGGCGATTTCATCAGGAAGTCGCCATAGAACTTGAGACGCTGAAACAGCTTGTTAACCTGGCCAGGCTATCGGCCTCAGCGCTGAACCTACAACCATTGAAATATGCTCTTTCCTGTGACCCCAAAAAGAACGCTGTGATATTTCCACACCTCGGCTGGGCTGGCTATCTCAAAGACTGGCCAGGCCCAGGTGAAGGAGAAAGGCCATCAGCATATATAATCATGCTGGGAGATACAGAGATAAGCCGCTCTTTTGGCTGTGACCATGGAATAGCAGCACAAAGCATCCTCCTGGGAGCTACAGAGAAAGGCGTAGGTGGCTGCATGATCGCCACAATAAATAGGCAGGAACTCAGCAAGGTCATTGGGATACCACCGCGTTATGAGATACTCCTCGTCATAGCTCTGGGTAAACCCAAAGAAACAGTAGTCATTGAGAAAGTTGGGCCTGATGGAGACGTCAAATACTGGCGGGACAGCCAGGGTGTGCACCATGTGCCCAAACGAGCGCTGGATGACATCATAATTTGTTAGATGTCCGGCTAATTTACTTAACACCCACACAACGGGTATAATAACCAGCCAACCCAGAATGAATGACCTGTCAGTATCCAAGCTCCCGAGGCGCATCGAGGGGTTAAATGAGCTAGCCTATAATCTATGGTGGAGCTGGCATATAACGGCACGGGAGCTGTTCAAAGCCCTGGACACACCGCTATGGAAGGCCACCGGCCATAACCCGGTCAAGCTACTACAACTGATTGCTCCCTATCGATTAGTAGCAGCTGCCCAAGACCCTGTTTTCCTCCAGAAATATGATTCTGTTATGAGCGATTTCAAGGCTGATATGTCAGGGACTAATACCTGGTTTAACACAACGCATCCGCAGCTAGTGCAAAACACTATAGCTTATTTCTCACTGGAATTTGCCATCCATAACTCACTCCCTCTCTATGCCGGCGGACTGGGTGTCCTGGCAGGTGACTATTGCAAAGAAGCAAGTGACCTCGGACTGCCTATGGTGGGCGTCGGGTTTATGTATCCGCAGGGTTACTTTCACCAGCATGTCTCAGCCGATGGCTGGCAAGAAGAGGTTTATGAGCAATTAAACTTCGCTGAGACACCTATCAGTCCAGTACTTACCGCTCAGGGACAACCCATGAAAGCGGAAGTCCCGCTGGATATGAGGTCGGTCTGGATTACTGTATGGCAGGTGAATGTCGGGCGGGTGAAGCTCTATTTATTGGACACCAACGTTGAAGAGAATTCACCATCAGACCGTGAGCTTTCGGCCCGTCTCTACGCCGGCGACCAAGAGTTGCGACTACAACAGCAAATCATCATAGGTATTGGTGGTGTGCGTATTCTCCGGGCACTCAACATTGACCCAGTTATATGGCATGCCAACGAGGGATATACCACCTTCATGATGTTGGAACGTGCACGAGAATTGGTGGCAAAGAGACTCGACTTCACCGAAGCCGCTAACAGGGTGCAAACTACGACCATCTTCACCATCCACACAATGGCCTCCACTAGCAGCGATGTCTATTCTCCTGACTTAATAGAAAAGTATTTTCACCGCTACTGGAGCTATCTCGGGCTGGACAGGGAGGCATTCCTGAAGCTAGGCATGCAAGGGTCAGATGATTCAGTCTTTAATGCGACTGTATTGGGCCTGCGAATGGCAGAGTACCGCAACGGCGTCAGCCAGCTCCACGGCGGAGTATGCCGTCGGCTGTGGAATTCGCTATGGCCTGACAAAGAAGAAAGAGACGTGCCCATTAGTTCAGTGACCAACGGTATCCATGTCCCCACCTGGATAGCACCACAGACAGCCAAGCTATATGAAAACTATCTCGGTCGCGACTGGCTGAAAAGGCACGATGACCCGGCTTTGTGGGAGCACGCGCTGGATATTCCAGACGAGGCGATATGGGCAATACATCGGTGGTTAAAGAACAAGCTCATCAGTTCAGTGAAAGAGCGAGCACGAAAACGCTGGGCTGAAGACCATGTAGAGCCAGCTCAGGCACTAGCTATGGGAGGGCTGCTCGACACAGAAGCACTTACTCTTGCCTTCTGCCGCCGTTTTACCAGCTACAAGCGAGCCACGCTTATTTTGCAGAATGTTGACCGACTAAAGCGCATACTTGGGAATGAACTACAACCAGTCCAGATAATATTCGCTGGCAAGGCACACCCCAATGACGAGCGTGGAAAACAGCTTATCCAAGAAATATACAACGCAGCCAAAGACCCTGAGTTCGGTGGCCGAATTGCTTACGTTGAGGATTATGATATGCACATGGCACGCTATCTTGTCCACGGTGCCGATGTCTGGCTCAACACCCCTCAGCCTCTTCACGAAGCCAGCGGTACCAGCGGGCAGAAAGCAGCCCTTAATGGAGTGCTGCATCTTAGCGTACTTGATGGCTGGTGGTATGAAGGCTACAACGGCAGCAATGGCTGGGCAATTCACAACGACCCCGGAATGTTTGATTCGCCAGAACAGGACAAGGCAGATGTTGAGGACCTCTATCGCCTATTAGAGGAGAAAGTCGTTCCTCTTTACTATGACCGCGACATAAACGGTGTGCCACACAACTGGCTCCGAGTAATCAAGGAAGCCATCCGCTCAAATGCGCCATTGTTTAGCGCCCGGCGAATGACAAAAGAATATACCGAGCGAATGTATCTGCCAGCAACCCAAACTAGCGAGTAGCTGTATATACCAGCTCGTTTTTCAAAGTCAGGCTAGTAAAATTACTTCACATGAGCGTCCATGCGCCACCATTCATGTAGATGACGTGGCCAGAAATATAGCCACCTTCGTCCGAACAGAGAAAGGCACAGAGATTTCCCACGTCGGCAGGTTGACAGACACGCCCAAAAGGCATTCTACTGTAAATCGCTTTGATATCTTCACCAGTAGTCGCCTTCACCAGACGACTTCCCATCTCTGTCTCCACCAGCCCTAGGGCAATAACGCTGACCCGAATATTATTGGCCAATTCCTCCTTAGCCAAGACCTTAGCCATAGCCTCTAGAGACGCTTTCGCCATGGCATAGGGGCCATGCCCGGGCAAACAATGAACCGCACCCATTGAAGAAATAAAGTGAATATCACCTCGTTTCTGTTTCCGCATATAAGGCAGCACGGATTGAACAAAATGAAAGGCTCCGAAAACATGAATGTTCATCACCCGATGCACTTCATCAACATCGGTGTCCACAATGTATTTTCCTCTTGAAGCAATGCCAGCATTATTGACTAAAATGTCTATTCTTCCAAAAGTCTCAATCGTCTTAGCCACCAGCTCCTTGACTTTATCATAATCAGCAACATCAGCCTTAAAAGCCAGGGCTCTCCTTCCCATTGCCTCTATTTCAGCAATAGTATCCTTGGCTGCATCCTCATCACGCCTGAAGCATATCACCACATCAGCCCCAGCCTTAGCCAGGGCCAAGCTAATCCCCCTCCCAATCCCCCTGGAACCACCCGTAACTATGGCAACTCTTCCTTCTAGACTCATCTCAACCTCCTTTCTATCCGCTCTATATGGCTAGTCTTGCTGTCCTCATGCACTTAACCGCAGTTCGCCAGATTATACACCCAGAACAAAATAAAAGGGAACACATCCAAGTGTAATACATTAAAATGAGGGCAAGATAGACTGAGAGAAGTCAAGCGGACTGTTAAGCAACCATATACTGAGCCGCACAGGACTCGAACCTGTAACCGGCTGATTAAGAGTCAGCTGCTCTGCCTGTTGAGCTAGCGGCCCAAGCTGGCTCATGTTAACATTCGCAAATTCACAAGTCAAATTTTTCCATTCATTCAGGACATGATATAATTGAATCTACCTCGGGCTACTTGGTGAGGGCAGTGGAAAAGCCTTTCGAAGTAATTGACCACACTGCAGATATCGGCATTATCGCCTACGGTGCCGATATCAAGCAGGTCTTTGCCAACGCCGCTCTCGGACTTTTCAGCCTGATGGCAGACCTGGATGATTTAAAGGAAACTGTCCAGCGTGAGCTCCAGCTATCAGCTGAGGATGCGGAGGTTTTACTGGTAGAGTGGCTAAATGAGCTTATATATATCTTCGATGTCGAGCACATCATCTTCAAAAGGTTTGAAATCGATAAACTCAGCAGCACCGAAATCAAAGCAAGATGTTTTGGAGAAAAGATAAAACCTGGCCAGCATAGACTGAAAAGAGAGATTAAGGCAGCCACTTATCACATGCTACGGATAAACAAAGAAGACAGCGGCTACAAAGTGCAGGTAATCTTTGATATCTAAAGGGTGAAAATATGCCGAAATGGCAAGGACAACTTAACAAAATAGACGACTACCGCTGGGAAATACCAAGGAGCTACAAACCTGGGATGAGGGTTCCGGGATTGGTCTATGCCGATGCGGCTATGTTGGATACTATCAGGGAGGAACAATCGTTGGAACAAGTTGCGAATGTGGCTTTCCTGCCCGGCATAGTAGGGCGTTCACTGGCTATGCCTGACATTCATTGGGGCTATGGCTTTCCTATAGGCGGAGTTGCCGCCACTCGAGTGAGTGACGGCGTAGTTTCGCCAGGCGGCGTCGGCTATGACATCAACTGCGGCGTGAGACTGCTGCGCACCAATCTAACCGAAAATGAGGTGAAGCCAAAAATCAAAGAGCTTATTGACCATCTGTTCAACAATGTTCCTTCTGGTCTGGGCTCCGAGGGCAAAATAAGGGTCAACGAAAGGGAGATAGACGAAGTGCTGACCAACGGCGCTCACTGGGCAGTAAAGCGCGGTTTTGGCTTACCTGAAGACCTTGAAGCAACTGAGGAGACGGGCCGCATGAAAGGAACCAACCCGGACAAAGTAAGCGCTAGAGCCAAGAAGAGAGGTGCGCCTCAATCAGGAACTCTAGGCTCCGGGAACCACTTCCTGGAAGTGCAGGTAGTAACGGAAATCTATGACCAAGTCGCAGCTAAAGCTATGGGCATCGACCCTGTGGGGCAGATGCTGCTCTTAATCCATACCGGCTCCAGGGGACTAGGGCATCAAGTCTGTGACGACTACCTTAGAATAATGGAAGAGGCAGTGCGGAGATATAGCATCAGCCTCCCCGACCGACAATTGGTCTGCGCCCCAGTAGAATCAAAGGAAGGACAGGACTATCTAGCCGCTATGGCGTGTGCCGCCAACTACGCCTGGGCTAACCGCCAGTGCATCACTCACTGGGCACGTGAATCCTTTATGAAGGTCTTCGGAAAAAGCCTAAAAGAGCTGGGCATGGAGCAAATCTACGATGTGGCTCATAACATCGCCAAGATAGAGGAGCACACCGTGGATGGCAACAAACTCACAATGTGTGTGCACCGCAAGGGAGCTACCAGGGCTTTCCCTGCCGGGCACAAAGATATACCGCAACGCTATAAAGAAATCGGGCAACCGGTGCTCATCCCCGGCGATATGGGCCGGCGCTCCTATGTCGCCATCGGCACGGAGAAAGCGATGGCAGAGACCTTCGGTTCTACTTGCCATGGTGCCGGTAGAGTGCAGAGCCGCGGTGCAGCTAAGCGTGGCCAGAGAGGCATTGACGTCGCCAACGAGCTGAGGTCTAGAGGTATCACTGTCAAAACTGATAGTATGGCATCCCTGGCTGAAGAAGCATCACAAGCTTATAAAGATGTCACCCAGGTAGTTGAAGTAACCCATCAAGCCGGAATTTCTCGAAAAGTAGCCATGGCAAGTCCCGTAGGAGTCATTAAAGGCTAGTGGCAAAAACGACAGAAGCCCCTATAAAACTCCCACCCCCGAGTCACCAGGGAAAGACATCAGTAGAAGAGGCTATCTCAAAACGAAGGTCAGTTAGAAGGTTCAGATCCCAACCACTGTCTTTATCACAGCTTTCCCAACTGTTATGGGCAGCCCAAGGAATTACTGGCAGCAGCGGACGAAGAGCTGTCCCCAGCGCCGGGGCAACTTACCCACTAGAAGTCTTCGTCGCCATCGGTGAGCATGGAATAGAAAACTTGGTAGCCGGCATATACCACTATCAAGTAGACAGCCACTCCCTGAGCCTTCACCTTAGGGGTGACTCGAGACAGAAGCTGGCTGAAGCCGCCTTGAGCCAGAGCTTCATCGCCAATTGTCCGATTGATATAATCGTCTGTGCCCTTTATCCCAGAACTGCCTATAGATACGGCAGACGTGCCGAGAGATATGTCCATATGGAAGTGGGACATGTCGGCCAGAATGTCTCCCTACAGGCTATAGCTCTGGGGCTGGCTACTGTGATGGTCGGCGCCTTCGAGGATGAACAGGTCAGAAAGGTATTAAAAGTCGAAGAGCAAATTAAGCCTCTGTACATAATTCCAGTAGGCAATCCAGTATAATTACCTAGGTACAAATTCGATTGCTCTTGTCTTTAGGACATAGTACAATTAAACGATTTCATAAGGAGGTTAAAGAATGGCACAAAGAGAAGCAGTCATAGTGGATTTCCTGCGGTCACCTTTTTCAAGGTCGAGACCAAGAGAGCCAGAGAAGGACGTTTTCAACGGCCTGAGAATGGATGTCGTTGCCGGCATGCTGGTGCAGGAACTAATTAAGAGAATGAAGGTCAAGCCAGAGGAAATCAACGAGGTGGTAGTTGGTACTGCCTTTCCCGTAGGCGAGCAATGGGTATATGGTGGCAGAAACATAGTATTTCAGGCAGAATTACCGGTCAATGTCCCAGCCCAGCAAATAGATAGGCAATGCGGCTCCTCGATGTCAACCATACACACAGGTGCCATGGAGATAATGCTTGGCTACTCGGACATCGTCATCTCGTGTGGGATTGAGCATATGACACATAACCCAATGCCTGGCCCCGGCATCGACCCAAGTAGAATATTGATTAGACCAAACCCTGACCTATTCACAGAACGATACAAAAAATACGACTTCGGGACCGCCATGAACATGGGGCTAACAGCAGAGAAGTTGTTCGCTGAAAGCGGCCTTACCAGAGAGGACATGGACAAATGGGCGATGAGAAGCCATCAAAGAGCAGCGAAGGCACTTAAAGAGGGATTCTTCAAAGGCGAAATAATGCCAACTGAAGTAACGCTGGCAGATGGCACAAAGCAGGTCATTGAACATGATGTGAGCATCAGAGAGGATACAACACTGGAGGGCCTTGCTCAGCTAAAACCAGCGTTTAAACCAGACGGCCAGATAACTGCCGGCAACTCCTCACCATTGAACGCCGGTGCCACAGCGATAATGATGATGTCCAAAGAAAAGGCAAAAGAGTACAAGCTAAAGCCCTTAGCCACGATTGTGTCCCTGGGATGGGCAGGCGTAGACCCAAGTGTTATGGGAAAGGGCCCAGTCCCTGCAAGTAAAATCGCACTAAAGCATGCCGGGCTTGATGTGAAAGATATCGATTTCTGGGAGATAAATGAGGCATTTTGCATTGTAGCGCTTTACGCCATAAAAGAGCTGGGCATTGACCCCGAAAAGGTCAACGTAAAAGGTGGCGCTACTGCCATCGGTCACCCACTCGGTGCCTCTGGAACCAGACTCGTGGGCACATTAGCCAGAATATTGAACCTCGAAGGCGGGACTTACGGCCTGGCAAACGCCTGTATCGGCGGCGGCCAAGGAGTAGCCACAGTCATTAAGAGAGAAAACTAAAAGACTTTCAGCTTATCTGCAGGCAACGCAATCAGGATAACCAAATATTAAGTTGCGTTGCCTGTCTTATCTCGTTTAAGCAGCCAGTATTCTAAGCTATCTGCCAGAGCCAGCCAGCTAGCCTCGATAATGTTGGTGGAGCTACCAACAGTTCGCCATTGCCTCTGACCATCGCTGAACTCGATAAGCACCCGTACCTGGGAAGCAGTGCCAGCGCTTTCTTCGAGGATACGAACCTTATAGTCAACGAGTTCGATAACGGTCAAATCAGGATAAAACTCCAGCAAAGCTTTTCGCAAGGCTCGGTCAAGGGCATTCACCGGACCGTTGCCCTCAGCAGCAGTATGCATTATCCTGTCACCGACTTTCACCTTAACAGTAGCCTCAGAGAGCAACTCCGATTCGTCTTCCTTGGACGGACGGCGATGTCTTTCCACCACAACCATAAAGTCAATCAGCTCAAAAAGAGGCTTATATTCAGGATGAGCTCGGTGCAATAACAACTCGAAAGAAGCATCGGCATCTTCATACTGAAAGCCGCGACTTTCCATTAGCTTTATCTGCTCTAACACTTGACGCACCTGTTTACCTTTTGACGGTAAGGTTATGCCGAGCTCTTTTGCTTTATAGATTATGTTGCTTTTGCCTGATAACTCGGAGACGACTACCTTAGGACGGTTACCCACGAGCTCAGGGTTGATATGTTGATAACTCTCATCCCACTTAAGCAAGCCAGATACATGCAACCCTCCCTTGTGGGTAAAGGCACTGGTACCAACATAAGGCAGATGGCCAGATGGTGCTAGATTAGCTAACTCAGCTACATAGTGAGAAACCTCAGTGAGCCTGGCTAGCTGCTCATCAGTAATGCAATCAATACCCAGTTTAAGCTTCAAAGCCGGGATAATAGAGCAAAGGTTGGCATTGCCACAACGTTCCCCATAGCCATTAATAGTCCCCTGCACCTGAATAGCTCCAGCTTGAATCGCAGTCAGCGAGTTAGCTACAGCCAGTTCGCCATCGTTATGAACATGGATGCCCAGCGGGACAGTTACCGCCTTCCTAACCGCATCAATCGCAGTAATAATCTCAGAAGGCAGAGCACCACCATTAGTATCGCAGAGCACTGCACAGTCAGCGCCAGCTTTAGCTGCAGCTTCAACAGCCTGAACCGCATATTCAGGATTTGCTTTATAGCCGTCGAAGAAATGCTCAGCATCAAAAAAGACAGTAAGCCCCTTTGATTTAAGGAGAGCTATAGACTCAGTTATAAGTCGCAAATTGTTCTCCAGGCTGATTTCCAGAACCTGGGTCACATGCAAGTCCCAGCTCTTGCCCACGATAGTGACCACTTTTGTCTTAGCCTCAACCAAAGCCAGCAGGTTGGCATCTTTGCCCACGTTGGAATCGGGGTGCTTGGTGCTGCCAAAAGCAACCAGAACCGCATGCTTCAAATTCAACTTCTGCGCCTTAATGAAGAACTCAGTATCCTTAGGATTAGCCCCTGGCCAACCACCCTCAATGAAATGAATGCCTAATTCATCCAGCTTTTGAGTAATCTTGAGCTTATCAGCAACAGAAAAGGAAATACCCTCCTGCTGGGCTCCATCTCTCAAAGTCGTATCATAAAGCTGAATTTTTGCCATCGCTTCTATCCGATTAGTCTCTCGGCAATCAGCCCACCCATCTCCCTTGTGCCCACTTTCGTTTTGCCTGTTTCCATTATATCATAGGTACGATAACCTTCCTCTAAGACTTCGAGCACTGCCTTCTCAACGGCTTCAGCTTCAGTCACCAAATTAAAAGAATAACGGAGCATCATAGCAGCACTTAATATGGTAGCAATGGGATTGGCTACATTCTGCCCGGCTCGGCTTGGAGCGCTGCCATGAATCGGCTCGTACATGCCAAAGGCTCTAGATGCGCCGCCTTTAGGCATCCCAGCCAAACTGGCCGATGGCAGCATACCCATAGAGCCAGCCAGCATCGAGGCTTCATCGGTGAGGATATCACCAAATGTGTTCTCCGTAACCAGGACATCAAATTGAGCTGGACGCTGAATAAGACGCATAGCGCAGGCATCTACCAGCATATGCTCCAGCTCCACGTCAGGGTAATCAGCAAAAACTTCCGTTGTCACCTGTCGCCACAACCGAGATGATTCAAGCACATTGGCCTTATCCACCGAAGTCAGCTTCTTGCGACGGGTCAGAGCAATCTCAAAACCGACCCTTACTATGCGCTCAATCTCCTGCTCCGAATAGGCCATCGTGTCAACTGCTCGCCTGCCTTCAGGGGTCCGCCATCGCTTCTTGGGCTGGCCAAAGTAAAGTCCGCCGGTAAGCTCACGGACTACAATCAGGTCTACATCCTTTATCACCTCAGGTTTGAGGGTCGTTGAATTGACCAGCATGGGTAAGACCTTCACCGGACGCAGGTTGGCAAAAAGCCCCAGCTCCTTGCGCAAAGCCAGAAGCCCGTCTTCAGGGCGAACTTTAGCCTTCGGGTCATCCCACTTCGGCCCGCCAACTGCGCCAAGCAAAACGGCATCACAACCTCGGCACATCTCCAACGTCTCCTCAGTCAAAGCAACGCCATAAGCATCTATCGCTGCCCCACCAACCAGACCGTGATGGAACTGACAACCATGACCGAATTTTTTACCTACAGCCTCCAGGACTTTTATCGCCTCCGTAGCCACCTCGGGACCTACGCCATCGCCAGGCAACGCTGCTATATCAAACTGCACCTTAGGAACCTCCGGCTAATTTTCTCTTGGTATATTCCACCAGCCCACCGGCATTTATTATACCCATCATGAAATCAGGATATGGCTCGGCAATAAAAGTCTTGCCTCTGGTAATATTCTTTATTTCGCCGGCGACCAGGTCAACTTCAAGAATATCGCCAGCTTCGCTGTTATCCACCGCCTCACCGCACTCCAAGAGCGGCAACCCGATATTGATGGCATTGCGAAAGAAAATCCGGGCGAAGCTTTTGGCGACAACACAGGATATGCCGGCAGCTTTGATAGCCAGTGGGGCATGCTCTCGAGACGAACCACAACCAAAATTGGTATCGGCTACGATAATGTCGCCAGACTCAACTTTGGTCAAGAATTCAGAGTCAATGCCCTCCATACAATGCCGGCCCAGCTCTTCAGGCTCCGAGATACTAAGATAGCGAGCCGGGATAATAGCGTCGGTATCAATATTAGCACCGTACTTGTGGACTTTACCTCTTAGCTCCAAACCATCGCCTCCATCTCAAAAAATGAAGCAACGGACGGTCGCCACCCAGAGTGAACCATTACAACCACTTGTAAAATTCCCCCCTGTGCTTCGCCCACTCGGTTAAACCATACTCTTTGATTTTCCTCAAATTCTCTCTTGGAACATCACCGCTAAATGGCTTAAGAAATTCAAACTTCTCGCACTTCTCAAATACGTCACACCCCCAGCAACCCTCGAGTTTCTTCGCCTGAACGCAACTCTTAATCTCGCAGGATTGTAAGCATCCATCACCACCAGCCCTACAGGGGGTATCGCAACTCAGCCTCGCTATAGCCTCCAAGACCACACGACACTCTTCATAACTCTTGAACTCCCTGACAGAAACGCTTTTGACTTCCGCATATCTGTCAAATCGCACCGCTTGCAGTTCACTCGTCAGATTTCGTGCCAACTCCGTGACTTTACTCTTATAACGTAAGCAATCACCACAATACAAGCCACAGTATGCAGTTAGCTCGATCTCTAGATTGTTCATTTTTACCTTATGCCTCCATGTAGCCCATTCACAACACACTTCCCAGGAAAAACAATATTGCCACAGCTATCTTTACAGCTGGGCAAACCCTTATAGTATAATTGGTGTTCTCGCTCCGGTCAACGAGGTCAATATCGCCATAACAACAAGCATCACGGCAGATGCCCGATATACAATAACGGAAGTTTGTGCTTGTGGCCCTCCCCAAATGGTGACAAGCAGCACCAGCAAGCCTATGAAGCACAACGTTAAACCCTCTGCAATCCACTCCATTGTTATAATTCGCTTGTTATCCTGTGATATCGCCCCAAAGCCATTAACCACAGATTTAGTTGGCACAATGTGAGCGATTCCCCATATAGTAATCAAAGCAGAGCCAATATAAAGCAGAATGTCATTTATCATAAACTCTTCCTCCTAATTGCTTGACAGAGGGCAGCACTGCCAAATAACTATCTCTCCTCAACACCAAACTGGGCACAGACTACAAAGAACTCTCCATTAACTTCTTCAAAATATATCCTCACCTTTTTCCCCTCATGGAAAATCGGCTGGTCTTCTACCCACTGACTGATTTCTCCAACAGTTCCACCCGCAGTTACAATCTG
>JBBISW010000019.1:0-8764 GCA_037441105.1 Chloroflexota bacterium
ATGCCCATCAAAATTCTAGCCCGGGAAGTTATCTCCAAGATCGCTGCCGGGGAGGTGGTGGAGAGGCCGGCTTCGGCGGTGAAGGAGCTGGTGGAGAACTCTCTGGATGCCGGCGCCACTCAGATAGCAGTTGAGGCGCAGGGCGGTGGTATAAGCCTTATCAGAGTCACCGACAACGGCAGCGGCATACCAGCAAGCGATGTTGAGCTTGCCTTTCACCGCTATGCCACCAGCAAGATTGACGCACTAACCGACCTGGAAAAAATCTCAACGCTTGGCTTCCGCGGCGAGGCTCTGCCCAGCATAGCTGCTGTTGCCGACGTGGAAATCCTAACCAAAGCTGACGGTGATACCGCTGGCACCTACCTTTACCTCAAGAACAGTTTGGTAGTCAAGCGGGAGAAACGCAGCCGACCGCAAGGCACCACCATCACCGTGCATCACCTGTTTCGCAATTTCCCGGCACGGCTGAAATTCTTGAAGTCAGCAACTACCGAGAACAGCCATATCGCCAACCTATTGAGCCAGTATGCACTGGCTTTTCCGGAGGTGAAATTCAACCTGGTCATTGATGGACGGCTAACCTTACATACCCCGGGCAACGGCAGCCTTAGAGACGTCGCCGCCGAAGTCTATGGTCTGGAAGTAGCTCAGCAGATGCTGGAGTTAGACAGAACAGACCAAGTTCCCGGCATGGCTGGCCTGGTAAGCCCAGCTTCTCTGGCCCGCTCCAGCCGCGGCCACCTCAGCTTCTTCGTCAACCGCCGTTGGGTACGCAGCGGCCTGCTAGCCCGAGCCGCTGAAGATGCCTATCAAGGTATGCTCATGGCCGGCAAGCACCCTATCGTGGTCTTAAACGTTTCCCTACCACCACAAGAGATTGACGTCAATGTTCACCCCACCAAAACAGAGGTGAAATTTCGCAACAGCCAGACTGTCTATACAGTAGTACAGAAGTCTATGACAAAAGCCTTATCTAAAGCGCCGCTGCCTAAGGTCAAAACCACCAGCCCTCCGCTTACAGCGCCACCGAGCCTATGGACGATGAAAGGAGCCGAACCAGCATCCCTGCCTATCCTCAGAGTGGTAGGGCAACTATCCAGCAGCTACATTATGGCTGAAGGGCCTGAAGGACTTTACCTCATTGACCAGCATGCGGCACATGAGCGTGTCCTATTCGAAAAAATGCTGACCCAGCGCTCCCAGCAAAAGATAGACATACAAGGGCTGCTCGAGCCGGTGAACATAGAACTAAGCCCCAAGCATGAAGAGGTCTTGAAAACGAGGGGCGAGCTTCTGGGTCAATTCGGCTTCAGCCTCGAGCCTTTTGGGGCAAGGAGTTACCTGCTAAGAGCTGTGCCGGCGATAATGAAGGGGATAGATTTAGCCGAAGCGGTCAGGGCAGTGCTGGACTCTCTGACCACCGACGAAGAGCCATCGAAACGAGAGGCAAGTATAGCTCAATCCCTAGCCTGCCATAGCGCAGTCAAAGCCGGACAATCGCTAACCACCGACGAAATGAGAGAATTGATAAGACAGCTGGAACTGACCACCCAACCTCGAACCTGCCCTCATGGTAGACCGACCATGATTCATCTAAGCTCGCGTCAACTGGAAAAGGAATTCGGCAGAATCGCATAGCGATGTCTCTTTGCCAGACTTACACAATCCATTCTTTGCCGGCGCGTTCGTTGAGATGGCACATCGGCAAATCAGGAGGGGTTTGAGACTTTCCGACCTCAGGAATAAACCTGACGCAGTTTTTGTTGCACGAATCACAGAAGACTATGTCGTCGTATCTGCCTTCCTGTACCTTTTTCGGCCACTCGGGGTCGGTGATGAGCTGACGCCCTAAAGCTACCAGGTCAGCCCTACCTTGGAAAATAATAACTTCAGCCAGTTGTGGCGAGTTAATTCGCCCCACTGCTATCACTGGGATATTCACCGCCTGCTTTATCGCCTCAGCTTGAGCAACATACGTCCCCATAGGTCGTTTCCTGGAAGGCATAACCTGCCTCAAGGAGCGCCCGTAAGAAACGTCGATAACGTCAACCCCAGCTTTTTTCAGAGCCAAAGCCAGTTTTATGCTCTGCGCCAGAGTTATGCCCCCAACAACTCCCTCTTCAGCAGACAGCCTCCAGAACAATGGGTAATCTTCACCTACAGCCTGCCTGACAGCCTTGACGCACTCCAGGGCAAAGGCCATCCTCTTCCGGACGCTGCCGCCATATTTATCGTTCCGTTGATTGTCTAAAGGCGAGAAAAACCGATGTAGCAAATAACCATGAGCACCGTGAATGTTCACGAAGTCCAAACCAGCTTCCTTCGCCTTTACCGTGGCAGCAGCGAACTTGCCGATTATGTTTTCGATTTCAGCCCTTGTAAGCTCCCGTGCCTCTCCCACAGGTGAAGGAGCGACTAGTTCGCCCTGGATACCGGTGAGTCCGGCGGGGAAATGAAAACCGTGCCATAATTGAATGCCCACCTTGGCTCCGGCATCATGAATATCTGCCACCAGGGACGACAGCCCCTGCAAGAATAAGGCTAGCCCTTCGCTCTTCCCCCAAGCTTCATCAGAGGCCAAAATATCTACCGCAGTACCCGGCAGGACGATGGCACCCACACCTCCTCGGGCACGCTCAAGGTAGAAAGCCCTAGCCCTTTGACTGCGAAATCCCAGACTTAACTGCATCGGCGCCATGATTATCCGGTTCTTGAGCTCCAAGCCCTTGATTTTGATGGGCGTGAACAAAGCAACTAAATCTTGTTGTGACATCGTCTCATCAACCTCTCCTTTTTTCATGATAACGCAGAAACCGGCCGAGGGCTCGGGCAGCACTCCGTACCGAGAAATAAACAGGAATCCCTGCCTGATGGCATTTCTCCTGACAGGCAATAGCAGTTTCCCAACTCTCGGTAGTGGTGAACTGGTCAATGACCACCGCCATCGGTTTGCCGTTCTCGCTGTAAGCCCTAACAGCGTTATCCAGTATGGCAATAGCAAACTCCTTGGGGAAAGAAGGAAATGGCGGATTAATACCCAAAGGTAAATGGAAAATAAGCATATCAACACCGTCATAATCAGCCAGGGTTTTCACCACAGAATAGACCGCCGGCGTATAATATTGAGCGGCAAGGTCAACAGGGTTGCTAAGACCGGTGCCAGCATCGGTGTTAAGGAAACTCCTGAGCCTTTTCCGCAATTCTTGGGGTAGTGGTGGCAGAACAAAGCCGGCGGAAGCGTATATATCTGTAGCCACAACCGCAGCCCCACCACCGACATCTATAGCGCCAAGCCTCCGCCCTTCAGGAACGGGTAAATGCAGAAAAGTAACTAGAATATCAGCTAGCTCCTCTAAACTAGCCACAGGAATGACCCCTGTCTGCTGCAAAACCCCATCCCATATCTTAGCTGAGCCAGCCAGAGCGCCGGTGTGAGAAGCCACCGCCCTGGCTCCAGCCTCGGTACAGCCACCTTTCATCATCATCACTGGCTTTGTTGCCGCTGCCTTCTTCAAAGCCTCACTAAAGCGTCTCCCGTCCTTCAATCCCTCAATATAGGCAGCTATGATTTTGGTCTCAGGGTCAGAGGTAAGATGCTCCAACAGCTCGCTCTCATTAATATCTGCGGCGTTGCCAAAGGAAACCACCTTGCTGAAACGAACGCCACGTTCAGCCGCATACCTGGTGAAATAGATGGCGTTGCTACCGCTCTGGCAGATGAACCCTACTGCCCCGCTTTCCCTGGGATAATCGAGAGCGAAAGATAACCCGGCTTTAGGAGAATACACTCCCATACAATTCGGGCCGATGAGCCTGATGCCACCCCGCCGAGCCAGGTCACAAATCTCTACCTCCAGCCTTCTACCTTCCTCGGTGCCTGTTTCGCTGAAGCCAGAGGTGAAGAACTGAACTGCCTTCACACCCTTAATCGTGCAATCTCTAATCAACTGCGGCACCGAAGCTGCTGGAATGCAGCAGATAACATAGTCAAGCGAGTCTGGAATATCCTTGACGTTGGGATAGATTTTTAAGCCGCGAATCTCGCCGCCTTTGGGATTTATGGGGTAAATGCCACCGCTGAAGCCGCACTCGATTAAGGCTCTTAGATAAGTTTCCGCTATATCTTCGTAAGGCCTGTTGGTCGAAACTCCGGCTATAGCCACCGATTTAGGATGGAAAATAAAGTTGAGAACTGTATTACTTGCCATTCATTACCTCAGATGTTCGCTATTAAATTTCTGCACTCCACGGTTTCCAATGTAATGCAACCCTTTGGGTCGCTCTCTTATACACCCATCAATGTAGCCACGACGCTTTAGCGTCGTGCTGGCGAGGCTAAAGCCTCGCAGCTACATCAGTAAATAATCTCACAAACGTCTGCGTTGAATTTCTATACCCTATAACAAACTTCGGGAAGTTTCTTGCCCGGATTACTTTCCCTTACATATCTCAGCATGTGGCTGACATAGACAATAGCCACACCGGCCAAATCCTCCCCCTTCATCAGCTTTATATTGTTGCCACCGAACAGGACTTTCAAATTAGTGGAGAACTCCTCATCGGCACGATTATAGACAAAGAAGACCTGTACTCCGGGGAAAATCTCCTTGCTTATCGCCCAATCCTCACCCATGCCCAGTGATTCCATCTTACCACCGATAAAATCGGCTAACTTGGAAACATCAGAAACATACGCCAGAGCTTCCTTCTTAGTTTTCAGCGCTCCATCAAGCTGCCGCTGATGTGGACTAACCGGGCCCTCGAGCTCCCGCACGCTGATCAGTTTCCTATCCTTAAGTCCCATTTAAACAGCCTCCTTAAAAAGGCAAATCACAGCCCGAGTTTAGAGATTATCTCCTTTGCCCCCTGTCTGAGTGGTGAGTCTTCTGGGAGTTCTATTATTGGCTTACCCTTTATCTCCAACCCGGCAAGATTCGGGTCTTCAGCTACGATAGCGATAAGGTCAAGCCCATAGTCCTTAACCGCCTTCCCTATCTCCTTCGGCAGACCGTCTTTGACCCGGTTCACCACCAGCCCCGTTTTCCCAACATGAGTCCTCATCTCTTTGATTAGGTCTTTCATCCGCACCGCTGCAGTGATGCCGCGCATCGTTGGGTCGGAGACGGTAATGAGGAAGTCCACATCTCTTGTTGTCTGCCGGCTGATATGCTCCATGCCGGCTTCGGAATCGATAACCGTATAAGCGTAGTTCTTAGCCAGCCTGTCGATAGAGAGGCGCAACATGTGATTAGCAGCACAGTAACATCCCGGCCCCTCAGGGCGTCCCATAGCCAGAAGGTCAACCTTATCCGACTCCACCAGTGCTTCCCTTATCTTCATATCCAGTACATCCTGCTTGGAAACCGTAGGCGAAAGGCGTCCCTTCTGTATGTCTTCGGTGACATCCTCACGAGCCTTGCCCACCGTCTCGCCAAGAGGCAGACCCAGGGCAGTATTCAGGTTGGTGCTGGGGTCAGCATCAATAGCCAGAACTACCGCCTTTCTGGACAGCAAGTCTATGAGCAGGGCAGAGATAGCCGTCTTTCCCACGCCTCCCTTGCCAGCTACTACAATCGTCTTTGCCATTTTACACTTCCTCCGATATCCGCAATGTAATGCCAAGCCCTGTCCTGAGCAATAGCGAAGGATCAGCCTCACCACAGTAAAGCGACCCTAAAGGGTCGCACTACACTAGAGACAATTCTTCATAAACACGCTCAATATTATACCTTGAAATGGCGCTTGTAGCCATTTATGAAGCGTTGCCCTTCGAGTGCTATGCTATAATAAGCGGCACTACGCACTGCCTCTTGGCAGCAATTTGACAATCTAAATTCACTAGAAGGGGAAAGAGAGCAATGGACGAATACAAAATCTACAAATATAGATGGGTCATTCTGGTTGTCTACATGTATGTAGCTGCTCTTACTCAAATGTACTGGCTGAATTTTGCCGCCATTGATACTTATCTAGAGGCAAATCTGAACATATCTGCAATGAGCGTTGGGCTGCTGACGCTGGTTTTCCCCTTAGTGCAAGTCTTGCTCACCATGCCAGCCGGCATTGTCATCGATAAAAAAGGGTTCAAATACGGCGTAGGCATCGGCGCACTTTTTACCGGCGTATTCGCCATGCTCCGCCTGGTGAACCCCGACTCATACGCCATCCTTCTTATTTCCCAGATAGGAATTTCCATCGGACAGCCTTTTGTATTAAACGGCATTACCAAGCTCGCGGTCACCTGGTTTCCACAGAAAGAGGAGGCTACTGCGGTGGGGCTTGGTTCCCTGGCACTGTTTATCGGCATGATGGTGGCACTCGGCGCCACCCCTGTCCTGGTGGAAACGCTTGGATTTCAGACAATGCTTCTAATCTATGGCATCTTAGGCATTGCCGGTGCAGCGCTGTTCTACATACTCGTAAGGCCAAAACCCAAAACACCACCACGGGAAGCAGAAGAGGAAAAAGATATCTCAAACTGGGAAGGGATTAAGAGGATTCTGAAAATCAGGGATTTCGTCATCCTGGGATTCATCGCCTTGATAGGTATCGGCGTCTTCAACGGATTAGCCACCTGGCTGGAAAAGATACTGAATGAGTTACATCAGATTTCAATGACCGATGCTGGTACCATAGCTGCGATACTGATTCTCAGCGGCATGCTCGGCTGCATCATCATCCCCATGGTCTCAGATAAAATCATGAAGAGGAAGCCTTTTCTCCTGCTGGCATCTTCGGTAGGGGCGGTATCGGTGATTGCTCTGATGATTGCCAAGGGTTATGCACTGAACATGGTCAATGGCATAATACTCGGCTTCTTTCTGATTTCCGCTCTGCCCATAATGTTGACGATGTCTGCCGAGATTACAGGAGCCAGGTTTGCCGGAATCTCTGTGGGATATCTGCAGCTTCTAGGAAACGCGGCTGCAGTGGCTATTGTTCCCATAATGGAGGTCTTGCGTGGGGCAACCGAGCGCTACATCTTACCGCTGACATTCCTGGTAGTGCTCATGAGTGTTGCTTTCATACTGGCAACTCAGATAAAGGAGACAGGTAGACGAGCGTGACAATTGTCTTGTCCGCCTATCATTCGCTCTCGCCATAGATGGAAGCGAAGAATGCCTTCTCCAATTCAACTGCCTCCGCAGGAAGCGAGTTCACTTTCCCCAGGCTCAGTGCACTTACGTATATTCTTGCCGCCCTCTCTAACAATTCAGATACAGTCAGAGCTTCGCGCATATCCCTGCCCACACTGAGAGCACCGTGATTTGCCAGTATAACCGCATTCCTCGGTCCCAGCGCTGAAACCGCATTTTTCGCCAGCTCTGGACTGCCGGGAAGTGCGTACTGGGCGATTTTTATCTCCCCGCCGATATAGGTAACTTGCTCATCAATGATAGCAGGTATTTCCAGGCCGGCAACCGCAATAACGCTGCAAAATACTGGATGGGTATGAATGACAGCGTTTATCTTTTTCCGAGCTTTGTAAACCTCGATATGCATCACCGTCTCTATGGAAGCTCGCAGTTCCCCTTCAACGCGCTGCCCCTCGAAGTCAACTACCACTATGTCATCAACACCGAGTGAATCGTAATCGCGCCCGCTGGGAGTAATAGCCAGCAGTTCCCGTCCGCCGGGGTCTTTGAGACGCAGGCTCACATTTCCCGCTGTGCCCGAAACAAGTCCCTTTTCAGCCATATATCGAGCTGCCTCGAGAACTTCCTTCTTTTCAGAATCCCACACGCTCATACAATCTCTTCAGTTATTTCTTCCAGCCTTTTGACAGCGGAAAGTCCCTTCCTTGAGCATCGAGCTTTGTGCCCTAATCAGCACCAACAGCCAGAATTAGTCGCAATATTATATCTTGAAACCAAGTTTGTGACTATAGTTTGCACTCATCCACATGGATAGGTGACACCATGCTTTTGCAAAAGAATGCCTTTTAATGTATAATGTGGTTTGGTGGTTTTAGTTTAGGTTATCACAAACTTAGTTTAAATTGCTTAATTTACTTAAGTACTGGATGACCGCAACTCTAGCCAACTATTTATAAGAGAGGAGGTCATCCAATGAGTTTTAAGGACAAGTCGATCCAGTGTTCCGATTGCGGAACCACTTTCACCTTCAGTGCTGAAGAACAAGAACTCTTCGCGTCTAGAGGCTATACCAATGAGCCCAAGCGCTGTCAGCCCTGCCGACAGGCAAAGAAGTCAGAGCGTTACGGAAACGGCGGTTACGGTTACAGGCCTCAACGGCAAATGTTCCCTGCAACATGCGCCCAATGTGGCAAAGACACCGAAGTACCGTTCGAGCCGCGCGAAGGTAGACCGATATATTGTAGCGATTGCTACAATAAGGTCAGACTAAGCAGGTAACACTGCTTTTTTAAGGACATACATAGGCTGGGAATAACTGGCCTGTGTATGTCCTATCACACTAATCTAAGGAGGCATCAATTGAATATTTATGTGGGTAACTTATCATACGAGGTAACGGAAGAGGAATTGCGAGAAGAATTCACGGCTTTTGGTGAAGTGGCATCTGTAACCATAATAAAGGACAAGCATAGTGGACAATCTAAGGGATTTGGGTTTGTTGAAATGCCAACGTTGTCTCAAGGCCAGGCCGCAATTACCGGCCTTAATGGAAAAATACTCCACAATCGGCAGCTTGCTGTCAGTGGGGCTCGCCCTCGTTCCGACAGCGGAGGCCGTGGCTCCTACGGTAGCAGTAGGGGTGGTAGAGGTGGTAGAGGTGGTAG
>JBBISW010000019.1:8864-20535 GCA_037441105.1 Chloroflexota bacterium
GAGGCCGTGGCTCCTACGGTAGCAGTAGGGGTGGTAGAGGTGGTAGAGGTGGTAGGCCTGGTAGAGGAGAAGGCCGGAAAAGATACTAAATAGTCTGAACAGCCTACTAACTAAAAGGAGCAGTGAGATACCAAACAATATACACGTTAAAAAGGTAAAAGTTGGCAGCCTTGACATTCACTACCTTGCTGGCGGGCAAGGCGACCCGCTGGTTATAATTCACGGTGGCGGTGATGGCGCCAGGTCATGGCGACGAAATGCGGAGGAGCTTTCCAGAAATTTTAGCGTATATGTTCCCGACCTGCCGGGATTTGGGCTCAATGAATCGGCCAACAATAAGTTTCATTTACCAGAATACGTAACATTCATAGAGGACTTTACTCGTGCTCTGGGCCTCGAGCGTTTCCATTTAATGGGCCATTCCCTCGGCGGTGGCATCGCCTTACACTATGCGCTCAAATTTCCTCAGAAAGTAAAGGGATTAGTGCTCATAAGCAGTTGGTGTCTGGGAAAAGAAACTGCATTGTGGGTCAGGCTTCTGTCCCATCCAGCCTTTTGCAAGTCCCTCGGTGAAGCTGGCATTGCCATCCTGAAGGCTGTTAGCTGGCTGGGACGCCTATTTTATGCTCCCTTCAAACTTGCCAACCCTGTTACCCCAGTCAAGATAGACATAGGGAAGACCATGTTGACATTGAAGGGACAGACTACAGTGTTGCTGAACCAGCTTTCTGAACTTGTGGTGCCTACTGTGTTAGTCTGGGGTGCTGGAGACCGAATCGTACCTGCTAGTCACGGTTACACTGCCGTCCAGCTGATCCCCTCTTGCCAGTTATACATCTTCGAAGAGTGTGGGCATAGCGTCTACAAACAAAGGAGCCGGGAGCTTTCCCAGCTTCTGACAAGATTCCTGGACTGAAAGCAGCCACCTTTGCAAGCAGGGAAATCTCCTTATTGCACTCATGAAGGTGCAGTATCTACTTATTCCAGCTTCTTAACTCTCGACGCTGGCACCAAACTCGGTGGCGACAATCTTACCACGGCATTGTATTCCGGCGGGCAGACGAGCCGGCAACTGCCGCATTTGGTGCACTTGGTCTGGTCAATAACCTTTATCCCTTTAGCATCGCTCGAGATCGCCTTCACCGGGCAGGACAACACGCAATGCTCGCAGCCTCGCTCACATTTCTCAGGAAAAATATAATAGGCGATAAGCTCTTTACATACCAGCGCCGGACACCGCTTCTCCAGGATATGAGCCTGATATTCATCACGGAAGTAGCGGATAGTGGTCAGGGCTGGATTGGGCGCTGTTCTGCCCAAGCCGCACAACGAACCACCCCTTATATCCTGCCCCAGTTCAACCAGCAAATCCATATCTTTGATTTTGCCTTTGCCACTAGTGATGTCCTCCAGTATGTCCAGCATCTGCCTGGTGCCAATCCGACAAGTGGAACATTTGCCGCAGGACTCTTTCTGTATAAAATCGAGAAAGAACTTGGCGGTATCAACCATGCAGTTGTCCTCGTCCATGGCAATTACGCCGCCGGAGCCCATAATCGAGCCAGCTTTCCGCAGCGAATCGAAATCCACCGGTGTCTTCAGCATATCTTCAGGCAAGCAACCGCCAGAGGGCCCACCGATTTGCACCGCCTTGAACTTCCTCTCGCCACGGATGCCACCACCGATATCGAAGATGAGCTCATGCAGAGTTGTGCCCATAGTCACTTCCGCCAACCCGGTGTTAACCATCTTTCCGGCCAGGGCAAACACCGCCGTGCCCTTGCTGCCCTCAGTGCCGAGGCTTGAAAACCAGCTGGTTCCACGCTCAAGTATCAGAGGAATGTAAGCAAAGGTCTTGACATTGTTAAGAACCGTAGGCTTGCCCCACAAGCCGGCTTTTACCGAATGAGGCGGCCTGGCCCGGGGCATGCTCCGCCTGCCCTCAATGGCATACATTAAAGCGGTTGACTCGCCGGAGACAAAGGCACCAGCACCCTGAACAATCTCTATATCGAAGCTGAAGCCACTGCCCAGAATATTATCGCCTAACAGCCCCAGACTCCTTGCCTGCTCCAGGGCAACCTTCAACCGCTCGATAGCCAGAGGATATTCAGCTCGAATATATATGAACCCGTCTCGGGCACCCACCGCATAGGCGGCGATAATCATACCCTCAATAACCTGCTGGGGGTCGCTTTCCATGACCACCCGGTCCATAAAAGCACCGGGGTCGCCCTCATCAGCATTACAGATTATATATTTGGGCTGGCCTGATGCCTCCCGGCACTGCTCCCACTTTCTGCCGGTGGGGAAGCCTGCACCACCCCGCCCTCTGAGGCCTGACTTCTTTATCTCCTCGATTATGGCAACCGGCTCCATCTTCAGAGCTTTAACCAGGCTGCTGTAGCCGCCATTAGCAATGTAGTGGTTTATATTCCCGGGGTCAATATAACCGCAGTTACGTAGCAGCAAACGATACTCATGCTCAAACCTGGACAGTTCTGGAATATAGACCGCCCCACCGTCACCAGCTTCAACTGTGCCCAAAGCGAGCTCAAGACAGGGGTCGTCATTTTGAACATAGCACTCAACAAGGGTAGGCACAGCCTGAGGAGTTACATTGTTGTAGCAAACCGTGAAGGAACCCGGCTTGATTATGGTGACCAGCGGCTCAAGAGAACAAAGCCCGATGCAGCCGACCTCGGTCACCTTAGCTTGAGCGTGTCTCCTCGCCAGCTCTTTGTTGAGAGCTTCGACTACAGGCAAGGCTCCAGCAGCTCGGCCACAGGTAGCTGTGCCAATGAGGATGTGGGGGACTTCGCCATGATAGAGGGAGTCCCAGTCCACCTTTGCCTGATTTTGGATTTCTTCAAATGTCATGGCAAGTCTCCTATATTACATCCCCTCAGGCGAGGCTAAAGCCTCGCAACTACATGTCAAGGCGGCGTGAGATTCTTCGCGGAGTTTATCATGAGTGAGATTCTTCGGTCGCTTCGCTCTCTCAGAATGACAAGCGAAGGGCTCAGAATGACATATAGGGTTGTCATGAAAATCCTTTACTGCTTTAATAATACCAGCACCTCCTCTACCTTCGGGGGATTCATCTTGGGGTGGACGGAGTCGGCGATTACCACAACCGGAGCTAAGGCACAGCAGCCGACGCAAGCTACCCTTTCCAGACTGAACTCGTGGTCGGGCGTGATGCCGCCGACCTGAATGTCAAGCTCTCTGGCCATGGCTTCGAGGACTAGCTTGCCTCCAGCTAAGTGGCAGGCGGTGCCCATGCAAACTTTAACCGGGTGCTTGCCAAGGGGTGTAAAGCGGAACTGATTATAAAAAGTGGCGATGCCGTACACCGTGCTCTCTGGAATTTCCAGAAAGTCGGCGACTTGTAGCATCGCCTCTTTTGAAATATAGCCAAGCTTATGTTGAACTTGTTGAAGAAGGGAGATTAAATGGCGTCTATCCTTCTTGTTTGAGGTCAGGATGTCTGCCAGTTCTTGTTTTAGTTCTTCCACTTCTTCACGAGACCCGGCAGGTAGGCTGGTATCTCGCTGGCTTCCCTAGGCCCAACTATGATTTCCCAGCCGGGCAATGCCTCCTCCAACTCTCCTTTAATTCGGGCTATTTTGCCCGGGATGATAAGCTTCTTGTGCTTTACTTTGCCTTCGATTCCAGTCTTTTTGATGAATGGTCCGATGGAGTCGCCGGAGAACTTGCCCGCTGCCCAGCCGGTGAGCACGCCAAGCCCTTCGGTATCCTTGACGCATAGCCAGGATGGAACCTTACTGCCTTCGACTTCCGATGCTACGATAAAGTAGGTTAACGCCCAGTTGCTGGTAATCAGTATCGGGGATTCATCACTCGGCTCGCCTATCTCGTAAACCTTCTGCTCCACAGACATGGGTATCCGTGGGTCGGTATAGATGTTGAGCCTCTGGACTAACAGCGGCAATAACGAGTACTGGTCGAAGTCAGAGAGGACGATGATGCCAGGATACTTAATCACAAACATAGCGGCAAGGAGAATCTCCCTGATTTCGTCCTTGGCCATATAGCAGGGGAAGCCGATGGTGGGATAGCCCAGTGGGCGGAAGTTCTGCTTCAGGGCAGCCCGCCTTATCAGCGTCTGGTTCTTGATGGCCTCCTGCATATTCTTGGAGACGGGGTCCAGCACTATCTCATCCAGCCCTGCTTCCTTCAGCTTGGTGGTTAACAGAATCAGCTCTTCTACGCTGTTGGCCTTGACTACCACAGGCGTGGGTGCGCTCTTAATGCCGGCAATGACCTTGTCTATGTTATCCTTGGTCACGGGATAGAGCAGCGGCCGCCTGTCACCGCATATCTTTCGAGCTGAAAGCAGAACATCAACATCTTCGGACATTAATACTACAGGAAGGTCGGTGCTCTCACAGACCTTCTTCACCAACGCCTCAAACTTGGCTTTATCGCCCGATTCAAACCTCAGCGCCAGGAGATTCGCCTTCAGAGTAATCCCCACCCAGGGGAACTGTAGCTCTGTTATTTTCTTCAGCTTCTCATTAACCTTTGCCTCAGCCTCGTTATCTGAGATAAGTAGGGCGATGCCTGGCTGATGAACAAAAGTCTTCTCATGCCGGTAAATCACCTCTTCATTCCCGATCTCGAGAGCGCTTTTGCCTGAGCCAATGGTCACCAGCTTAATAGGCGGTGCCAGGGCTTCTTCCAGTTCAGCCTTAACATCTGCCGGCAGGTAAGGGCATTTATCGAGCGAGACACCACCAGAAGCCAATTTCATGGCAAAGGCAAAACAGGTAGGAAAGCCACATTCACGGCAATTCTTCTTGCCTCCATCGGGAAGCCTCTTTACAACATCAGTTCCTTTTAGCGGCATTGGAAAACCTTCCTAATTCTTTTATACAGGGAGTTCTACCTCACCCTTCACCCAGGGATGTCCTACCTTGTCCAAAAACGCAATCAGCTCGTCAATGTTCTTGGCGTCTTCCTCGGTGGCTATCTTATCATACAGGTCTGCGGGAATCGCATCCTTGTATCTCTCTTTTATTTCCTTGGGCATCCACACCAGCCGCCTTAGTCCACCATCAGCATATAGAAACTTGGGTGAACGCAGATACTCCAGTGCCATACCCAGAAAACCCTCCACCTGCCGGCCGCCGCTGGTATCCGCAGCCATAGTCGAGAAAGGCACACCAGCAACAGTATTGCCTACATAATCACGGTGTACCAAGCCAAAGGCATCAACTTCAGGTATATAGAACCATATCGCCTGAAAACAACCACAAGAGGTATGCGGATGCTCAAAGGCACTGTGGAGATAGACTCGGTCATAAGCCCCCATTGATTTTATTGCGCCCAGTTGATTGCAGCCGCTGTATTCCCCTCTTATCGGGTCCAGACATTCACCTTTCTTTACCTCTTGCACCGGCCCCTCCGGGTCAAGCTTATAAGCCGCCCTTCCATCAAACCAGCTTATGGCGCCGCAATTGGCAACTCTCTCCGGAGTGGCAATGCAGATGTGAGTCGGAGCAAAGCTCTGGCACAAGGCACAGCTATAGAACTCCTCTACATCTTCCTCTTTCAAGCCACGGGCTCTCTCGTCCCTGGCTTTATACACCTCGCGGGCCTTGACTATAAGTTCCTCAACCTTTTTTTCGTCGGTAACGAAGGTGATGGAAATCTTCTCAATGACATCCAGCTCTGATGTATAGAGGAACATCAATATCTGGCCAATCGCTTCAAAAGAATTAAGCCCCTTAGCGACGGAATCCTTGCTCAGCCTGACCCACATCTCGTCTCTCTGATTCATATGATACAAGCCCTCTATGTAATTAGCATAAAGGTGTATCCTTCTCTCAAAGACCGGCTCCATGTCTTTCTCCAGCTTGGCGCCAGCAACATCGATCATCAAACCTATAGGGTAGCTTCCCCTTTCCTTCATCTCACCTATGTCCGGACCGATGACCTCAATTTTCTGGTCTTCAACCTCGTCAAGGTTTTTCAGCGTCACCAACTCAAATTTGCTCTTCGCCTGCGGCCCGCCAAACTCGACATACATGTCGCCTTTTCTGATTACTTCGCCCTCGTACTGGGGACCAACGTCTACCGGGAAAATTCCTGCCATTTTTTATGCCTCCTTACTCTTTAAATTAGTTATTAGATTATCCAGAAACTCCTTCCATTGCTCATCTTTTCTGTAATTAGGAAGGGAATAGCTGGCATGTGGATAATAAAATTTGCATAAAGTCATAGTCTTGAGGTGCGGAGCTAAATGTTTCAGGGTTGAAAGGCCCTGCTCACCGAGGTCAGTCCTGAACCCCAGAAACATTACCAAATCGTGATTGCCTTCCTTTTTGACCCCTTTCCATTCCAGGTCTTTGAGATGGTTAAGTATCTCTATTATGTCATAGCTGCTGGCTGGCTCAACGCCTAGCTCAAGCAGCTTCTTCTTGGTGTGGGCTGTGGCGCATATTGGAATATCAAGGGTTTTAGCTATGTCCACACCATACTCTATGAGGAGCTTGCCACCCAAAGTCGTAGTGAGAGCCCATGAGCCAAGCACCAGAAGAGGCCTTTTAGCGCGTTTAATTAAGTGAGCATATTCGCTGGCATCTTCGATAAGCCTGGCTGACTTGGTCCCGGTTAATACGTTAACTCGATGATACGGCAAAGTTGTGGTCATAATGAAACCTCCTATTTATGCTACCTTAGCAGATTTAATACCTTTTTCTACCGCCAGTTTGGTCATAAGCCCGCCACGATGCATCAATGTATCTTCAAACTCCTGGTCCATCACCATCGTTGCCAGACACGGGTATTGATGATGGAGAAGACCAGCTTTCTCTGCGGCATCCCTGTCCCAGACTCCCACCAAGCCATCAGTCACATACGGACTGCAACCACAGGGAGCACCCCTGATGACCGAGACCCGCTTTATTCTATCCTTATCCAGCTCTACATCTAGTTCCGGCTTACCGAAATACTTAGCAAATTCCCTAATGTGTGAGTTCTGGCTGTCCTTTTCTGCCAAACTACAGAAGGGGACCGGATAGGCCATGTCAGCTCCCATAGATTTCAGCTTCTGCTGAATTTGCTTGGCCAATCCAGGCGGTAACCAGTCACGGTTATCCGCTGGTGCGATCACCGCTTTGGCACCGCTCTTTTCCACCATATCGGGAATCATCTGGGCTACTCCGGGATGCTCACCAAGAGATATGAGCAAGTCGGCTGCCGGCAACTCTTTAGGCAGAAACTCACCAGCATCGTCTATTATGACAGGCAACTCCGCCGGAAAGGCAAAAGTGTGTACTTTCCAGTCAGCCGGGCCATACCTTCGTACGTTATCAGCGATTCTCTGGCCATAATGGCCTTGTATAGCTATCAAAATACGCATGAAACTCTCTAGTGCACAACCGCATCTATAGGCACCTCTGACGGGTAAGTCCCCATCAAGGTGGGCAGAGTCAGGACCGGTTTCTCCTTCCAGCCGACTTTCTCCAGATATGCCATCACCTCTTTCTTGAAGAAGATAGGTATGTCTGTAGCCTTTCTGACGAAAAGATGCAGGTCATCAGGCAGCGTGCCTAAGTACTGCTTGTGTAGCGCAATATAATGCGTAAGCTTTAGCTGTCGCCCCTGAGCAGTATCGTTCTTCCTGATACACAGCTTAGCCATGGTGACCATCGCCCTTTCCTTGGACTCCACAACAGTGATTAAGTGCTCCGGTGACGGCTCCTCGGTATCTACCAGCTTCTTTTCCCTGCCGTCCATCACCGTCCAGTCGTCCTCCTCCTTCCGGCTCATATAAAGCCTTCTGTACTTAGAGGAATGTGGGCCTACCACCACCGGTATTCCCAACCGGTTGCACCCAGTGGCAATCGCCGCTGCCTTCTGAGAGTAAGCTCCCCAAGCCAGGCCACAGGCGCCAACACGGTTCAAGATATAGTCAGCTATAACCTCGTAATTTCCTCTCAGAGGTAAGGTGGCGAAGATGTTAGCCACCTTCATAGCGGCACCGGTGATATGGGAATTAGCCACACACGAGCCGACATTTAGAACGCCACCGGCATCGAAATTTGGCGGGTACTTCTCATAAAGGGTTTTGCCTTCCTTGTCCTTCTTCATCCCGGCTACCATAGCCGAGCAGCCGCTGAGCACCACGATATATTTCCGCTTGGCAAACTCCTCGGCAATCTCAGCTACTTCATCAATTTCCTCTGGAAAGTTGGAGCAGCCGACAATAGCAATAATACCGGGTATGGTGCCCAAAACAATAGGCGCACCGACTTTTCTAATCTCTACATCCATAATCGGTCCTCGCCCCGCCCTCATGTTCCAGGACTCCCAACTGGCTGCAGCTTGCATCATCTTGATGATAGGTACGTGGCGCGGGCATTCATGGTCGCACTTACCACAGCCAATACATTTATTAAACACTTCCACCAGCGGCTGTATATTGCTGTTCTTGGCTGCTTCGATGGCATCGCCAACGGGTAGAAGGTTGGGGCAAACCTGGCTGCACATGTTGCACAGCTTGTGGTCTTTAGCCAAATCTGGCACCTCTTCGGGCTTGGTTAACACCTTATTCTTCTTCGGCGCCAGCTCCATAGCTACTCTTACCGCCACCTCGGCTGCCTTCTCAGGGTCAAAAATCAATGTCTGCTTTCCACCACTCACCATCTCTTTGACTATCTCACCAGCTTCCTTCTTGGTCACATCTTCAAGCCCGTAGCAAATTTTGTCATTAGTGGCAATCAGAGCCGTGCCCGCTTTGGCCGCCTCACCAGGTGTATCACACCTGACGCACTGCTCATCGGTGACGATAACATCAGCAATGCCGCACCTGATGAAGAAAAGCTGACGTGATAGCGGGCCAACAACTTTTGCTCTATCACTATACCTGACTACTTCCTGAGCAGTACAACAAATGCCGGCGACTTCAACCTTATCTTGCAGGCCATTCGAGTTCAGGTAATCAACAATGGAAATAGCCGTAACCGGGTTATGGCCAATCAGAAGGATAACTGGCTTCGTCCTGTCCACTGCTCCCCAACCCAGACCAACCAAGGGAGTCTCAGCCACAGATGTCGGATAGCCGAAACCTACTATCTCAGCAATATCGGCAGCTTCTAGGGCAACGTGGTCAAGCATGGAGATATGCAGGGCTTTGGATTCATAATCAAGTGCAGAGCCTTCCTGGCCAGTATGAAGCGCCGAGATGCAGTGGATAAGCTGGTTCTCCACATACTCAACAGCCTTTTCCAGGTCGCCCAAAGTTTCCGGCTTAAGCCCAAGGACCGTCCGTATATGCGGTGCCTCCACAAGTATCTGGTCACCGAGATTGATTTTGTAGTCTTTGCCATGTTTCTCAATCAGATAGTGAAGCACATGGCGGGCGTGACCACCGTGGGCTGCCGTGCCCATACAACAAGCCAACAGGACAACTCTAGCCTGCTGAGCTGAAATATCAATGCCACAAGCACCTCTCTTGTCGCCGGTAAGGTCGCATTTGCCATAAGTGCAGAAACAACATAAATCGCACATAGGAGCATAAAAGGGCTTATAGGTCTTGAGCAGCCTCATGTCCCAGTTTCTCAGGTCTGGGAGCTCAGGCATCGGCGTATGCCCAACGGGTTCCCACTTATCTTCCGCCCGGATTATCTCATTGACTGTGTCCTTCCGTAAATTCTTCTTCTTAGTAACTACCGCCATTATAGTTCCTCCTTCTAAAACGCTGATTTCTAATCAAATTATATCATTATTAGGAATGATTATCCCAATATTATATTTTGCCCTCGATAACCTCTTTCATCAGCTTCAGGCTTTCAGGCTGTCGCAGCACCAGAATATTAGCCCCGGCCAAAAGCAGGCTGAGGGCGGTAATGCTCTCCCACAGAAGCCCTTGCTTCTCGCTTTCCTTTGCCTGCTTAGTTCGGGCACATTCACTGCCCAGGTCGGCGATAATCGGCATCTGCATGGTATTGTCTCCGAACATGACGCCGATGTGCTTGGTTCTCTCCATTATGGTGAAGCTATATTCCATGCCATAACCTAAGGCTGAGCTTAGCGGGTCTATCACTATCCGCTCCCGAGGAAAGGACTTCAATAGCTTCACATTCAATTCCTTCTCCAGGTTTATGTCCAACGGTGATTGAGCGATGATGCAATGCCCATGGTCCAAAGCGGCTTTAGCTATCGGCTCGTAGTTCTCTTTGGCCACCGGGCCCAAGAGGAGGTTCTCGCCAGCGCAAACTTCTGCCACCTTAGTCAACACCTGAACATCCTTCGTCTCATCCCCAGAACCATAGACGATAACCGGCGACTTTATCGCTGATGCTACCTGCTTAACCACCGCAGCTGCTTTATCAGCCGGTGCATTGGCTCCCGCCGGGTCGGTGCTTACCAAACGCAGACAAATGAGGTCGGCACCAAGTTCCAAACTCTTCTTCGCCCATGCTACCGGGTCGGAAAGAACATCCTTATACGGCTTAAGCTCCCATTCACTCCAACTCTTTGGCTCGGAATCGAGGACTTCTAAAGCCAGTCGAGGTCGATTTTCTATCTTCCCCTCAAAAAAATGAAAGGGGAGAACGCTATCTCCCCCAATTTTTAGAACTTTTTCTCCCTTCCCAATTGCCACCTCCGCCGCTTTTCCTGAATAAGTTTCCACTGGTGCTTTGTATTCCATCGTTTACTCCTTTACCTAAGAATTCTAACTCTCGAGCCAGGCATGAGAGTAAAGTGTCTCTGCCATGAGCACTTTGGTGGTTTTCACATAATCCTGCTCTTGTTTCGATAAGGAAGCCAGGTCTATAGGCTCTCCATCCATTGTCTTGTAAATAAGGTCAACGATTTTGGGAAGTTCACCTCTGTTCAAGCGGACAAGCTCCTTGTCCAACACATCTGCAATTGCGGAATATAATCCGTTTCTCCCCAGCATAATCATGTAGGTGCGATTGAGGATACCCCTAAGCTCTTCAGGTGTACCGTTGGACACATTTGACAGTCCCACAGTAGATTTAACGCCCGGCAGAAGGTCCGCTAGCATACCTACGAACTCCACAGCTTCTCTGACCTGCTTCTGGTCAGCGCTGACCGGTAGGATTATAGGGTCAACCCAGATATCTTCATTGGGGATACCGAGCTCATTGGCAAGGGCAACCGTTTCCATAATGCTCTCTATCCTGGAATCAATATCAGGCGGGCAGCCTTTATCGGTAAGCACCGAGATAACCACATCGGTATTATATTTCTTGGCCAGGGGCAACATCAGCTCTTTGCTGTCGGTCCTTCCTGAGGCTGAATTAAGCAAAGGTCTTTTCTTGCAGGTTTTGAGACCTGCTTCCATGGCTACAGGATTTAAAGTGTCCACAGATATGGGTAAATCGGTGACTCCTTGAATTGTATTGACCAGCCACTGGGTTATCTCTTCCGGGTCTCTCTTCGCCGGACCCAAGTTCAGGTCTATGTAATCAGCACCAGCGTCAGCCTGTGCTTTAGCCAGCTCCTGAATTACCCTGGGATTACGTTCCTTGACAGCGTCATTTACATGCTTGGAGATGATGTGGATGCTTTCGCCGATTAAAATCATGTAAGCCCCCTTCTGTCAGATTAGGAAAAACCAAAACATTATTGTAGCATCTCATCATATAAGCGTCAACAGCATTTGTACCTA
>JBBISW010000020.1:0-17417 GCA_037441105.1 Chloroflexota bacterium
TTGGTGGCCAGTTGCTTGGCTCGATTTGAGCTAATTGGGACGGTCTCCTTTAGCCCTCCCAGGAGGGCTTCAAGGTCTTGAATCATCATTTCGACATCAGCCGTTTTATCTTGGATTAGGTTTAGTTTTTGCAGGAAAGCTATAAGAGGTAGGAAGCTATAGCCCAGGGCAGCCCGTGGCTGGGAAACGAGGTCTATAGGGAAAACCGGCACCTTGGTGTTCTTTGCCAGAGCTTTCAACTTGCCACCGGTGGTCATGACCAGCTTTTTGCATTTTGTTTCCAGAGCCTGGGAGAAAGCGGAAAGCGTTTCTTCAGTGTTCCCCGAGTAGCTCGAGGCGATGACCAGTGTTCTGTCATCAACGAAGGCTGGCAGGTTATAATCGCGGTGGACGAAGGTGATGGGCTTACCCACTCGTGAAACCAGGCTGCGGACTAAATCCCCGCCTATGGCCGAGCCGCCCATGCCTAAAATGACAACCTTATCTATGCTGGTGTAATCTCGAGGCAACTCGAAATTTTTGGCTTTGTGCCAGGCGGCACGGCATTGCTGAGGTAACCTGTGAAGCTGCTCTCGCATATTTGCTGGGTCGAGCCGTTTATATACTCCCGGGTCGTCTAAATCGGCCATGGCCTAGATACCTACCACCTTTCTGCCACTGTCCAGCAACTTTTGTACCTGTTCTGGACTGTGGCTTTCGGCATAGATGCGGACAAGTGGCTCAGTGCCGGAGAAGCGGATGAGCAGCCAGGAATCATCAGTCAGCATATAACGAAAGCCGTCCGTAGTATCCAGTTTTACCACCGTTGTGCCGGCGATGGAACTGATGGGACTCTGAGCCAGCTTCTGGGTGAATTTCTGACGTTCATCGGCGGAGATGTGGACATCAATGCGGTCGTAGTAATGAGGCCCGACCTTGCTGAACAGATAATCCAATAACTGTGACGGCGTTTTTCCCGTCTTTATCATGAAGTCGAGGAAATACAGGCCAGCAACTATACTATCACGCTCAGGGACATGACCACGGAAGCCGTAGCCGCCGCTCTCCTCACCACCGATGATGGCTTCCTTCTCTATCATCAGCGGCGCCACATATTTGAAGCCTACCGGTGTCTCGTAGACGGGCACATTAAACAGCTTTCCCAGCCGGTCGACCATGACGGTGTCGCTCAAGGTCTTAACTATGGCACCTCGCTCCCTGCGGACTTCGAGGAAGTAAAGGACGAGCAAGGCAAAGACCTGAAGCTGGTTAAGGAATTCTCCGTTTTCAGCAACGATACCGATGCGGTCGGCATCGCCATCGGTAGCCAGTCCAACATCTGCCTTTTGTTCCTTAATCAGGCGGGACAATTTAGCCAGATTCCTGGCAATAGGCTCGGGGTTGATTCCAGGGAATGAAGGGTTACGCTCACCGTTAAGCTCGGTGATTTCCATTTTCCCGCCCTGGAGGAGCGCCTTGAAATAGCCGATGCCAGCTCCATACATGGAATCAACGATTACCTTGAGCCTGCTCTGGCGGAGGCTTTTGTAGTCCACAAGTCTTTCCACCTGCTGGAAATAGGTGGGGTCTGGGTCAAAGTAGGCTATCAGCCCTTTGTCTAGTCCCTCAGCCAGCGGGAGGTGCTTAACTTTGCCTGCAGACAGAACCTCGTTTGTCTGCCTCTCTATTTCTGCGGCGATATTCGTTGGAGCACTCGTGCCCAGAGCGTTCTTATATTTGAAGCCGTTCCAGCGCGCCGGGTTGTGGCTGGCGGTGATGATTATGCCCCCGGCTGACTTAGTGGCAGTGACAGAGTAGCTTATCACCGGTGTTGGTGCTGGTTTGGAGCAGAGGTACACCTTAATGCCGTTGCCAGCGAGGACTTCAGCGGCAGCGGCAGCGAAATCCTCGGAGGCGAAGCGAGTGTCATAACCGATAACAAGGCCACGTTCAGCAAGTTTGGCCTGTTTTAAGTAGTTGACTACTCCCTGGGCGCAGGCCCGAACGTTAGGGAAAGTGAAATCCTCGGCGATAACTGCTCGCCAACCGTCTGTGCCAAATTTAATATAGTTCTTTATGAACCTCACCCCCTTAATCCCCTTCTCCTTCAAAGGAGAGGGTAAAAGATATTTCTGGAGGGGCGGAAGCCCCTTTAAGCTTCCATTTTCACATCTTACCCCAATGCTTCAGCTTTAAGAACCGCAGCTTTGTCCGTCTTTTCCCAGGGCAGGTCAAGGTCATCTCTGCCGAAATGCCCGTAAGCAGCGGTTTGTCGGTAAATGGGACGGCGCAGGTTGAAGTACCTGATAATAGCTTCGGGGCGGAAATCGAAGTGCTTCTTGATGAGATCAAGGATGGTTCTGTCAGGCACCTTTCCCGTGCCGAAGGTCTCGACGGATAGCGATAGGGGGTGGGCGACGCCGATGGTGTAAGAGACCTGAACCTCGAGGCGGTCGGCAAGGCCGGCGGCTACCACGTTTTTAGCCACGTATCGAGCCATATAGCTGGCCGAGCGGTCAACTTTTGTTGGGTCTTTGCCAGAAAAACAACCGCCACCATGACGGCAAGCACCACCGTAAGTGTCAACCAGAATCTTGCGGCCGGTGAAGCCGGTATCTGATACTGGACCGCCGATAACAAAGCGACCAGCGCTATTTACATAATACTTAGTCCTGTCGTCTAGCAGGTTCGATGGAATAACAGCTTTTATAACTTGCTCTATTATGTCGCGCCGAATAGTATCAGAGCTGACATCCGGGTCGTGATGGGCGCCGATGACCACAGCATCTACCCTTTTGGGTTTGCCGTGGTCGTACTCCACAGTTACCTGAGATTTGCCATCGGGGCGAAGGTAGGTCAGAATCTTGTCCTTCCTCACCTGGGCCAAGCGACGGCACAGCTTATGTGCCAGAGAGATAGGCAACGGCATAAGTTCAGGTGTCTCGGTACAGGCGAAGCCGAACATCATCCCCTGGTCACCGGCACCGGTTTTGTCTAGGTCATCAATGCCTTTAGCCTTCTCTCTCACTTCCATTGCCTGTGTAACTCCAGCGGAGATGTCGGCTGATTGCTGCTTTATGGATACTAGAGTTCCGCAGGCTTCGTAATCGAAGCCGTATTCTGGCCTGGTGTAACCAGCGTCCTTAACTACCTGACGCACAACCTCGGGTATTTCTATGTAGCACTTGGTGGTAATCTCACCCAAAACGATTACCAAGCCTATGGTCACGGCAACCTCACAGGCGACTCGAGCAAACGGGTCCTCGGCTAATATGGCATCGAGGACGGCATCTGAGACCTGGTCGCAGAGCTTATCAGGATGCCCCTCCGTAACCGACTCCGAGGCAAAGAAATAGGAGGCCGTTGTATTAAAGCTGTTTGACATTCATATTCTCCTTTTAAAGGGTTCTCTATTATATTGCCTGGCTATTTCAGAATCAATCGAGATTGCTTAGAGATTGATGTTTATCAACAATCCATTCCTGATGTAGTCTCGACCCTTTAGGGTCGAGTTCCTTTTGTCATTGCGAGGAACGAAGTGACGAAGCAATCTAGGTGGGGAGAGGAGACGAGATTGCCACGCTTCGCTCGCAATGACAGAAGGGGAAATCGCAATGACACAGCCAATCATCTCTTTATCTTCCCGGGCAGGATGTAGATATAAGGCTTGCCTAAAATCTGGTTATGTATGAAGCGGTCCAGCCGTCTCATGGCCAGGAAAATAGTCCAGATTAAGGCATCCTCTTTGTAATATGAGCGCACCTCCTCGGCGCTAATAGGCTTTATCTCTAAGTCTTTTGCCTCATTGGCGAAGAAGTCGTTGGCAACCTGAACTAGCCCGGGGATAAGCTCAGGGCGCTGTTCCTTGTAGAAATTGGCGATAAGGTCTATTACAACCAGGTGAAAGTCATAATAGCGGGTCATGACATCTTTGAGAAAGAGCCAGCGGATCAGCCAGAGTAGAAAAGATGGGGCGCTGCGCAGGAATAGTTCCGGGTCGAGCTGTTCCTTTCTGTTCTTGCGGATAAACGGAGTGCTGGTGTCAATATAGTAGAGCTGTGCCTTTGAATCTACGTGTGGGCTTTTAGGGTCGAAATCCCTAATTGCCCAGTTGGATATCTGCCCGTCAATGCCGATTTCGAGGCCGGTGCTTTTTTTGTTGAAGTCCCAAATCTTCTTTAGCTGTTTCAAGACGAGACTGAAGAAGGCTATTACATCATCATCTTTGAGGGTGTGTATCAGCTTGTCGCCGAAGGACTGTGGAGAGAGCTTTTCCTGGACATCAAAGCAAACCATGTATCCCTCGCAGGGGAAAGAGGCAAAACCGTAGGGAGGCACGTTGATGCCTACCTTGTCCTTCAGAATGCGGTTGTACTCATTGTAGATAGTCTCGTATTGGTCTAGTTCTTTTTGGTGTCTGAATATGGGCATACGTTTGCAGGCAAGGTTCGGCTCACCTTCGATTTCAAAGACGGTGCTTATCTCCCCGTACCCCAGCACTTTTGCCGGGATTTTGCTGTTCTCAGGGTGACTCGGGTCAAGCCCCCTCTCGAATTTCTTCAGCAAATTTACGTTTATCTTCATGGCAGTCATTTTCCCAAAAGATTACAGGCCTAGGAATTTTTTGGTATCGTTTAGTGCGCCATCCAGACGCTCCAGTATCTCATATGCCAGCTTTTTATCTATGTTCAGCGGCGGCAATAGCTGGCTGACCCTCCTGTCGTTATTAGCATAGATGGAGAGGACCCCGTGGTCATAGCAGACCTTGGTCATGACAGGTCCACATTGCTCATTTACCATCTCAATGCCCATCATCAGCCCGAGTTGCCTCAGGCCAACCAGGATAGTGGGATGCTTTGTCTTAAGTTCTTTGAAGCCTTGAGCAAAGACCTCAGCTAATTCATTCACATGTTGCAGGAATTCAGGCTGTGATGACTCCTCCAGCACTGCCAGGGCGACAGGGCAACCTACTTCAGCACCTCCGAAGGTGGACACATGGATGAAGGGATGTTCGTGAAAGAAGGACTCAAGTTCTTTCCTGAAGCATGTGGCACTCATGGGGTAGATTCCCCCTGATAAGCCTTTGCCGATGACCATGATATCCGGCACTACATCGTAATGTTCGATTCCCCAGAGCTTGCCGGTTCGTCCCAGTCCGGTCTGCACCTCGTCAATAATCAGGAGTACACCGTTTTCATTGCAGACTTTCCTTACCTGCGGGAAGAAGTCTGCCGGGGGAATTGGCATTCCAGATGTGGCGGGTATGGTTTCATATATTACTGCTGCTGTGTCTTTGTCTGTGGCTTGCTTCAGGGCGGCGATGTCGCCAAAGGGCACCTGCATAAAATCTGGGGGGTTAGGGCCAAAGGGCTGACGGTACTGCTCGTCACCCGTTGCCAGTGCCAGGCCGGTATGGCCGTGGTAACCACCAAAAGCCGAGATGATTTTCAGTTTTTTGGTGTAGCCCCTGGCAAGTTTGATGGCAAGGTCAATGGCTTCGCCACCGCTGACGCCAAAGACGGTGTAGGTGATATCGCCCGGCGTCAACTCTGCCAGCCTTTCCGCCAGGAGTGCCCGCTGCTCGCTGATAAAGTGGTGGTTTCCGATATCCAGCTCTTTAAGGCTTTTGGTCAAGGCAGCGATGATTTTGGGATTGCGGTGTCCCAGGTTGAATACCCCTCCGTTGCAGTGGCAGTTAATCAGTTTTTTGCCGTTTGTGGCATCCCAGGCGTAGGCTCCTTCCCTGCGGCCGAAGACAAAGTCCAGGCCAAACATCTTGAACGTCTCCGCCTTGCCCGAAGACACATGCTGGGCGAAGCGGTTGATGATGCCGTCTTTACTGTTCAGGCCGATGTATTTCATAGTTGACCCCTTCTCTCGACTACGTCCCCTCCTCCCAGCTTTCCAAGTATTTCTTCTGTTCCTTGGTTAAGGAATCGATAGAAATATTCATGGCTTGAAGCTTCAGCCGCCCCACCTCATTATCTATTTCCTCAGGCACGGGGTAAACCTTTGGCTGAAGCTTTCCCTTATTCTTGACCAGATGTTCAAGGCATAGCGCCTGGTTGGCAAAGCTCATGTCCATAACGCTGGCGGGATGCCCTTCAGCCGCCGCCAGGTTTATCAGCCTGCCCTCACCCAGAAGGTAAAGTCGGCGTCCGTCAGCCAGAGTATACTCATCAACAAGGGGACGCATCTGCCTTTTTGCCTTGGCTAGTTTTTCCAAGGCCGGTATGTTTATCTCGACATTAAAATGACCGCTGTTAGCCAGAATAGCCCCGTCTTTCATCTGGGAGAAATGGGCTTTATCAATTACACTGACATCCCCGGTGGCGGTGATGAAGATGTCTCCTATCTTAGCTGCCTCAATCAGGGGCATGACCTGATAGCCGTCCATAGCTGCTTCGAGGGCGGGGACAGGCGATACCTCAGTTATAATCACTAAAGCCCCCATCCCCTGAGCCCGCCGAGCTATGCCTCTGCCGCACCAGCCGTAGCCGCAGACCACCACATTTTTCCCTGCCCATAAGATATTTGTGGCCCTGGTGATGCCGTCAATGGTGCTCTGCCCGGTACCGTAGCGGTTGTCGAAGAAGCGCTTGGTCCTGGCATCGTTCACGGCGATGATGGGGTATCTTAACTTCCCTTCCTCCGCCATATTTCTCAGCCTTATCACGCCAGTGGTCGTCTCCTCGGTGCCGCCGATTATATTAGCCAGAAGCTGAGTTTTCTCACGGTGGGCGGTGCTCACCAGGTCAGCACCATCATCTACTGTGAGTTGAGGTTTGTGCTCCAGGGCAGAGTTTATGTGCTGGTAATAGGTCTGGTTGTCTTCACCTTTGATTGCGAAGATAGGCAGGTCGTATTCGACAAGGGCTGCTGCCGCATCATCTTGAGTGCTCAGCGGATTTGAAGCACATAGGACCAGGTCAGCGCCGCCCTCTTTCAGGGTCAAGGCCAGGTTGGCTGTCTCTGTGGTGATATGGAGGCAGGCGGAGATGCGGACACCTTTCAAGGGCTTCTCTTTAGTAAACCTTTGTTTGATTAACTTTAGTACCGGCATCTCCCGGCTGGCCCATTCGATGCGTAGCCTGCCCTGGTCGGCTAACGACTTGTCTTTGATGTGATAGTCCATTTATTTAATCCTTTCCCCCTCCCTCTGACTCCCTCCCGCCAAGGGAGGGAGAAAATTTTTTAATTCCCTCTCCCTTGAAGGGAGAGGGCTAGGGTGAGGGTGATATACTTCACATGAGATTCTTCAGTCGCTTCGCTCCTTCAGGATGACATTAAACGAAGGGCTCCTTCAGAATGACACGAGGGAAATGTCATTCTGAGCGTAGCGAAGAATCCCATCACACTCGGGGTAAACTTCGCTAAGGAGCTTATACAGGTCACGGTTAGCTTCACGAGGAGCCCTCCTCTAGTTCTGTATACAGATCCCGCCACTCCTTGTTGATGCTCTCGATCAACTGAATCTTCTTCTGTCTTAAACTGCCCTTAATTTGTTTCTCTCGCGAGATGGCATTCTCTATGTCCTCAAAGACCTCGTAATACACAAGCTTGGTGAGATTATATTTCTTGGTGAATCCGGCAACGAGCTTTTCCTTGTGTTCATAACCCCTTTTTAACAGGTTATTTGTAACGCCTGTATAAAGTACAGTATCCCATTTATTAGTCATTATGTAAACGTAGTATTGTCTATGCACCGGGCATTTAATAACCTGTTTACAATTCTAGTACCTACCTTGTCATTTTGAGTAGCGAATGAGATTCTTCAGTCGCTTCGCTCCTTCAGGATGACATTAAACGAAGGGCTCCCTCAGAATGACAAAAAGGTAAAAGCTCCCTCAGGTCTCTTTATTAACTGTCATCGCGAGGAGCGTCAGCGACGTGGTGATCCGGCGGGAGGAGACACAGGCAATGAGATTGCCACGCTTTGCTCGCAATGACACGCAATGAAGGTTTACAACTCTCATACTAATGCCAATATCCTATAGCTCATTCAGAAATGACTGCTATAAGTGCTAAATAATCCACCTGATGGTATTATCCGAAAATTCCCTCTGAAACTAGCTTTACAATATTACTCATTGGCTGGGAAGTGTCAAGTATTATATGGTTTTGCGATGGAAATTCGGTGATTTCGTCGAAGTCCTGCTTCTGTTGCTCGAAGATTTCCCAGCGACCATCAGATACAGAGCCCTCTTTTATCCTTTGCTCCAGACGGCTCTTAACGCTCTCCTCGTCCAGAATGCACTCGACTACGGCAAAATCGGCTTTTGTCTCCTCAGCTAGACTTTGAGCTAGCAACCTGTCCTGCCTTTTTTTGAAGGAGGCATCTAGTATTACCGATTCCCCTTGAGATAGAAGCTCTCTGGCCTGAGCAAACATCTCATCGTAGGTTTTTCGGGAGAATTCTGCAGAGTAGATGCCGCCGCCGAATTGCTCAAAGCGGCGCTCGGTCGGTGAGATACCAGCTAGTCTCTTTCTGGTGATGTCTGCGGAGATAACGGTAAGTCCCAGGCTCCGGCTCAGGGCCTGAGCCACCGTGGTCTTGCCCGTGCCCACCAGGCCAGCCATGATGAGCAGCAGGGTTTTTTCTCTGGTGTAGCGATAGGCTAAGTCGAAGTAGCCCTGTGCCGCAGCTAATGCTGCTTCTTTATCCAAGATGTACGGGTCATCCAGCATGAAACTGGCTACTTTGCCCCGGACATAAGCTCGATAGCACTTGTAAAAGTTCAGCAGTTGGAGGAGTTCTTTGTCCTGGCTCAGGCGGACATAGGCATTGACGAAAGCTCTGGAGAGGTCAGCTCGTTGGTAGCGGTCTAAGTCCATAGCCAGGAAGGCGACTTCAGAGGCGACATCGCCATACCTGAACCGGTCATTGAATTCAATGCAGTCGTAGATATAGATTCCGTTGCTAAGACAGACGTGGGCAGCGTGGAGGTCGCCGTGGCAGTCTCTGATTTTACCGCTTTCTACCCGTTTCTGGAACAGGGGCTTGTTCGATTGAAGAAAACTATCGGTGTAAGTCTTGATGTGGTGATATTTCCGGGAGGGTATTGAGATATCTATATACTTCTGCGTCTGGGTGAAGTTCTCTTCGGTATTTATTATGATGGCATCTGGTTTCCCGTAGGCGCTGATTTCAGGGCTTGTTCTGGCTTCAGCGTGGAATACTGCCAGCTTCTCAGCTACCCGTGTCACCATGTCCTCTGTCACTAAATCTTGAGGCAAAAGCCTATCCATCATCCGCTCTTGGGGGAGCTGCTTCATTTTCACCGCATATTCGATTACTTCCCCTTCGCCGCCGAGGCAGATTTGGGCTCCACTTTTGATTACAGGAACAACCTCCAGGTAGATTTCAGGACAGAGACGCCTGTTCAGTTCTATTTCCTGATGGCAGAAGAAGCGGCGCTTTTCCAATGTGGTGTAGTCCAGATATCCCAGGTTGACCGGCTTCTTGACCTTGTAAACATAGTCGCCGGTGAGAAAGATGAAGGACATCTGGGTCTGCATTAACTCTATCTTCTGAGGATGATGCGGGTAGGTTTCCGGCTTGAGCAATGCTTCAACTAATGCTAGTGTTTTTGACACGGCTTTTGCCTGAGCTTCTCTCCCTGTCATTCTGAGCGTAGCGAAGAATGACATTCATAAACACTCTCCAAGAGATGTAGCGGCGGGGCTTTAGCCCCGCCCATGGCGACCCTAAAGGGACGCACTACATAGTTGGGACAATTGGCGGCCTGCCATTATGACAAAATAATCACCTCAAGCCTCGAGGCTGAAGAGCGGTCTGGCTTCGTCACCGGCGGAGTATTTATCTCCGGGAAATACCGCATGCCCCATCTTCACCTTTTTGCCCATGATGTCCATAGTCACTGTTTTAGGGTCAATGCCGGTCAGGTTGCCCATTATCCACGGGCCTTCGTCGAGTTCGACTATGACTATAGTATATGGGCACTCAGACTCGCGGCCTTCCGGCGCCACGAATACGGTGGTAAAGGTCTGGACTTTGCCCTTACCGCTTAATTCGATGACATCCAAATCAGTGCTGGTGCACTTGCTGCAAGCTATTTTAGGCGGCACCGTAACTATGCCACACTCTTTACATTTCAAGCCCAGCAGTTTGTTTTGTTTAAGCCCCTCATTATATTCCTTGAAAATAAGCTTATGTTCCATTTTAGCCTCCTTGGGAATTAGACCGCAGCCTGTGCTACCAGCCTCTCTTTAAAATCATGTTACACAGTGTACCACCGTCGCCACCGAGTGTGTCGGTCATGCCTACTTTGGCTCCCTCGACCTGACGCTCACCGCATTCGCCTCTTAACTGCTTAACTATCTCGTATACTTGTGCGGTACCGGTGGCGCCTATGGGATGCCCTTTAGCTTTCAGCCCACCAGAGGGGTTTACCGGTATCTTGCCTCCGAGCTTGGTCTCACCTTTCTCCACAGCTTCACCGGACTTACCGAATTCAAAGAAGCCCAGGCTATCCAGGGCGACAATTGTGGCTATGCTGAAACAATCGTGAAGCTCGATGACATCTATATCTTTGGGGGTAAGTCCAGCCATCTTGTAGGCTTGCTCGGCAGCTAGTTCCCTGGACCTGAGTCTGGGGAGGTATTCTTTCTGGCTGAGCAGGTTGCCGGCTGAAGCTTGACCGACGCCGACAACATAAACAGGCTTGTTGGTCAGCTTTTTCGCCTTTTCTTCTGAGGCTAGGATAACTGCTGAACCTCCATCGGAGAATGGGCAGCAGTCGTAGAGCTGGAGCGGCTGGCATACCATGAAGCCTTTGAGCACATCATCCACAGTTATCTCTTTCTGGAACTGAGCTTTGGGATTGCGAGCACCGTAGTAATGGGAGTTGACGGTGACCTGGGCCATTTGATGCTTGAGTTTTTCTAAAGGTATGCCGTATTTTTTGGCGTAAAGGTGAGTTAAGAGGGCGAAGACGCCGGGGAATGTGATTCCAGAGGGGAATTCGTAGCGGCTGTCGCTGGCCATGGCGAAGGTTCGAGTGGCTAGAGGCGTACCCATCTTGGCGGCTGTTTCAGCGCCACCAGCCAGGACGATGTCGTAGAACCCTGAAGCTACCCACATAAAGGCATCTCGGAAGGCGGCACTGGATGAAGCGCAGGCGTTCTCATATCTGTTGGCCGGGATGTGGGAAGCACCGATGTAATCAGCAACAAAGGCTTGTGGCTGTGCCTGACCTTCGGCGAAGTCTCCCAGGGCATTGCCCATAAACAAAGCCTGAATGTCCTTTGGCTTCAAGTTAGACTCGTTTATGGCGTCCATGGCGGCTTCAGCGAACAGCTCAACTGCTGTTTTGTCCTGCTTGCCGCTGAATTTCGTCATCCCAACGCCGACTACAGCTACTTTTCTCATGTGTCTACACCTCCATTCAGTAATATGTCATTCTGAAGGAGTCCTTCCACGGAAGGGCGACTGAAGAATCTCCGCTCTTTTTCTGCGTAGCCTGCCCTGAACTTTGTGAGATTCTTCGCTACGCTCAGAATGACAGGTTTCGGTTTATTGTAACAGTTTAGGACGGCATTTACTACAGAATGCCGCTTCTTTCCAGTCGGTATCGGCTAAACTGTTGGAAAAGTGCATTACACAGTTGGCATTTGAGCAGTGCTCCAAGCCAAAGGTATGCCCCAGCTCATGAACTGCTTCCTTGGTGGCTCTGTCCAGAAAAAGGGCTTCGTCTGCGGGCAATCCGTAGTATTCTTGCCTGAGACGGCATAAAGAGATGATGGCTACTCTGGCGGCCATGTCAGCTTGACCGAAGACGAAGTTCAGCCCCGGAGCGTAAAGGTCAACATCAACTATACCTAAGACCTTTTCGTCCCTGGCCACGTCCGATTGTTTCAGCCTGGCGAGCAGTTCTGAAGCCAGGTATTGCTCTCGCTTGGAATCGTAAGCCTGCTTAAGGCTATAAACTTCCGGGATTGTCTTTACAGGGCAGCCAAAGACTTGATTCAGCCTCTGTTTGAGCTCTTCTAGCATCTTGTTATCGATCTCGCCGATTGGCTTGAGGGTTATTTTCACTGTAGCGGTCTATTTTAGCCAGTTTGTTATTTCTCTGAGCAACTGGTCGTGATTAGCTCGGGTAATCTCGATCACCTTCACTTTGGGATGGCGTTTTATTTCGTCGGCGAAGGGATGTGGACTGAGCATGATTGTGCCGAGGACTTTCTTACCGCTGTCTATCGCCGTCAGCACGGCGTCTTTAAACCGAGGCGAGAAAAGCTCCATCTTGCCGATTTCATCGATGACTATTAAATCGCTTTCCTCTATTATTGCCCGGTGAATGGCGGCAACACCTACGTTGTCCAGATTGGAGATGTCGACGCCATATTTGCTTACTCGGTAGCGTCCAGGGATATCAACATGTGCCAGTATGGCGTTCTGCCCATCTAGGGTAACGATTCTGAAGCCTTGCCGTATGCCGCTGCTTCTTACCTCCTCGGTATAAAAGCCGCCGGCTTTAATCTTCGTCTTGGCTATGGCCTGTTTAATGACGGTGGTTTTCCCTGTCCCCGGGCTGCCGGTCAGGAGGTAGACATTCGCCATCAACTCTTATGAAGTGGCTTCGGTCTTCTTTTTTCTGGTGGGCTTTTTGGGCGCCTCTTCTGCTTTGACCTTAGCTACTTTTGCCTTCGGCTCTTTTGCCGCCTTCGCCTTGGCCGCCTTTGCCTTAGCAGGCTTTACCTTTGGTTTGGGAGCTACAGGTTTAGCCGCAGCAGCTACCTCTACCTTCTTCTTTCTGGCGGGCTTTTTCGGCGCTTCTTCTACTTTCGCTTTAGCTGCCCTTGCCGTTGGTTTGGGAGCTGCAGCTTTAGCCGCAGCGGCTACCTCTACCTTCTTCTTTCTGATGGGCTTTTTCGGCGCTGATGGCGCCTCAGCGATTGCCACTGCTGGCACGGCTGCTGGTTTAGCTGCTACACCGGTAACGCCAGCTAGCAATGCCATAGCCTTTCTTCTCTCTTCCAGCTTCTTGCGGCGTCGGCGATGCTTTAGCAAGGCCATCCTTTTTCGTTTATTCATCGTTTACCATCCAATAAATTAAGTATCCAAACTTTTCACCGTATTATCGCTTAATCAGCTTTGAATTTCAAATTTCAGCTACGGGAAGTCCTTGCTTGTCATTCTGAGCGTAGCGAAAGATCTCCTTTAGGCTCTTCCCGGAACCAGCATTAGGCCGAGATTCTTCAGTCGTCCCGATAAAATCGGGACTCCCGCAGAATGGCAAATTGTCCTCTCTCTCCCCTTGGATGGAGTAAGGACAGACCTTCAGGTCTGCCCGCTGCGGACAGGTTTGAAAACCTGTCCCTACATTTCTGCTCTCTCCTGGCGGGAGAGAGTTAGAGTGAGCAGGGGGAAACTAGGCTGAATATTTACTCCTCACCTTGGCCGAAAGCTCTGAGAGCAATTCTAAGGCGTGAACTGCAGCTTCAGGGGATAATGATGCCAGCGTACAGGATGGGGTCAGCAGGCTCTGGGCAACGAGCTGCTTAATGGGAATACCATCCCGGGTGAAAGGCACCATAGCTTCGCCAAGCCGGTCATACAGGCTGGCTACAGATTCTCCGGCCAAAGCCTCCTCGTTGTTGGGGATGATGCCCCAGGCGATACTGCCGCCGCGCTCCAGAAAGGCTTTCACTTCAGTCGGATAGCAGCTTAAGGAGTCGGCATAGTTATAGGCATCGAAGCTCAGGACGTCAGTGGAGTTTTTCAGAAGGAGTGCCCAGTCGGTGCTGCCACAGCAGTGCACCCCCTTAAGCCCCTTTATGCCGCTGAAAACTTCTTCGAGCAAAGTCGTTACCTGCACATTGGGAATGGAGACGAAGGCCGTGCCCAGTGAGGTCAGGTAAGGCTCGTCAAGGAAGATAAGTGTGTCAGGCGAAATCTGGCGCAAAAACCCTTCCTGCCACATGGCTTTCAACCGCAGAAACTTGGCTAGAGCCTCGGCCAGAAGGTCGTCATAGAGTATGCCTCGTTGTTCCCTGTCGGTGACACAAAGCCCCCAGGTGATGGGGCCGGTTATTTGCCCCTTGACCATGTCAGGAGACTTTTGTTTGAGAGCCGGAAAGGCGTGCAGCCCGGCGGCATATTCAGCGCTGATGCCGTAATTATCCGGATTGTTATCAGTGCTGGCAGTGTAAAGCTGCTCCAACTGGCTATCGAACTCCGCTGAACGCTCCACGTAGATTTTGTCTCCCTCCAGTACCAGCCCGGGGAAGCCCTCGCTGAACTGGATATACATATTCTCCAGTTGAGAGCGCTTCGGCAGTTGCGGCCAGGCAGGCAGAGCAGGCAGATATTTAGCCACGATGGAGCAAGCCTCCTTAGGGTCAACCTGTGGCATGCTGCCTATGGCCGTGGGCAAACAATTGAATTCTATCTTTGATGACATCTTCAGACTACCCTATAACAAATCGCTACCTTTATTTTGTTGTCTGACCGGCTAAATAGATTTGTCTATTCTAAATCATGTTCTTTAAGTTGTAAAATTGACCTTAAGAACTTCGGCTTGCTACAATCGTGCCCAAACTGGCGATGTGCTCCGCGCATGTAGCCACGACCCTTTAGGGTCGCGACCACATCGAAGCAGAGTGCTAACAAAAATATCTATCAGAATCAAGGATTGGAGTGAGTTTGGGATTTCGTTTTTTTAGAGACGACTTATGTGACCTCTGCGGGCTTTGTTTTGAGCGGTGTCCTGTACTGGAACTCCCTGCAGAAGAAGCCAAACAGGATATAAAAGCCCTCATCGGCGATAAAACCAATGCCTCCCTAGCCTATCAGCGGTGTACCACTTGCTATACCTGCGACCTCATCTGCCCGGTGCAGGCGAATCCCTACGAGCTTATCCTGGAGCGATGGAACGAGGAGCACCAGTCAAGGGGAATGTCAGCCATCGCCAGGCTTGTTTTCCCCAATGAGCCAGCTAATATGTGGGCTTCTGTCAGAGCGCTCATGCCAGAGGATGAGCTTTCGCTTGTGCGCTCCTGGCAGGAAAATGTGAACCATTCCGGAAAGGCAATGCTGCTCATCGGCTTCTATACCAATCTGGTGCCTTTCATCGCTATGACCCCTTTGATTGAAGAGCTAAAGTCGGCTATCGCTGGCTTCGAGGGTTTTTGGGGTTGTGCTGGCGATGTCTATAAGCTGGGCATGGTGAATGAAGCGGAGACAATAGGCAAAATGCTGCATAAGAAGTTCTCCGATATGGGCATACAGAAGCTGTATTGCCTCATGGGCGCTGAGGCAATGATGCTGGGCGATGTCCTGCCCAACAGGTTCGGTATAGATTTCAGTTTTTGTGACCCAGAGCCGCTGGACTACTGGATACTGGACAGATTGAAGAGCGGCAAGATAAAAATCAAGCGAAAGCTGAATAAAAAGGTGACAGTTCATGATAACTGCCTGTCCAAGTATAAAGGGGGAAGAATACAGGATGTAATCCGGGAAACGATTGACCATTTAGGCTGTGAAATCGTGGAGATGGAGCACAACAGGGAGTCGGCGCTGTGCTGCGGTTGGGCAGCTACTATCCCAGTCTTGCACGGTGATATCGCTGGCAATCCCTTACATACCCTGCTCTATTTGATACATAGCCTTTATCTTAGATTGCAGGAAGCTGAGGCAACCGGCGCTGAGGTCATGGTTGTCAACTGCCACGCCTGCTATTTATTCCTCTCCCTGATAAAGGCGTTGACCAACAGCAAGATAGACATCTATCTTTCTGTGGAGCTGGTACAGATGGCTGCCGGCGAAGCACCGGTTCGCCGAAACGAGCAGCGTGCCTGGGACATGATGGCTGTTGTCTCCAATCTCCTTTTCCGCTGGCTCTTTTTCCCGAAAGAACGCAAGCGTTTTTTCCCAAGGCCAGTTAAGATGGAGCCAATTCCGCCCATCAGCTCTGCTGATGCCAGTCGTCTTAGATTTTTCGGCAAGATATATCACAGCGTCGTGGTTCAGAACCGACCGGTGAGGAAATTACTCGGCGCTATTGTTAAAGCATTGATTAACTGGTACCGGGGTTTTCTGGAAAAAAGACAACGGGAAATATTCAGCAAAGGAGTTATGCAGACATGCTGACAAAGGACAAATTTGACCTTTACGCCCCTTTTAACCAGGACAAGTGCACACTTTGTGGGGAGTGTTTCAGTCGGTGCCCCGTGATGCTTCTGCCGCTTGACGAAGCAGTGAAAGAGATTAAGAGGCTTATCGGTGAAGAGGAAACCAAACATGTGCTGAGGAGATGTACCAGTTGCTTCGTTTGCAACTTCATCTGCCCCGAGCAGTGCAACCCCACCCAATTGATATTGCAGCGGTGGCACGAGAGATATGTTCAGGGAGGGCTACCGTTGCGGGCGGAATGGTTCATCCCACATTACAAACCTAATTTCAGGACCTATGTATTAGAGCGATTGCCCGACGACGAAAAGGAGATGCTCAAGGCTTGGGATAGCCTTTCACCGTGTAAGGAGATGTTTTATCCCGGCTGTAATTATGTTACCAGCCCTTATCTAACCAAGACTAGCTTGTTGATAGGGCTTGAAATTCGCGGTTCACTGGATACTTGCTGTGGCGAAATGTATTATCGGATGGGTTTGTTTGAGCAAATAGAGCAGGTAGCCAAAAGGCTGGAAAGGTATTTCGGCAAATTGCGCCTGAAAAAGATGCTCATCCCGTGCACTGCCGGCTACAACATGTTCAACAATATTTTGCCCAGATTTGGCTTCAAGCCTGATTTCGAGATTCAGCACTTGCTCGCCTGGCTGTGGGAGCGGATAGAAGATGGTAGGGTGAAAATCAAGAACAAGCTGGAAATGAAGGCAACAGTCCAGGATTCTTGCTACGGTAAGATTTTCGGTGAGGACATCCTCGGGCTCGTCCGGAAAATCCTCAGCAGGGTGGGGGTTGAGGTGGTTGAGATGAAGTATTCTTGCCAGAACTCCTTATGCTGCGGCATTGCTGGGGGCTTCAGCCCTGAATCGGGTTTCAGTCCCTTCCGAGTTGCCTCCGATACGATACGGAGCTTAAGGGAAGCCAGGGCAACCAAGGCAGCTGCTATTGTGGTGTATTGCGCTGGATGTCTTCAAATGCTGTCCACAGGGAAGATACTTTATCCCACCAGGATGCCCATCTATCATATTCTGGAGATACTCCAGATGGCGATTGGAGAAAAGCCGGCAAGACGACAGGACCACAGAGGCAGGCTGTTCCTTTCAGGCATGCTCCTGCATCAATCGCCCAAACTTGTCTCTGGAAGGCGATTCAAAGCTCAAAAGATAGAGCCGGAGTGGTAACGTGGCGCGAGAAACCCAAAACAGAAACATGTAGCCCCGTCCCGCTTTGCGGGATAGCCTCGTGAACTCGACCCTAAATGGTCGAGGCCACAGTCTTTTTGTCATTCTGA
>JBBISW010000020.1:17517-19850 GCA_037441105.1 Chloroflexota bacterium
TGTCATTCTGAAGGAGCGAAGCGACTGAAGAATCTCAATGGGTGGGGGACAACGATGAGATTCTTCTCCCGATAAATCGGGATCAGGATGACAGTAGTGGGAGGCTCGCAATGATAGAAAGGAATTGGTAACATTGTTATACTCTGAAGAGATGCTATGGAATGTGTATTGTTTGAGAGATATCCGGGCTTAAAGAAGGGCATCGCCTGGGAGCATTTGGGCAATTTCCCCACCCCGGTAAGAAAGTTGGAGAGAGTGGGGAAGGAAATCAATTACCGAAACATGTGGATAAAGGACGATGGCAAATCGTCGGAGCACTACGGCGGGAACAAGGTACGGAAACTGGAGTTCATACTTCCTGACGCGCTACGCAGGAAAAAGAAAACCATCATGACATACGGAGGCTTGGGCACGAACCACGGTCTGGCCACCGCCATGCACGGTAATCGGCTTGGATTGAAAACTCTCTTGTTGCTGGTTGACCAGCCGGTTACCGACCATGTTCAGGAAAATCTTCTCCTGTTCCGACATTGTGGAGCAGAGATTTGTTATGCTAAGGATAGAACCGGAGCTACGCTAAACTCAATTCGGTACTTTTTGACCAAACCTGGAGTCTATTATCTTCCTCCCGGCGGGTCGTCTCCGCTTGGGGCATTAGGCTTTGTTGCTGCGGCTTTCGAATTGAAAAAGCAAATCGATGCCGGGGAGCTTCCGGAGCCGAAATACATATTCGTTGCCCTGGGGTCTAAAGGAACAATGGCTGGGCTTCTGGTAGGAAGCAGGTTAGCCGGGCTGAATTCGATGATAATTGGAGTTCGCGTTGCCTATTACTGGCTGGCGAATGAGAAGGCAACCGCGGAGCTGGCAAACAAGGCAATCAACCTGATGCGAAAACACGATAAGACGGTGCCTGCTATTAAATTCAGCGAGAATGACATAAATGTATTGCACGATTTCTGTGGACAGGGCTATGGCTTTCCTACCAAGGAGTGTAAGGAAGCCCTGGAACTGCTCAAAAAAACCGAAGACGTGAAGCTGGACTTGACTTACACGGCTAAGACTTTCGCCGGACTGCTCGATTTTGTGAAGACCCACAAAGAGCTTAATAATGCCCCTATCCTTTTCTGGCAGACTTACAATTCTGTAGACCTCACCCCGACCGTCAAGGAGTGCTGCGATTACAAGAAATTGCCCCAATCATGCCACAGATTCTTTGAGACAAATCTAATCCCCTATATACAATAGGCAGACAGAGTTTAAATAAACCATGTAGTGCGAGGCTTCAGCCTCGCCCGAAGCGACCCTAAAGGGTCGAGGCTACATCTTAGGGCGATAAATCCCAAACTCTAAGCACCAAATATTAAACAATACCAAAATTCAAGTCCTCTAAATTTGAAACACCTAGTTTTAGTCATTGACAATTGTACTCTCTCCTAGAGCGAGAGAGCTAGAGTGGGGGGGGGATTGACTATTTCATGTACTTGCCGATGATTGGTGCCAGGTCTTTCTTCACCTGCTCCGGGATAAGCTCGGGAGAGGTGAGTATGGCGTCTTTGAGGGCGCTGGCGCAAATACAGTTCCTTGCCTTAGGCATACGGGTTATTGCCTGCCTCAATAGCCTCTTGACAGTTTCAGTGCCTCGCCTTAGATTGTCTACGACCATCTCTGCAGACACAACCTCGTAGGTCTCCTTCCAGCAGTCGTAGTCGGTTACCACAGCCATGGTGGCATAACAGATTTCTGCCTCCCGGGCTAGCTTAGCCTCCGGTAAACCGGTCATGAAGATGACATCGGCTCCCCAGGAACGGTACAGCTCTGACTCAGCCCTGGTGGAGAACTGAGGTCCTTCCATGACGATGCAGATGCCGCCGTCATGAGCTCTTATCTCGAGTTTGCGCGCTGAATCGTAGAGTATATCGCCGAGTGTGGGGCAGAAAGGGTCGGCAAAAGGGATATGCCCGACTATGCCTCTGCCGAAGAAGGTATCCTGCCTGAGGAAGGTGCGGTCGATAATCTGGTCGGGGATAACTATGTCCAGAGGTCTGATTTTCTCCTGGAGGCTGCCTACGGTGGCTACAGAGAGTATCCATTCCACGCCGAGGGACTTCATCGCGTAGATGTTGGCTTTTGATGGTATCTCGGTGGGGCTGATGGGATGTCCCCTGCCGTGCCTGGGAAGAAAGGCCACTTTCACCCCGTCTATCTCGCCCAAAATGATAGCGTCGCTGGGGTCGCCGAAAGGCGTCTTCACCTTCACTTCTTTAACCTGGGTCATACCTTCCAACTGGTACAACCCGGTGCCGCCGATAACTCCAACTTTAGCTTCAGCCATG
>JBBISW010000021.1:0-3655 GCA_037441105.1 Chloroflexota bacterium
AAAGGTGGTGAACTATGCAAGAAATAGTAACCGACCTCAAGGCTGAGCAGAAAGCCCTGGACGATTTTCTGTCCACACTTAAAGACGAGCAGTGGGACTTGCTAACTCCGGCAGAAGGATGGATGGTGAGAGACTGTGTCTCACATATTGCTCACATTGATGAAGTGGCTACCGCGTTTCTTGGCGGTGATTATGCAGCACTGGATGAGGCGGCTAAGGTCGGGATGGCTTGGAATGAGATTGGCCCCAGGCGAGGGCGGGCGATGAAGCCTTCACAAATACTGGAGTGGTGGCGAAATGTCAGAAAGACGGAGTGTGAGCATCTTATGAAAACCGACCCTAAAGCAAGGATTCCATGGTTCGGGCCGGCTATGGGAGCACGTGCTTTTGCCACGGCACGGCTTATGGAGACATGGGCTCACGGCCTCGATTGCTATGATGCCGTGGGCGTTGAACCTGTTGATACCGACCGCCTGCGCCATGTGGCTATGATTGCATACCTGGCGAGGCCTTATGCCTATAGCGTGAACGGTTTGGAAGTACCAAATATCCCTATTCGCATAGAACTGGTGCTGCCGTCATCGCAAGCCTGGGCTCAAGGTCCTGAGGATGCCAAAGATATTATCCGTGGAACCGCCAGCGAATTCTGTCGTGTGGCAGTACGAAGAAGACATTGGAAAGATACGAAATTAGAGGTAATGGGCAACGAGGCAAGGCGCTTTATTGAGATTGTTCAGACGTATGCTGGCCCACCGGGCTCCGGTCGCAAGCCCAAAAATCAATAAGCTTACCTAATTGTGCTTCTGCAAACATAGCCTTTTGGCTAGTATTGTGGGTTAAGTCTTTTTTCCTGCGTAGATTGCTTCGCTGCCCCTTTGTGGACTTTACTCTGAGTGAGAGAGATCCTTCGCTTCGCTCAGGATGACAGAAAAGAAGGGCTCAGGATGACATAAGACGAAGGGCAGGATGACAAAAAAGAAGGGCTCGGGATGACAGAAGACGAAGGGCAGGATGACAGAAGGCGAACGGCTCAGGGCTTCGGCTGGCAATGACAGTGGGCGAACTTCGGATGGCCTTTCGGGTTAGGTCTCTTTAGCTATCAGCTCACGATAGGCTGACATAAGGCGTTGGGTTAGTGTTCCCGGTTTTCCTGAGCCGATAGGCTTATCGTCGAGCCGGGTCAGGGACATGATTTCAAGTATGGAGTTGGTTAAGAAGGCTTCCTTGGCTGTGAGCAGTTCACCCAGCTCGACTTGTTTCACAACCAGCATGATTCCCATTGATTGAGCCAGCTCCAGAACAGCTTCTCTGGTGATTCCGGAGAGGGCACCGCTTTCTGTAGAAGGTGTAATCAGCATTTGGCAGCTTACCAGGAAGACATTTGTGGTGCTGCCTTCAGCCAAAAAACCTCGCTCGTTGAGCAGTAGCGCTTCGTCAGCACCGACTGCCCTGGCCTCCTGTCTGGCTAGGACATTTTCCAAATAGCAAGTGGATTTGAGCCGTGATAGTGGCGACTGGCTGTTGCGTCGCCAGGATGACAGGGCTGCCGTATAGCCTCGCTCGTAGATTTCAGGCGGCATTGGTACGAGCTTTCGGGCGGCAATAAATACGGTAATGCCACGACAGGTATCAGGGTTAGGAGTTATGTCACCTGCGCCGGCTGAAACAGTAAGCCTGAGTCGGGCATCAGCCAGATTATTGGCTTTGAGGACGTCATAGCAAGCTTTTTCCAGGTCGTAAGAGGCCAGCTTGGAAGCTATGCCCAAGGTTTCGGCTGCGTGGTGGAGTCGGTCCAGATGGCGGTTCAGGCGAAAGATGGTGTCGCCGTAAGCCCGCATGGTCTCGAATAGTCCGTAGCCATAAAGGAAGCCGTGGTCGAAGGGCGATAGTCCAGCCTGAGAGCCGGGAATCAGGTCGCCATTAAGGTAAACAGTCTCTTCCATCGGTGGATTCTAAGGCCAAACAGGTTCGGTAAAGCGTAGAAAATTAGCTAACAGGTCATGTCCCACTTCGGTGAGAATAGATTCGGGGTGTATCTGTGTACCTTCGACCACATAGTCTTTGTGTCTTACACCCATTATCTCCCCTTCCTGAGTCCGGGCGGTGACTTTAAGGCAGGAGGGTAAACCTTCCTGTTTGATAATCAGGGAGTGATAACGGGCTGCTGGGAAGGGGTTCTCAATACCGTTATAAATGGTTTCGCCGTCATGACAGATGAGAGATGTCTTCCCGTGAGTGGGTACAGAAGCTCGACCCACGATGCCGCCATAGACATGGCCAATGCACTGGTGACCGAGACAGACGCCGAGTATAGGGATTTTGCCGCCAAAGTGGCGTATTACGTCGTTGGAGATGCCGGTCTCCAAAGGGGTGCAGGGCCCTGGCGAGATAACTATGTGGCTGGGAGCGAGTGTTTTGATTTCAGCCAGGCTGATTTGGTCATTGCGATAGACTACCGGCTCCCAGCCCAGCTCACCAAGGTATTGAGCCAGGTTATAAACGAATGAGTCGTAATTGTCGATAATCAGTATCATTTCGTCTTCACCGCCACTCTGGGTGCCAGTCGAAGCGCTTGAATCAGAGCTTTTGCCTTGTCCAGAGTCTCCTGATATTCCGCCTCAGCGTTGGAGTCGTAAATAATGCCACCTCCGACTTGGAAATAAGCTTTACCGCCTTTGATGATAAAGGTGCGGATGACTATGTTAAGGTCGAGATTACTGCCGAAGCTGAAATAACCGATAGCGCCGGTATAGACGCTTCTTCTTGTTGGCTCGAGTTCATCGATAATCTCCATGGCCCGCACCTTAGGGGCGCCGGTGATGGAGCCGCCGGGGAAAGTAGCTTTGAGCAAATCAAGGCGATTTTTGCTGGGACGCAGCCTACCGACAACTGTAGAAGTTAAATGAAAGACGGTGGGAAAGGTCTCAAGGATAGCCAGCTCGGTAACTTTCACCGTGCCATACTGGCAGACCCTGCCCAGGTCATTTCTTTCCAGGTCAACAATCATCACATTCTCAGCGCGGTCTTTGATGCTATTAAGCAACTCTTGTGCCAGCATGGCATCTTCGACGGGGTTTTTACTCCTTGGCCTGGTGCCTTTTATCGGTCGCGTCTCCACCCGGTCACCGTCCACGCGCAGGAATCTCTCTGGCGAGGCACTGACGATGGTTACTCCATCGAAGTTTAGGTAGCTGGCGAATGGAGCTGGGTTGATTTGCCTCAAGCGGCGGTAGAGTTCATAAGGTGGGACGGTCAAATCAGTCTCAAAGCGCTGGGAAATATTGACCTGAAACACATCGCCGGCAGCGATATACTCCCTGACTCTGTCCACGGCTTTGATATAGTCTTCAGGAGTGAAATTGGACTTGAGCACAGCTTCAATTGTGTTCTTGGTATTCCACGAGTCAGCTTTTTGGATATGAGATTGGGGCGAAGACAGCCGATTTTTTATTTCCTCAAGGCGTAGCCTGGCTCTTTTTGTTCGGTGGTCTTCATCGAGCTCTGGGAAACCTGTGGAAATGATGTAGGCTCTGCTCTCCAGGTTATTGAAGGCGATGATGGTATCATAGAAACCAAAATAGCTCTCCGGTAACTTCAGGTCATCTATAGCTGTAGTGGGGAGGCGCTCGATGAAATGGCACAGGTCATAGCTGAG
>JBBISW010000021.1:3755-6798 GCA_037441105.1 Chloroflexota bacterium
GATTGGAATATCCACAGTTTGCCAAGATTTTTGTTATTTTTATTTGACATTGTATAGGCGCGTTGACTTGACAATCAGTGCAGTGTGTGCTAAAATTTTTTAACCTTAACGTAAACTGGTGGCCTGCAGGCAAGTTTGGTAATTGGAGCTTTGCTGTTGCTGTAGTTAGGAACCCAGGAGGGATAATGATAACAGAAACGATAGCACCACCTGAGAAAAAGACCATGAGCATTGGTGAGTTAGCACGGCGAGCCGGATTAACTACTCGTACGGTGCGCTATTATGAAGAGATGGGATTACTTGTTGGGGTGATTCGTGGACCAAACGGGCGCCGAATCTATACTGAGGAACACCTTTATCTACTACGCCTTATACGACGTGGTAAACTACTCCTGGGGCTATCGCTGGCCGAAATAAAGGAGCTGGTTCAAGTGTTCAGGCAGACTGGCACTGAAAGGAGTGTTATCCAGCGCAGTATTGAGATCTTGACGTTTCATCTTAATGAGGTGGAAGACAAGCTGAAAAAGCTAGAAAACTATCGGAAGTTGCTGGCTGGAGAAATTAAACGAGTTAAAGGACTACTATAAAGTTGGCTGATCGATATAGGCTATGGCACACGAGAAACGCGTACTTATCAGTATCTTGAAGACTGCAGATAGAATTTTGCGAGAGGATTAAATATGGCAGATTCAATTCGTGTTCTGCTAGGCAAGATTGGGCTCGATGGCCATGACCGGGGCATCAGGATGGTGGCAGCATGGCTGCGTGATGCGGGCATGGAAGTGGTTTATGTGGGGACGCATCAAACGGCGGAAAGGCTAGCCAGAGCTGCTAGCGAGGAGGACGCTGATGTTATCGGGCTAAGCTTTCAGGGCGCTGACCATATACCCCTGTGCAAGCAGATGTTAGAGCAGATGAAGGCGCGTGGCCTTCAGGACAGGCTTCTGGTTGTTGGTGGTAATATCCCTCGCGTTGATATCCCCTTACTTAAAGAGATGGGTGTGGATGCAGTTTTTGCCAGTGGTACTCCCATGAGCAAATCTGTGACATATATTACGGAGAATGTACACAAAAAACGTAGCAAGGAGGCGAAATGACAACACAGGAAATAAAGAGCCGGTATTTTCAAGGGGCACGGAGGAAGGAAACCTGGTCAGGAATCCCGGTAAAGACAGTTTACACCCCGGAGGACATAAAAGATATCGATTATGCTCGTTCCATGGGTAACCCCGGGGAGTACCCATACAAGAGGGGTATTTATCCTGATATGTACCGTGGTCGGTTGTGGAGCCAGCGGCAGATAACAGGCTGTCCTACCCCCAAGTTGACCAACGAGAGGCTGAGATATTTGCTCAGCACTGGCGAGAGTGCCATCAACATCATCGGTGACCAGCCAACTCAAATTGGAATTGATTCTGACCATCCCTGGGCTGAGGGCTGTGTTGGCCGCGTTGGGGTGCCTGTTGACACCATGGAGGATATGCGGCAGATATTGGATGGCATTCCCCTAGACCAGGTGAGCACCATGTTGACTCTGGTGACCCCCATTGCTTTACCCTCCTACATGCTTCTCGCCGAGGAGCAGGGTATTGCACCTTCTGAGCTTAGAGCCACCAGTCCGATGGTTCCGCCTGTGCTTGGAGCTCCTGTGTGTATGTACGGAGGCAGGGAATGGTGGTTCGATATGGCCAGACGGCAGATGAAGGAGTTCATAGACAAGCTTGAATACATGATTAAAAAATACCCTAAAATCTATGTGGCTAACTTCAATGCCTACAACATTCGGGAGACCGGCGTTGGAGCTGCCGAGGAAGTAGCCTGGATCTTTGCCAATGCCTTTGAAGGGTTGAAGCAGATAACTGAGCGGGGGGTGGACATAGACGTGGTGGCGCCCAAGGTCAGCTTTACCTTCAGCGTTATGATAGACATTCTCGAAGAGGCAGCTAAGTTCAGGGCAGCCAGAGCTATTTGGGCCCGCACCCTGAAGGAGAAGTTTGGGGCGAAAGACCCGCGCTCGCTGGTGCTGAAGTATCACGTCAACACAGCCGGGATTATTATGGAGCGACAGCAAGCGACGATAAATGTTATCCGCGCTGCTTATGCTGCGCTGGCAGCGGTCCTTGGAGGCACGCAGTCTCTACAGGTAGCCGGCTATGATGAGCCTATCGCCATCCCGACCGAGGAAGCGGCTACCCTCGCCGTCAGGACGCAGCAAATCTTGGCTAATGAGACCGGGGTTGCCAGTGTTGCCGACCCACTGGCCGGCTCCTATTATGTGGAGAGCCTGACCCAGCAGCTAGAGGAAAAGATGCAGAAGATCCTCGATACCATTGAGGAGAAAGGCGGTATGTCAGCAGCTATACACAGTGGTTACATAGACCGGGAGATGGAGGCAGCCTGGTTCAAGTATCAGAAGGAAGTGGAGGCCAAGGAGCGGATAGTGGTTGGCGTTAACGAATTCACCATTCCTGAGGAGCAAGATGCTGATGTGGCGGTTTATCTTAGCAAGGTGGACTTCGACCTGGTGCAACGCCATATCGAGAACCTGAAGGAGTTCAAGCGGAAGCGCGATTCGGCCAAGGTGAAGAAAGCCCTGGAAGCTCTGCTCCGTGCTACCGAGAACGAAGACACTGATATCTGTGAATATGAGAAGGAATGTTGTAAGGCTGGCTGTACCACTGGTGAGGTGGGTGGGGTCAAGCGAATGGGCATCGGCCTACCTTACGACCCGTTGGGGATATTGGAATATCCATTCGCCTGAGGTGTGTAGAACAGGCTGGATGGGGCAATGACGTGATGAAGGCCTCGCAATTCTGAACTGCGAGGCCTTCATATTACTCTTCTGATTGTTCGTTGACTACTGTGTTCTTAGCACTGCCTTATGTATCTCTTGAGCTTCAATCATCTGGCGAAGTCGCTCGCGTGAACCCATGCTATAGGCCTTGCTCCAGGCATCGTATATCTCATCCAGCGGGACATTCTCGTAACAGCCATGGTCTTGGAGATACTCGATATGCGGGTTTCCGTCTAAATCACGAGGTGG
>JBBISW010000021.1:6898-8930 GCA_037441105.1 Chloroflexota bacterium
GGTAGATAAGGGAAAAATTTGATCTCATCCCTTACGAAGTAGAAAAGGCTTTTGGCTTTGTCGGCAGCTTTCCTTTGTCCCTTAGTGACAGTTCGGGCCTTTTCTCTTATGGCTTCGTTGTCACAGTCAAACGTGGGTGTAGCTTTCAGCCATGTTTGTATTTCGTTCATTATTGTGCCTCTCCTCTCATTTTTCCCCAGCCCTTTCTAACTCCCTCAAGCGGTTCAGCCGCTCCTGGGCTGCTACCCCGTAGTGTTTCAACCAGGCAGCGAGTATTTCGTCTACAGGTACATCCACACGATGTCCGTGGTCTGCGACGTATTCGATATGCAATTTTCCGTCCAGATTGTGAGAGTGGAATAGCGCATCGTTTTTGCCATCGAACTCTACAGGGATAATCCTGTTCTCCTGGCACATTTTCAAGTCAAAAGCTGGAGTAGCCTTAACCCACTTACTACCGATGTACAACTCTGTGTAACCGTGGTAGCTGAACAGGTTTGTCCCCATAACCTCGCGTAATCTGTCGGAAACAAGGTAGTTTCTAATGTCGGCAAGGTGTAAGCGGGTAGGGATGCCCACAGCTCGGGCAAAGGCAGCCAGAACAGCCGCTTTTTCCACACAAAACCCCTCGCCTCTTTGAAATGTCTTGCTTGTCTTGTAGTCTTCAAAAATCTCTACTGGCACCAGTGGGTTGTATTTAATATTATCTCTTACCCAGTAGAAGAGGCTTTTGGCTTTGTCCTCAACTGTTTCTTTACCTTTGGTCAAATCCATGGCCTTCTTTTTTATGGACTCGTTATCGCTGTCAATTGTGGGTGAAGGCATAAGATATTTTTCTATTTTGCTCATGATTTTGTCTCCAGCATTTTCTTCATGGTGAGTCCGATTTCAGCGGGGCTGGGGGCTATGATAGCTCCAGCATCGGCCAAGGCTGCCATCTTATCCTGGGCTCTTCCTGAACTGCCGCTGATAATAGCCCCGGCGTGTCCCATTCTCCTGCCGGGTGGAGCTGTAGCTCCAGCCACAAAAGCAACCACTGGTTTAGTCATCTTTTCCTTGATGAATTTTGCAGCTTCCTGCTCTGCAGTACCACCGATTTCGCCAATAAGCACCACTGCCTTGGTGTCATTGTCTGCTTGGAATAGCTTCAGTATGTCAACAAAAGTGCTACCAGGGAGAGGGTCGCCACCGATGCCAACGCAGGTGGATTGACCGATGCCCAGGCTGGTTAGCTGGGCAACTGTTTCATAGGTCAGTGTGCCGCTACGGGAGACGACGCCAACATTGCCCGGAAGATGGATTTCGCCAGCCATGAGTCCTGCCTTGCATTTCCCGGGTGAGATGAGGCCGGGGCAGTTTGGGCCGATAAGTCGGGTTGACTTATCTTTGAGATAATTGTGTACCATCACCATATCTAAAACCGGAATGCCTTCGGTGATACACACGACTAGCGGAATACCAGCATCGGCGGCCTCCAGAATGGCATCAGCGGCAAAGGCAGGCGGCACAAAAACCAAGCTGGCATTGGCTCTGGTTTCTTTTACTGCCATCTCTACGGTGTTGAAGACGGGTACGCCTAATATCTCACTGCCTCCCTTCCCTGGGGTAACGCCAGCAACCACCTTAGTGCCGTACTCAATGCACCGCTGGGTATGAAAGCTGCCCTCACTCCCGGTTATTCCCTGGACAAGCAAGCGAGTTTTTTCATCAATCAGTATACTCATTTGCTGCCTCCTTTAGCGGTTTCTACCGCCTTGCAGGCGGCATCATAGAAGTCTGCTGCCTCAATAAACTTTATCCCGGATTCAGCTAAAATGCGTTTCCCCTCATCAACATTTGTCCCGGCCAACCTGACAACAAGGGGGAGCCGGACATCCATCTGTTTATGGGCTTCAACTATGCCCTGGGCGATAACATCTACTCTTGCCATGCCGCCAAATATATTCACCAGAATTGCTTTCACATTGGGGTCGGTAGTAAAAAGCTTAAAGGCGTTAACTATGCGCCCAGTGTCGTTGACAGTGCCGGTATC
>JBBISW010000021.1:9030-12970 GCA_037441105.1 Chloroflexota bacterium
GCCTCACTGGCCATCATTACCGGCATCCGGCTGGCGTTATCAACGATGATGCTGAGATAAAGCTCGCGCTGGACTTCAATGGCCTTCTCTACCAGGACTTTGCCCACCGGCACTCCTTCTGGGGTCGTCTGATGTGTTACCAGCCTGGTGCCGAGCATCTGTCCCGCCAGTTTTTCTGCTTCCTCTGGTGTATTGGCTACCTTTATGCCTCCAGCTTTGCCTCTACCACCGGCATATACCTGGGCTTTGATGGCCACTTTGCCGCCAAGCTCGCTAGCTATCTTCTTGGCTTCAGCCGGTGTGGTAGCTACTCCTCCTTTAGGCACGGGGATACCGAACTCGGCCAGCAACGCTTTTGCCTGGTGTTCATGGATTTTCATCCATTTCCCTCCTTTTATACATGATTTCAGCGATTAATGAAGATTACAGTGATTAATATAGATAACAACAGTTTGGCGGAGGGGGTGGGATTCGAACCCACGTTCGCTTTCGCGAAAGCGGTTTTCAAGACCGCCGCCATAGTCCACTCGGCCACCCCTCCAAAACCATCCTAGTATAGGCAATCGAATAGTGTTTAGCAACCTCGGCGCTCTATTAATTATCACCCTGATTTAAGCCCCTTCGCCTGTCATTTTGAGGGAGCCCTTCGCCTTGTGTCATTCTGAAGGAGCGATGCGACTGAAGAATCTCACTCAGGATAAACTCCGCGACCGAAGAATCTTGTTCATGGTTATGTCTAACGTGGTCATACATGTAGCTGTGACCTTTTAGGGTCGCCCGTTTATCCACTAATATAGTCACGACCCTTCAGGGTCGTTTGGGATGGGGGCGAGGCTATCCCGCAAAGCGGGACGTGGCTACATTTTGGGGAGATTCTTCCCCTTCACTTCGTTCAGGGTCAGAATGACAGGAAAAAGAGGAGGGATCAGAATGATTCAGGGCGAAGGCACATGATACGCTAAGATTAGTAAATGCCCCTGTCCCCTTGGGTTCACTTTTTATGACGAGGAAACCTGGTGGTATAATTTGGGTTCAGGAGGTAACCTATGGAAATCAATGTGTTAGGAATATGCGGTAGCCCAATCAAAGGTGGCAATACCGAAGCTTTTCTCAGAGAGAGCCTGAAAGCTGCTGAAGCCACCGGTGATGTTAAAGCCACGCTGATAACTCTAGCTGGCAAAGACATAAAAGATTGCAGGCATTGCAACTGGTGTATCAGGAAGCAAGAAGAGGGCAAGTTATGCGCTCAGCAGGATGACATGGTCGAGATATATCCCGAATTGTTGAAGGCTGATGCTCTGTTGCTGGCGAGTCCTGTTTATATCGGTCGGCTTTCTGGCTATATGGCGTGCTTTACTGACAGGCTTCGGGTTTTTGCCTGGGGCAATGTTTACCGGGGGAAGATCGGGAGTAAAGTGGGCGCTGCTTTAGCTGTCTCTTGGGGAAGGAACTATGGGATAGAGACGGCGCTGCTCAGTATCCTCTCTGCTCTTTTTATGATGGGACTGATACCAGTGGGCCCTCCTCATGGTTATGGCTCACCCTTTGGGGCTTGCGGGCTTGCCAGCGAGCATGGCACAGGGAAGTTCAATCCTGAAGACAAGCTCGGCGTGTTGCGAGATGAATACGGTGTTAAAGGGGCACAGGCTTTAGGGAAGCGTGTCGCTGAAATTACCAAGTTGATCAAGGCTGGAGAAGTTGCCCTCAGTCGCCCTACTTGATTATCTTTACTATGCTTAGCGATGTTAAATGGCTTAGGGGGCGCCATTTGGCGACGATTTATTCTGTATGTAGTTGCGACCCTTTAGGGTCGCTTCAGGCGAGGCTGAAGCCTCGCCGCTACATAATTGGAAATTAGTAGAAACAACCTCATGGCTATAGAGAATTAAGTATGTCTTCTATTTCAGTTTGGCTAGAGAAACGCACCTCTTTTATTTTCTTGATGATGCCGTCGGCATTGATAAAGAAGGTCTTAGGTATCCCAGTGCTGACGTCATATTGAGCACCGGTCGCTCCCGTCGAATCAAGCAGAACGGGGAAGGTATATCCTTTGCTGCTTATCCAGGACTGTGCTGTGTCAGCGCGGTCTTTTACATGGATGGCAAGTATGACCAGTTTTTCGCGTGGCCAGTTGTAGAAAACCCCTTGAATATGGGGCATTTCTCTGATACATGGGTCGCACCAGGTCGCCCAGAAGTTGACCATCACTATCTTGCCGCGGAAATCGCTTAATTTCACATCTTTTCCACTAAGGTCTTTCAAAATGAAATCGGGAGCACGATTGCCAACTTGATAACCGACCGGGATGATGGGGAGAGTCTTGAGTGTTTGGTTTTCTGCAAACATGGCTTCGTTTCCATTACCGTCCTTTGACATTACTCTGAAGTGGTAGGTTGTATCGGGGTCTAGTCCAGTGAGTGTGACACTGTGGCTGGTGGCAAGCTTTTGATTTAAAGGCGTGGTTGAACCGTAGGCTTCGGTTGTACCATATTTAACCTGGCTGGTGGCAGCTTCATCTGTTTTCCAGGTGATAATGGCGCTTGAATCAGTAATGTTGGAGATATTGACTCCTGAAATCGTCGGTGGGGTGGTATCAGCTTGAGCTAGCGTTCTCAGACTTCCTTCGGATGTAACTGCGTTCCCGTTGGCATCTTTCGATACCACTGTGTAACGATAAGTCGTATTTGGCTCGAGCCCACTTATGGTTACAGAATGGTTGGTTACTGGAGCTTGCTCAGATTCTGTCCAGACGCAAGTACCATCGGGGTCGTATATCATAACCTGACTGGTAGCTGGCTTATCGGTTTTCCAGGTCATAACCGCACCTGTTTCGGTTATTGATGAGGTCGAGATATTCTGGATGCTAATGGGTGTGCTGGTGGCTGGGATGTGAGGTTGTGACGGTGTTCCCGTCTGGCTGACAGCATAGTAAATTCCGCTGCCAACGAAAAAGCATATCACCAGAACAAAGAGAGCAGCCGAGAGCCTTGCTAAAGCTCGCCTCGCCGATGGCGAGATACCCCGTTCTCTGGGCATGGGACTTACTGACTGATATGGTCTCGATGGCATTGATGTGCTTACTGGTGCTGGTACCGCGCTGGCGGCTACTGGTACGGGGCGTGGCAGCAGTGGCTGTATTCCACTGTGTGGCATGGTACTTGGTGGGCTGTAGTTTGGGCGATGTCCGAAGCTAGGTGTTGGGGGAACAATATGCGCTGGATAATTATGTTGAGGTCTCACACCATAGTTTGCTTGGGATTGTTGACTCGCAGCACTTTGCGGCCTTGGTGTAAATGGGGGGCTCGCTGGTGTTGGACGTGGCGCTTGCTGTTCCATCACCCGATGTTTGCTCCCATAGAGCAAGCCGCAGCCCGAGCAGCGGCCTGATGCCGGGTCAACGCTGGCACCGCACTGGGGGCAATTGCGCTGATGTTGCCTAGCGGGAGATACAGCGGGTTGCTGGTGCATGACAGCTTGTGACCTGGGTTGTGGTGGAGGGCTTTGGGTTCTGGGAGTAACGGTCGGTGGTCGTGCTGATGGGGTAGGTGTTATTGGCTGGGTTATTCCCCTGGGCTCTTCAGGGATACAAAGGAAGCCGCATTTGGGACAAAATCTTGACCTTTGAGGGAGTGGGTCACGGCAATGCGGGCATAACATCGTACCGCAGTTGCGGCAGAATGGCTGGCCTGGAGGCATTTGCGAATGGCAAACAGAACAGAGAGTTATTCTCGGCTGCACGGGATTACAATTCTCCGATTATCTTGCTGTCCTGTTTCTTTTGTTTCTTCTTCACCTTTGTAAAACATATCGAATATCTTCGGTGGTGTTTATCAACATCCGTTTTCAATGTAGTTGCGACCTTAGGGTCGCCTCTGTGTAGCGAGGCTAAAGCCTCGCCGCTACATTAGTAATCAATCTCATGTCTTCTATATTATACACC
>JBBISW010000021.1:13070-18473 GCA_037441105.1 Chloroflexota bacterium
TGGCTGGTGGTGAATTCTTTGGTCGTTGGTGTGGGTTGGCTATCGGCTTCGGTTTTCCCATATTCCACTTGGCCTTTGGCGAGTTCGTCAGTTTTCCAAGTTATAGTGGCACTTATGTCGGTGGTCTTGGCATGGACGACAGCAACGTCCAAAATGGCTGGTGGAGTCGTATCCTCTAGCTTGAAATAATGGGTGACCTTTTTATTCGAGTCCATTGTAATGGTGATAGTTTCTCCCCAATCCAGAGTATCGCCAATTTCCCAGCGGCCGAAACCGTAGCAGTCGGTCTTGGGAATAGCAGTTAGTGTGATTTGAGTACCCGGCTCATATGCCTTTGTGATTTGGAGGCCAGCCTCATTGCCATTGGGTGCGGAAATTTGAACCTGGCCTCCTCCTTCCGGTGTCACCCTTACGTTGAGCGTGTAGGTTTTGGGTGGGGTAGAAATGGGAACGGTTGCAAGGTCAGGAACTGATGTTGAGGGCTGTGGAGGAGTGCCCAACTGTGTGAAGCCATAATAGCCACCGACTCCTATCGCAGTGACTAATAAGAGGACGACCGCACATCTCATCAACCACCACTTGGTTTTTTCATCCAGAGATAACCTCGGTAGCTGTAGACTGACTCTGCTTGACTGTCGAGGAGTTGGCCCGGTCTGTGGCACAAGATGAGCTGATGCGGTACTGGGTGTACTGGTGGTTGAGTGGTATCTGTGGCCAGTCTGTGCAGCAGTTTCATGCTTCGTAGGTTGATGTTGAGTTCCTCTTTCATAGCCTTTACCCGATTGTCTCGGGAGTGCATCTTGCGGATACCTAGGAGATGTTGTGCCCCCACCTTTGGGGGTAGTTCGGCTTGTTGGCTGCTGCGTAGTCTGGTGTGGCAACTTCCCGTGTGTCATGCCACAAAATCCACACACTCCAGTTTGAGGATTAACTATGCCGGGGCAGCCTTCACGTTTGCATTTTTGATGGGGAGGGATGTCAGGAGTTTGTGGGGAACTTAGACGTCTGTCAGGTGGCTTTTTGTCCTTGGGCGTGAGATTCATTGGCGACATAGCATCACAGTTCCGAAGCTATATTAGCTCGCCTCAATACTCCCCTGGTTAATTCCCTGTTTAATGTAGTTTTAAAAATCATGTCTTACCTTTATCCTAGCTATATACCTGGGCAAAGTCAAGTGCGGGGCTTTAGCCTCGCCGGATTCGGGAAGGGGTTTGGTGACCTCTACTTTAACCTCGGCTTGCCAATGGTGCTGGTCTGCATAGGGCCAACGTAGCCACAACTGCAGTGATTGGGGCAGCGTCCATTTGCTTTGCTGGCTTTGGTACCGCAGCGTGGGCATGTGTAATGTGATGTTGTACTGGAAGCTTTAGAGGGTTTCTGATTTCTCGTGTCTCCTTGCACTGTTGGTGGGTCAACTGTTATGGTTCTGCCGTAGGTATCCGTGTCCCGCAGGCGTATGTCCTTGTGTTTCATAGGGCCGATGAAGCCACACTTCGGGCAGTGTCCGGACTTGATTCTGACTTTAGCACCACAGCCAGGGCAGGTATAACGGAGCTTGAACTCATCTTCCATTTTGTCTACCCGCATCGGAATGACAGTGTACCATTTTTCTTAACAATGTAGTCGCCACCCTTTAAGGTCGAGGCCAGCGAGGCTAAAGCCTCGCAGCTACATGAGCAAGATTCTTCGTCGCTTCGCTCCTCAGAATGACAGGAGGCGAAGGCTCAGAGCGGCTGATTAATAAACACCCAATATTGTCAGCTCTTTCTAATTATCTCCGTTCCCATATATGGCTTCAGCGATTCGGGTATCTTTATGCTGCCGTCGGCTTGCTGATAGTTCTCCAGTATAGAAATAACTACTCGAGGTAGGGCAAGCCCGGAGCCATTAAGAGTATGGGCGAAACGAGGTTTAGCGCCGGGTTCCGGGCGGTAGCGGATGTTTGCCCGCCTGGCTTGGAAATCACCACAATTGCTGCACGAACTGACCTCCAGCCACTCGCCGCATCCGGGAGCCCACGTTTCGATGTCAAAGGATTTAACTCCAGCGAATCCTAAGTCGCCGGTACATAGTTGTACCACTCGATATGAGATATCCAGGCGGCGACATATATCCTCAGCATCCGCAACCATCTTGTTCAGTTCTTGGTCAGAGGCTTCTGGCTCGGTGAACTTGTAGAGCTCAACCTTGTCGAATTGATGACCTCTTTTGATGCCCCGAGTATCCTTGCCCGCCGCCATCTTCTCCCGGCGAAAACAGGCAGTATAAGCCACATAGTAAATGGGCAAAGTGCCCGGTGGCAGGATTTCATTTCGGTGCAAGTTGGTCAGGGGTACTTCAGCGGTGGGCACAAACCAGAAGTCATTCGCTTCATCGTGGTATAGGTTATCGGCAAATTTGGGCAGATTGCCTGAGCCAACCATACATTCGCGCTTGACCATGAAAGGCGGATAGATTTCGGTGTAGCCGTGCTCATTTATATGGAGGTCAAGCATGAAAGCGATGAGCGCCCGTTGCAGGTGGGCCCCCAGCCCCTTCAGGACGTAGAAACGGCTTCCAGAAAGCTTAATGCCACGTTGAAAATCTATGATGCCCAGTTTCTCTCCCAATTCCCAATGGGGCAGCGGGGTAAAGGAAAAATCTCGCAGCTCACCCCAGGAGCGCACTACTATATTGTCCTGCGAGTCTTTACCAACAGGCACGTCATCAGTAGGGATGTTGGGTAGTCGCAGTAAATGGTCTTCCAGCTCAGCCTCAAGCCGACATATTTCCGTTTCCAGGCAAGTAATTCTTTCCCCGAGCTGGCGCATATCGGCAATAAGCTGAGGTGGCTTATCTGGCATCTTGCCCAGTTGTTTGCTGACCTCGTTGCGCTGTGCCCGGAGTGTTTCCATCTCGTGGAGCAACTGGCGATGTCGCTCGTCGAGGTTCAGGATTTTGTCAAGCGGGATGCTCTCGCCGCGCTTTTCCAGGGCCTGGCGGATTGATTCGGGATTGTCACGGATTAGCTTGATATCCAGCATGACAAATCAGCTTTCTTTTACCTTCAGTTGGGGGAAAAGGATAATCTCACGGATGGATGGCTTATCAGCCATTAGCATTACTAATCGGTCAATACCAACACCCAGGCCGCCGGTAGGTGGCATGCCATATTCTAGGGCCTGGAGAAAATCCTCGTCAATGGCCTCAGCTTCTGGCTCCTCCTCACCCAGTTTCGTTGGTACTTCAGTGGGCTGTGTGTCCCTCTGCTGGTGGAAGCGCTCCCTTTGTTCTAGAGGGTCGTTAAGTTCGGTGAAGGCATTGGCGATTTCCATCCCGCCGATAAAGGCTTCAAAGCGTTCTACTAAGCGGTCATTATCTCGCTTCCTCTTGGCTAGAGGTGACATCTCCACTGGATAGTCCAGAAGGAAGGCAGGCTGTATCAGGCTAGGCTCAACAAAGGTGGAGATGAGTTCGTCCACCAGCCTGCCTCTGTCCTTGTTGGGGGCAACCTCTAGTCCCAGTTGTTCCATCCTCTTACGTAGTGAGTCGGCTTCAGGGTAGTCCTCAAAGTCAATACCACAGCGCTCCTTGATTGCTTCACGCAGGGAGAGACGTTGCCACGGAGGTGTAAGGTCAATAAGCTCGTTGCCGAATTTAATCTTAACCTCGCCGATGATTTCCCTGGCAATGTAGCATACCATGTCTTCCACTAGCTTCATCATATCATTGTAATCAGCATAGGCTTCGTAGAGTTCCAGCATGGTAAATTCGGGATTATGCTTTGTGGAGATACCTTCGTTGCGGAATACACGGCCGAGCTCGTAGACTTTGTCGAAGCCGCCTATTATTAGCCGTTTTAGATAGAGTTCCAGAGCAATACGCAAGTACAGGTCTTCATCTAGGGCTTGGTGGTGAGTTTTAAAGCGACGAGCCAGAGCACCTCCAGCCACCGGCTGTAATACTGGCGTTTCCACCTCGATAAATCCTCGTCTATCTAGAAAAATCCGTAGAGCTGAAATAATCCGGCTGCGAAGCCTGAAAATAGGCTTAGCTTCTTCGTTGGAGATTAAGTCGAGGTAACGTTGCCGGTATCGCTTCTCAACATCAACCAGCCCGTGCCATTTCTCGGGCAACGGTTGAAGGGATTTGGATAGGACAGTGAAATCAGTTACTTCAATGGTGATTTCGCTGGTCTTGGTTCGAAAAAGCTTGCCTCTGGCGCCGATGATATCGCCGATGTCAATGTTGTGAAGAAATTCATATTTTTCGTTACCGAGGCAGTCATGGCTGAAATAGAGTTGAATTTTGCCCGAGCCATCGCGGATGTCGGAAAAGGCTAGCTTTCCCATGAAGCGAATAGCCGTAATTCGACCGGCGAGGCTCAGTTCTGGATTCGGGATGGTCTGTGGGCTTGCCTCCACTTCCTTGAAGAGGGCCACTGCCTCCTGCGTAGTATGGCTGCGGTGGTAAGAGTGGGGGTAGGGATTTACTCCTCGCCCTCGAATTCTCTCTAGCTTTTCCAAGCGCTGCTGGGCGATGTGCTCTAATCTTGCCATAGTATTCAGTTACCCTCAAAAGTCCCTGTTCTTCAGAGGAGTCCAAAGCTGATAGTCTCTCTGGGGCTTCCATGAAAAGAGCGAAGCGAATTTTTCATGGGGTTTAGTCAATTTACATCCATTATCAGGAGATTAAGCACCCCAGCCGGGGTTGATACTTCAACTTCATCGCCAATTCTCTTGCCCAGAAGGGCCTTTCCTACCGGTGACTCATTGGAAATCTTGCCCTCGATGGGATTAGCTTCAGTACTGCCCACAATGGTGAATTGCTCTATCTTGCCATCCTGATTCTGGATGAGCACCTTATCGCCTAATTCAACTACACCCGGTGAAGCTGGTGACTCTATGACTGCCGCATTCTTGACGATGTTCTCCAGCATAAGAATTCTGCCCTCGACAAAAGCCTGGTCATTCTTGGCATCTTCATACTCAGCATTGTTTTCGGTGCCTCCCATCTCTCTAGCCCGCTTGATTTTGCTGGCTACTTCAGGCCTTTGCACTGAATGCAGGTGCTCCAGCTCAGAGCGTAGCTTGGCTAAACCCTCTTGAGTGATAATGATTTTCTTCTGGTTCATGTGATATCTCCCGTCTTGAAAGCTAGTAAAAAAACGGAGAGTTTTGGAAACCCTCAGTCGGTCATTGAGGTTTGGAACATATTATAGGCTGCTTTGCCTTGGTTGTAAAGAGGGACACAAAGTTAATATAATTATCAAGGTCAGGCGGTTGGAGAGTGCTTAATAATTGTACCTGTCATTCTGACCCTGAACGAAGTGAAGGGGAAGAATCTCTCGCCACTCAGGATAAACTCCGCGACCGAAGAATCTGGAGACCCTTCGCTGTCGCTCAGGGTGACAGTTAAAAAATG
>JBBISW010000021.1:18573-19776 GCA_037441105.1 Chloroflexota bacterium
TCAGGGTGACAGTTAAAAAATGCTCAAGGTGACAAGTTGTGGAATCTGCCATAGTCAGGAGGAAGTATGGTTGCTTTATATATAACGTCTGTAGAAGCTGCTGGAAAAACTGCCTTGTGTGCTGGCATCGGTAGTAAGTTGATTGAAGAAGGGATAAAAGTAGGTTTCTTTATGCCAGTCCAGCTTTGTGAAACCAGCGATGCCGATGGTTATAAAGATGCAGATTTTATTAAGGAAGCCTTGAAGTTGACAGAATCAACCGAGCAGTTATGCCATATTCGCTTGTCCCGACAAGAATTATGGCAGGGTTTAACCGATGAGGTAGCCGACTTTACACAGAGGCTCAAGCAGGCATATCGCAAGATATCACGGGGTAAAGATGTCGTCTTCATGGAAGGACTAAGCAACTTGGATGCGGATAAAGTGTCCACTCTGGCTTGCTACACGATTGCCGATGCTTTGGATGCTAGGGTGATTATTGTGCTCCGCTACTCCTCTGCTTTGGACGCCTCGAAAATCGTGCAAATAGGCAAAAAGCTAGGGCAGCGGTTGCTGGGAGTTATCATTAACTTTGTGCCGGAGTCCAGGATGGGAGCGGTGAGACAGGACTTGGCGGGCTCGTTTCAGAAGGTTGGAATAAAGGTTTTGGCCATACTTCCCGAGGTTCGGAGCTTGCTTGGTGTGACTGTTGAGGAGCTGGCTGGAATTCTTGGCGGTGAAATTTTATGCTCTCCAGAGGGCACTGGCGGGATAGTGGAGAATATTATGTTGGGAGCTATGACCCCTGATTCTGGAATAGACTATTTCAACCGTAAGGCAAACAAAGCAGCGGTGATTCGAGGTGAACGCGCTGATATGCAACTGGCTGCTTTACAGACTTCAACAAAGTGCCTCGTTCTTACCAATAATGTAAAACCTTTGCTGACTGTTATCTCCCAGGCTGAGGAGAGGCATGTGCCGATAGTGGTGGTAAAGCAGGATACATCTGCAACTATCGCTGGCATTGAGGAAGCTTTAGCCAAAGTGAGCTTTCGCAGCGCTCAAAAGCTACGAAAGTTCGAAGGCATTTTAGAGCGTTATTTTGATTTCAAAGCTCTTTATTTGGAGCTTGGTCTGAAAATTTAGTCCTCGCCTTCTATTGCTGGCAGTGGTTTTTAAGCGCATGTAGTGCGAGGCTTCAGCCTCGCTGCGTCCCTATGTGAC
>JBBISW010000022.1:0-19736 GCA_037441105.1 Chloroflexota bacterium
CCCAACGAGAGGTAAGAAACCTTGAAACGGATGACATTGAAAACTCCTTTCGTTAATAAATTCTCCCTGCCCGGGGAAACTCATAACGAAAGGAGATTCAGGAGTGTCAGCAGAACACAGTTGCGAGGGCGACGTTATCAGTTTCCCACGTAGCAGAACATGATTGATGCAACACGTGCATCATGCCTACGCAGAATCAAACTCAGCGATTCAAAAAAATCATAACGTCACCCCCTTTCTTTCATGCGATTGGCCAAATCGGCCAACAAATATTATATACAAGCGAGCCCTGATGGGCAATCTCAATCGTTGGTATCGAGTGAACTTTCCATCGCAGTGTCTTGACCTGCCCCAATATTCGTATCGCCTTTTAAGTTAGAGCTGTTACTCAGCCGGGGCGAGAATTATGCCCGCCCGGACTTGAAGATCAGGACGAGAGTAACGATTACTAGTATTGTGCCGATGGCAACAACTATCCAGACCCACAGTGGGGTTGGAGTATGTGCTGGTGGTGCTGGTGATGGTTGTGGTGACGCCTCAGTCTGGAAGCTGAGGGTAGCAGACCAGTCGCTAGGCGCTGGCTCGAGAGCCATTACCCGCCAGAAGTAGTTGGAGCGGTAATCCAGCGTGCCATCGTACTCGTAGGCGGTGGTGGTCACGTCAGCCTCTTTGACTATCTGGGTCATAGCCGCGTCCTTAGCCAGTACGAATTTGTACTTTGTGGTCTCCTTGAAAGGTGACCAAGAGAAAGACAGTGGCTTGACCGGACAGCCAAGACAGCCGTTGTTGGGTGCCAGCAGTTGTGGTCCGTAGTATGGGGTGGTTACCGGCAGGCCAGCCTTGATGGTGAAGTTCCTCACCTCAGACCACGGGCTTGTGATCCACTGGCCGGTGGCGCATTGGCGAACCTGGACACGCCAGTAGTAGGTGTGGCCGCACTCGAGATTGCCGTACAGGCCTATGGCTGAGCCTTCATATGCGGCAGACCTGCCGCCGGCAGGGAAGTAGACGCACGGCTCAGTGACATCAGCTGGTTCCAAACCGTCAGAGCCACCATCTGCGACGTCAATCACCAATAGGGTGAAATCCTCATCTTTGCTTATTTCAATGTCGTACTTCTCAGCCACGCAGAGCTGCTCCCAGCAGAGGTTAGCTTCCTGTGCCCTACCGGATACCGGGTCGCAGCCGATTAGTACCTTGTCCTGGGTAATCAGGGCTGGACCTCTCTTAGCCATGCAGTCGGTGAATGCCCAGAGCAGGCCTGTTCTCTCGGCAGGGAAGTAATCATTAGCGTCAATAGCATAAAGGGTGCTATCCGTGTCCAGTGTGCAGCAGCCGCAGAGCTTGAGTGAGGATGGCTCGAGTGTGAAGCACGGGTTACCAGTGGTTGGCGGATTGACGAAGGTGCCCAAGCAGTCCCAGCCGATGCCCGGCTTGGGCATACCCTCCATCAGGTCGAGGGTCCGGTCAACAGCACACGGAATATCTTCTTCTGGGTCCTCCAAGTCAAAGTAGCCATGAGCCGAGTACAGAGCTTCGCCGGTGAAAGATATTGCCAAGCCGTACTGGCCGACGGGGCAATCTTCCTCAGCCATCATGTCGGTGTCAACCCATCTGAGCTGAGCTGTCGGGTTGTTGCGATACACCGAGCCGCCGCAGTCGGGAGCTACGGCGGCATCATCATCGGCGATAAAGATGGTGTTATTGTCTTTGAATTCAGGATGGAAGACAACATGGACATTGCCCAGCCAGGGTGTGGTGCCAGCCAGCGACATGGCGCTGAATGACGGATTATCGGTGTTGAAGTTGCCTGAGAAGGACGCTGCGTACAGCATGGCATGTTGGGCTGCGTTTGCGCCCACCAGCACCTTGCCCTCAGGATAGGCAGCGATGGTGTGGGCTCCGAGCAGTATGGTATCCACATTAGCCAGTGTTGTTGACCAGGCGGTGCCGGTGTAGGGCATCTTCTGCACCAGTCCGCCGGGACTGAGGAAGTATAGTACCGTCTTGGACTCGAAAGTGAAGTCCTGAATCGGATGTCTCGGGTTTATGTTCGCCCAGTAATCGCCGTAGTCCGGTGACCAGGCAGCTATGCCCTGAGTGAACGTCGAGTTGGTGTCATAGACGCCCCAGGCCACGATCTGGCCGGTCGGGTCGGCACAGTAGGGAACAATTCTGAGCAAGGCATGGTCGGTCTGTTCCCAGGTGCAATCGGGTGCAGTCACGTGGGTTAGCACTCTCTCCCAATACTCGCCTATAGGAAGCGCTGGGAGCGGTGAAACAACTTCAGCGTTGCTGCTGCTACGCCAGACACTGTCAAACTCATCGCACCCCGTACCTTCATTGACTGAAGCTAAGTAGACTGTCTTGCGGTCAGGCGTTGGTGCCACATCAGTAAATCGGGTGATAGTTGTATCGATAAGCGTAAGTTGGTTCCATGTCTCGCCATTGTTTCGGCTTATGGCAAAGGCGGATTCATCGTCACAGACTGAGGCTCCCAGCCAGTTATTAAACCAACCAGTGCCCGTAGTGACCGCTTGTGAACCGGTAATGGCTAGCCCTAGCGTACCATTGGCAATCCAAGCGACAATGGCAGCACCAACCCCATCCTGTCCGGAAGTGCACGTAGATTGGCCCGCACCTGTAGTTGGCTTCAGCGCTGGATACCAGCATGGGATGGGGCAGGTGGTTGGCGAATCTGTGAACCATGTGGGCACGGTCGCCGTGCGGGGGAAGCCCATTCGCTCGCCGGCAAGAAGCTTGCCTGAAGCATAGGTGCCGAAGTAGGCGATGCTGTAAATGGACTTCTGTGCCACATTTGAGGTATCCATCAGCGTGTAGACGGTGGTGTCATCAACGCGGAAGATGCCATCGCGTGCCGAGACAGCCTTGGCAGCTCCGGAACCGTACGAATCGAGGCTGATATAGGCGCGACGCAATGATGCTGCCTGCCCGGAGAAGTCGGACGGCAGCTCCAGGTCTACTTTGTTGAGTTGGCCAATGCCCGGTGAATTGCCGGCACCCCAGGTTTGGTCTCTGACCTCTACCGCTGGGGTGAATGCCCAGCCGGCATGCTGGTTACCATCGATGTCCCGCTGGCTGATGTTGTACCAGGTGGCACCACCAACAGCGGTTGTGCTATCGGTAAAGACCACAGCCAGTGAGGCATCACCAGCATAGGTCGGCGAGAACTTGACGGCATAGAAGTCACCCAGTGGCCCCAGTGGTGCAGCATTGAAGTTTTGTTTTATCCAGCCGGTGAAGCCAGTGGACTTGCAGACGTAGATATCGCCGGTGCCGGCACCAGTGACAGTGCCTACGGCGATATCGCGCTTGCCCCCATAGTCTATTGAGATGTCGATGCAACGAATGGTCTCACCCGGGGGCAGATTCAAATTTGTTGACTCCCAGCCGGAGCCACTGTCTTCAGTGACCCAGACCTCTCGCGGTCCGCCGCTAATGGCACCCTCAACGTCGGTGATAACCGCGTAGAACTTTGGGTCATCCGGGGCGATGGCTACGCTGTATACTTGGGCACCTGCAGGATCTAGGGCATTCCACTCAGATTCGCTAAAGGAGATGCCGCTTTTGTTTGAGTAGTAGAACCTGGTGTTGTTGTTGCGATTTGCCATCACAACAATGGTCTTCCCATCATTACCCACAGCCATGTCGTGGAGTTCGCTGCACCCGACGATGTCGTTCCTGGTAGGTACTACTAAGGGAGTGATTAGGTAGTCCCATTTGCAGATACCTGGGTTGGCCTCGACTTTGGTAGCCATGTTGGCTGATACTACGAGGTTGGCCACCAGCACGATGATAACCAGGGCTCCAAATTTGCTTGGATACTTCATTTTCTTTGTTTCTCCTAAGTTACTAAACCCCAAAAATTCTTTTCAGGGACCGTCAACTAATTCGACCAATCCGCCTAACACTGTATTTGTCAATAAAACTATGCTTCACTTTTTGCCATCAATAACTTGGCTAGTCCATAACCGATGCCAAAGAGGATAAAAGTGCCCACTATTCCAGCCAGAATTGTGGCTACAGCTTCATTTGGAACACTGGGTATCACATAGTCAGGCATAACTTCAAAGAAAGGCTCCAGAGCTGCGCTAATAAAACCATTATCCTCAGCCACCCTTTCCAAACCATCTGGCGACGAAGAAGCTAGGGGAGACAATATCGCCAAAAACAAAGCCAGGATCAGGACTCCATGCCACCATTTAAATTTCATTTCCGTCTTTGCCTCCTTAAGCAGCTTGTTGCAATTCTAGTAGGTCAGCACGCGTAGCCATGATTAGGGAGATCACCGCGACTGTGATAAGACCCTCACCGATACCGATGAGCATATGAACTATCCCCATGGCCGGGATGGCTATATGCCATGGCGATGTGCCCGAAATAGCAAGCTCAGTAGCACAGGCCAGCGCCGATACCACGACCGATATCCAAGCGCCTACGCCGGCAGCAACCAACCGTCCTGTCTTGCTGCCCCTCATAGCTACAAATATACCTTTATAAGTAAAATAACTGACAAACACGGCAATCACGCCCATGTTGAGTATATTGGCGCCTAGCGCAAGCAGACCGCCATCCTGAAATATGAGGCACTGGACTATCAGCACACAGCTCATTATCAGTACCGCCGACCAAGGCCCCAATATGATTGCAGCCAGTGCTGCGCCTACGAAATGCCCGGAAGTCCCCCCACCCACGGGGAAATTCAACATTTGCGCCGCGAAAATGAAGGCAGCTAAAACACCCATCATGGGCACCTGCCTCTCCCCCAACTTCTTGTTCGTCGCCTTTACCGCATAGGCGACACTTCCAGCAGCCACGGCAATTCCGGCCGCTGCTACCGGTGCACTAATAAAGCCATCTGGAATATGCATAAAACCCTCCTTTCTAATAAAATTTAATCACTAAAGTGCAACTGCAATTAATTGCATCTCCAGCCAAAAATTTTATCTCCTACATTTCAGACGCAGACCCCAAAACGCCAGGTGCTTCACATTAACCATTGAATGGCAGTTTCTTTCAGAACAGAACTTGGGTTAATAATCATCACAAAACCATCTGCAGTTAGACGCCATTGCAACTAGTTGCAATTATCGAGCAAAAAAATAAATAGACCCCCTTCAATTAAACCTTGTTTTTACAGTTTTCACAGAGTCCGCTCATAACTACGTGCTTAAACTCAACACGAAAGCCGTATTTCTCCCCAGTCGACCTCTCCACCGGTGCAAAAAGGTCTTCATCGCAATCTATAGTTTTGCCGCATTTGCTACACACCAGGTGATGATGATGTCCTTCTTCAGCGTGGTGATAGATAATTTTGTCACCCAGTTCGCTTCTAAACACGCAACTGGCTTTTTCGAGGAGTTCTAGAGTGCGGTATACAGTTGATTTGTTAACACCCGGCATCCTGGACTGGACGTGGGCGATAATCTCATCAGGAGTCAGATGGGCTTTGGTGTCATGGAGAATATCGACGATCAGCCTCCGCTGAGGTGTGAGCTTCAATCCCCTTTCCTTTAATACACCAACGCAACCCATTGTTATTGCACCTGGTTGCAATTATAAACCATGTAGGCAATATTTGTCAATGCCCATTTGGCTATGGGCAGCAAATGAGACCATCTCGGGTGCATGCGAGGCAATATGAAATTAAGATGGGCTTGTAAGTGTACATTCCATCGTTTCGTATAATTACCCTTGCCGTCTCTCTCCTAGATTCCATACCGCTGCAAAGCTCACCCACAGAACCGTTGGCCCACAAACCTTTCTGTTATCAGTGGATGAACATTAGCCTGTAACAGTTGCTGTTTCTCTGCGTGCCATTTTCATGGCGTCGGTGGGACATACATACATACAGATGCCGCAGCCGATGCAACGGTTGGCATCACGCATGGCTAAATCCCCATCCATCTTCAGGGCCTTCATCCAGCACCTGTCGACGCAGGCAGCGCAACCGGTACAGGCATCGTCGTCTATCTTAACAACCCATTTGGCAATAAAAGCCTGACTGGGTACAGGGGAGCGCGCCGCTCCCCTTAAGAAGGGGCAATGGCAGCCGCAGCAATTACAGAGAAGGTCAATAAATCTGTCTTGACTGTTAGCAAAGTTATGGACGAGCCCTGCTTTCTCCGCTTCATCTATGCTCTTCCTGGCCTCTTCCTTGGAGAGGAGACGGACGAACCCACGACTGTTAGCAAATTGAGCTGATGGGCCAAAAATCATGCACAGGTTGTTCTTGGGTTTGTCACAAGGCCTGTCTAACAAATCACCCTGATGTCGGCAGACACATGTTCCGGCGGCAATATACTCCGTTTTGTCTATAAGTTTCATCACCTCATCATAAGGTAGAATGGTGGAGAGGTCGAAGATTTCCTCCTCCACCGGGACCTTTTTGGTTGTAGACGTGTCAGCAACAGCAGCCGGGGGTGGTGCTGTCATCATTATGTTTCTCATGGCTTTTCCATAGTTTTTGAGTAGCTGCGCCAGGCGCTTGGTGCGCTCGTCTACTCGGCCGTGCATGAACTGGAATTCGAGAATGCCGGGCACGATGGGTAGTAACTCATAATACCTTTTACCGTCCTTTTCTCTTGAACGCACCACGCCTTTATTCGCCATCTCCTCTAGTTGATTTCTCAAGTACTTGGCATTGGTCCCTTTCATCTTGCTGGCCAGCTCATCAGCGGTTGCGGAACCTACCGGCATGCTACAGGCAATCTCTGCCTGCTCCGGCGTGAAGAGTTCCCTGGCAAATGCATAGAACTCATCACACGGAACCGAAGGATAAGTAACACTGCGAGCATTAAGCGCATCGGCAAGCTTCTTATAGATTTCTTCTGTCATGTTCCCTCCCCTTTTAATTTTACTGTTCAGATGGCTTGTATACAAACTTTCCTTGCACAACATATATTGTATAGTAGGAGAGCGAGCTTGTCAAAATAGTGTGATATGAGCCAAGAACAAATTCAGGGCAAATATCAAAAGTTCGGGAACTGTCCGCAGCAGCGCACCAAAATGCCCTTGTAGCCAATACAACCAGGTAGGTGGTCTTTGCCTATTCCTTTAGAACTCCATTTCCTTTAAGTCCTGGCTTATTATCAGCTTGGGCTCAGTAAGCTGTTGGACATAATCAGTGCTTATGCCTGGGGCAAGCTCTCTTAGCTCCAGCCCTTTCTTGGTAATCTCAATAACGCACAGGCTGGTGATGATGGTATTAACCACGCCTTTTGCCGTGAGGGGCAAGGTGCATTGCATTACAATCCGTGGCTTTCCGTTTCGGTCGGTGTGTTCACAGATGACGATAATGCGTTTGGCTCCGTATGCCAGGTCCATGGAGCCGCCTATGGCACCCAACGCTTCCCCTTCCATGCGCCAGTTGGCTAAGTCGCCAGTCTCGGACACTTGATAGGTGCCCAGGATGGCCACATCGAGATGCCGACCGCGCATCATGACGAAAGCATCTATGGAATGAAAGAAGGATATGCCCGGGAGCAAAGTTATCGGTTGTGCCCCGGCATTGACCAGTTCCCAGTCCATTTGTTCTTCACTGGCTATCGGCCCGAAGCCGAGCACCCCATTTTCGGAATGGAGAATGACTCCTTGGGGAGTGAAATTGGCTACCTGAGTCGGCAACCCTATGCCCAAGTTGACGTACATACCCGGCTTCAGCTCTTTAGCCGCTCTCAAGCATATAAGGTCTTTAGCTAGCCCTTCCATTGTTAACCGTTCAGAACTTATTCTTGGCTCAGGTCTTGCGTGCTTTCTGTACAACGCCTTTGTATACCCAATCTAGAGGTGGCTTCTCAGCCTTAACCACTTTGTGGACAAAGATGCCCGGAGTAATGATAGCCTCTGGGTTAAGCTCGCCCACCTCTATTATCTCGTCCACCTCGGCGATGGTTACCCTGGCGGCCATCGCCATGACAGGGTTATGGCATCTGGCTGTCATACGATATATTAGATTCCCCAATCTGTCGCCCTTGTGGCCTTTGATGAGAGCGAAATCGAGGGGCAGAGCATGTTCCAGAATGCACTCTTGTTCTCCGAAAGCTCGTTTCTCCTTGCCTTCTGCTACTACTGTGTCAATACCGACTGGGCAATAGAAAGCGGGTATGCCGGCAGCAGCTGCACGCAGCCTCTCTACAAGATTTCCTATGGGTAGCACTTCGACTTCAATTTCACCCTTCAGGTATGGCTCACGGAGAGGGTTGGGGACAGATGGGTCAGCATATCGGGCAAAGGGTGTGATTGCCTTTCTGACACTGCCGGACTGAATCAAAAACCCGAACTGCCTGGGGCTGGTAGCCACCACGGTGAGCTCTTTGACCTTACGCTCGGCTAGGGCGAGGATAAGTCTATATGGAGTGCCAGCAGCACCGAAGCCTCCAATGCCCACCACAGCCCCATCAAATATATCAGCTACTGCTTCAGATACAGTGGCAACAATTTTATTCACTGCTGGCGACTTACCTGTGTCCAATTGCGCTCGCACTAAATAGGTCTGAAATATTTGATATCGAGGATGTTACCCTCGCGTTTGTCCTTAAATACAGCCTCTAACTGCATCCCTATTGTGATTCTGTCAAGGTCTACCTCGCCCAGTAGATGGCACAGTCCGGTATCAGCTCCGTCCAGTTGGATTATGCCGCAGGCATAGGGAACATCTGCCGGTTGGTAACGCGGCGAGTAAGTATAGTGGATAACGGTGTAGGTCAGAAGCATACCCTTCGACGAAACCTCTACTAGTTGGCTCAGGTTATTAAAGCATGTGGCGCAGACAGAACGGGGTGGCATGTAAACCTTTTGACAAGTAGGACACTTCACCCCCATTATTTTTTTATTGTCCCTGAGTTGCCGATAGAACTCGCTGCCGAGAGCCCCGTAGTAGTTGAAATAAGGGACATAAAGTCGCCCCGGGACTACATGTGGTGCAGTTGTTTCTTTCTTAGCCATTTAATTGAACCTTTTACACTTATTTATTTAGTTGTCATTGCGAGCGAAGCGTGGCAATCTTGGTGGGGTGGAAACATGATGAGATTCTTCTCCCAATAAATCGGGATCAGAATGACACGGACGGATGAACCACAATGACAGAGAGGAATTGCTCGCAATTCTTTTACTCCTTTACTAACCTAAAATAAAGGATATCTGTCACCAGTCCCTTACGTTCGTGCTTGGGCTTCAATACCACCTCAACCCTGGCCCTTTCCGCCAATTTGGTCACATCTTGCTCTTCGAGATAATGCTGGAAACTCACCCCTTCATCAAGCAAGATATTCCCGTGAATATAAGGCTCTGGCTCTATTTTCCCGGTACTCGGGTTCATCTGGGGCGCTTCGACCTTTTCCCATTCTATTAACTTCCCTTTCCCGGAGAGCTCAACCCAATCAGGCCATTCTGGCGCTCTGACGTAGCATATTCCGCAGATGATTCTGGGCGGCAATAGCAGGCGCTGGCATTTGGGGCAGCGGCTAGCCCAGAGCTTGCCGTTGTCTCTTAGCTCAACCAGCCACCTGCCCAGATAGGGGCCGGCACTCCAGTTAAACGGCAGGTTCATTAAATTTGGAGTACCAAGATATTCCTGCGACTCTTTTTTGTCCAAACTATTCCTCACTTTAATCCAGAGATTTGCTGAGCAAATGCGCTACTGTCCAGCTGCTGCCGCCCCAGGCTGTGGTGAAGGTTCTTTTGACTTCACGGCTGACCTGATGTGGCCCGGCATCGCCACGAAGCTGCAAAGCAGCCTCAGCTACTCTGATCAGCCCGGTGGCCCCAATGGGATTAGTGGCGATTACGCCACCGGAGGGATTGACCGGGAACTCGCCGTCACGCTCGGTGACACCTCGCTCGATGAGCTTGTAGGACTCTCCTTTTTCACAAAAAAGGAAAGCTTCTGACCAGACCAGTTCTGCCCAGGTAGCCGGCTCATAGATTTCAGCCATAGAGATATCGCGGCGCGGATTAGTTATGCCGTTCCGTTTATATATTGTCAGTGCTGCCTTCTCCAGGTTCTCTAAGGAAACAGGGTCGCCTCGGTTGTAGCGAGTCTCATTGTGGACTTCGACCCAATCTTTGACCCAAACCGGCTTTCGGCTCAACTTTTTCGCCTTTTTCTCGGAGGCTACTATTATGACGCAGGCGCCTTCTGAAGTTGGGCACATGTCGAGCCTTCTCAGCGGGGGTACCAGCATCTCAGACTTAAGCACATCTTCAACCGTCTTCAGGTGCAGTTTTAAATGGGCGTGGGGGTTCAGACAAGCGTTCCTATCTGCCTTTAAACGGACCAGAGCGGCATGCTCTTCGGTGGCGCCGAACGTCTTCATGTACCAGCTACCCAATCGAGCGAAGGTACCGATAGCTCCTGTGGATATCCATCGGTCCCATATAGGGTCAGCGACGGTTTTGAGGCCGGCCCGGCTATCTCCCTCACTTTGCTTCTCGAAAGTGACCGCCATGATAACATCGTAAAGCCCTGATGCTGCACAGAAGAAGGCAGTGCAGGCGAGAGTGCCGCCAGTGGTGCCACCTGTGGTGACTCTGAAGCCGGACTTGTGATAGGCGCCGACATAATCCGCCTGCCACAGGTCTTGATGATACCTGCCCTCGAAAAGCTCCATATTTCCCATCACCACAGCATCGATGTCTTTTATAGTTAATTGCGCATCCTCCAGGGCAGCCCTTATCGCTTCATTGCATAATTCAGGTATGCACACATCAGGGCGTTTGCTCGTATGATAGGTCTGACCGACACCGATGATTGCAACTCTATTAGCCATTCATTACCTCTCTCAGGCTCGCAATAACAGTACTGCGTGATGCTGCCCGCACGGGCCATAAGTGCCATGGGCAAGGCCTGTCTTAGCTTTGGGGACCTGTCGGGCACCGGCTTTTCCCATGAGCTGCAAGGCTACTTCTGCAACCCGGGCGGTTCCAGCTACCAGAATGGGATTTCCTGACAGTACTCCGCCAGATGGATTTACAGGTAGGTTGCCTCCCAGCTCGGTGACGCCTTTTTCAATCAGTTTCCCGCCATTGCCCTTGTGACAAAATCCTAGGCCTTCGCTCCAGAGCAACTCCTGATAGGAGTAGTATTCTGATATCTCAGCCAGGTCTATCTGCCGCAGCGGGTCGGTTATTCCAGCTTGGCGATAGGCATCTTTTGCTGCTAGGGACAGGGCATCACATTCAGCCAAATCTCTATCTCCCAGATAATGGCTCTCGTAACATTGCCCCATGCCGGCTATCCAGACCGGTGTCCTGGTTAGTTTTCTGGCTTTCTCTTCTACGGCTAGGATTAAGCCACAGGCGCCGTCCGAAACCGGTTTGACTTCCAGTAACTTTATGGGGTGAGCTAATACGGGCGAATTGAGCACATCTTTGATTGATACCGGTTTTCTCAACTGGGCGTAAGGGTTGTTTTTGGCGTTGCCTCGGTTCTTGACCACTACACGAGCGCGCTGCTCCGGGGTAATCCCGTATTTGTGAATATAGCGATTCGCTTGGAGGGCGGCAGCAGCCAGAAAATCAAGGCCGATCTTCTGCTGGTAGGCAGGGTCGAAGGCAAAGTTCTCTATGATGTATCCCACTGTCTGCGATTCTTTACAGGTGGCTACTACCAGGACAGTGTCATAGTGTCCGGAAAGGATCTGGAGGTAGGCGTAGATAACGGCGTTGATTCCGTCGGAGCTTACTTTTTCTTCGGCTCGTAGATGAGAGCCGGCCACCTCTCCGTGGGGGATATTAGACAGGGTTCTGCCGTCCCAGTGGTCGGAGCTGCAGGTAACCGTAGCATCTATGCCGGTGCCGTCTTCGGCGAAGCTAAGCCCGGTCTCCTGTAATAGCTTTTCTACTACCTGATAGGTAATCTCAGCCTCGCGCCAGGCAGGTTTTGCCTTTTCATATTCAGTTTGGGCAACAGCTACTATGCTTACTTTTCGACTCATTGTTTATCCTTGGGATGCCAATGATTGTGATTTAAAAGTCGACAGTCGACAATTATACTGTTAGCCTGCAGAGTTGTAAATATCGGTTGCCGCCGTCCGTTTTCATAGCTCCTACAACAGGGAATTGAAGGCCTTGCTGGCGGTGTCAACGGTAGCTTGAATATCCTCATCACCATGGGCCAGAGAGACAAAGGCAGCTTCGAACTGCGAAGGCGGCAAATATACGCCGTGAGACAACATCTGATGGAAGAATCTGGTATAAAGCTCGGTATCTGCATTAGCCGCAGTTTCATAGTCGGTGACCGGTTCTTTGGTGAAGAAGATGGTGAACATCGAGCCTACACGGGGGAGTTGTATGCCTATCTTGGCTTTGCTTGCAGCTTGGATAATGCCTTTTTCGAGAAGAGATGACTTTCTCTCAAGCTGGTCATAAACTTTAGATTGGCTCAAAATGTTGAGGGTTTCGACGCCAGCGGTCATGGCCACAGGATTTCCAGCCAGAGTCCCGGCCTGATACACTGGCCCCAATGGTGCTACCATTTCCATGATGTCCTTTCTGCCACCGTAAGCCCCTATAGGTAACCCGCCACCTATTATTTTCCCCAGGCATGTCAGGTCTGGCGTTATGCCATATATCTCTTGGGCACCGCTATAAGCCACTCGAAAGCCGGTTATGACCTCGTCGAAGATGAGCAGCGCTCCGTATTCACGAGTTAAACCACGGAGATGCTCCAGAAAGCCAGGCTTCGGCAGCACTATACCCATGTTGCCAGCTATCGGCTCAATTATTACAGCAGCGATTTCTGAGGTGAAGTTATTGAAAAGTTGCTCTACCGCCTTAAGGTTGTTGTAGGGGGTGACCAGGGTATCGGAGGTCACTGTAGCAGGCACGCCTGGGGAGCTGGGTATGCCCAGTGTAGCCATCCCCGACCCCGCTTCGGTCAATAACCCATCTGAGTGACCGTGGTAGCAGCCGGCGAACTTCACTAGCTTGTTTCTGCCAGTAAAGGCTCGGGCCAGGCGGATAGCGCTCATTGTGGCTTCTGTACCCGAGTTAACAAAACGCACCATCTCCATAGAAGGCATAGCCTCACACACCATTCTTGCTAGTGTTGTCTCCAGTTCTGTTGGAGCGCCAAAGCTTGAACCGCGCTCCGCCGCTTTCTTGATGGCTTTTACTACCTGGGGGTGAGAATGTCCTAAAATCAGCGGACCCCAGGAGCACACGTAATCTATGAATTCGTTGCCATCCTCATCGTAAATTTTGGAGCCTTGCCCTCGTTTGATAAACAGCGGAGTGCCGCCAACTGCCTTGAAAGCGCGCACCGGGCTATTGACGCCTCCGGGCAAGTAGCGTTGTGCTTCTCTAAAAAGTCGTTCAGAACGGCTGAATTGCTTCATATCAGAACTCATCTACCAAATGCCACCTTACATCCTGAGCCCTTCCTCCTGTCATTCTGATCCCGATTTATCGGGAGAAGAATCTCATACAGCTCTGAGTAGACTCCTTGAAGAATCTAGACCTTTCACTTCGTTCAGGGTGACAAGCTTTACAGCCACCGGGCTGCTTCTTTGGCGTAATAGGTTATTATGATATTTGCCCCGGCCCTCTTGATGGCGGTGAGCATTTCCAGAACTATTCCTCTCTCGTCCAGCCAGCCTTGCTGTGCTGCTGCTTTCGCCATAGCGTATTCTCCGCTAACGCTGTAAGCGGCCAGTGGATGGTTGAAGGTGTCATGCACCTTGCGTATCACATCCAGGTAGGGCAGGGCTGGTTTCACCATGACTATATCCGCGCCCTCAGTGATATCCTGCTCTATCTCCCGCAGAGCTTCCCGCCAGTTGGGTGGGTCCATCTGATATGAGCGGCGGTCGCCGAACTGTGGTGCTGACTCAGCAGCTTCGCGGAAAGGCCCGTAGAAGGCAGAGGCATATTTTGCTGCATAGGCAAGAATGGGAATATTCTGGAAGACATTTTTATCCAGTATCTGCCGGATTGCTTTCACCCTGCCGTCCATCATATCTGATGGGGCTACAATATCAGCGCCAGCTTCAGCATGAGATAAAGCTGTTTTTGCCAGCAGTTCCAGGGTTTTGTCGTTGTCCACGTAGCCGTCCACTACAAAACCGCAGTGACCGTGGCTGGTGTATTCACAGAGGCAGACGTCAGTGACCACCAACAAGTCGGGCGTTGTCTTTTTGATGGTGCGTATCGCCTGCTGGATGACGCCCTTGGGGTGATAGGCTGAGGAGCCGATTTCGTCTTTCTTTCGGGGTATGCCGAAGAGTATCACTGCTGGAATGCCCAGCTTGGCAATGTCCTCAACTTCTCTAGGCAGCAGGTCAGGAGAGTAGCGACAGATACCGGGCATTGAGCTTATTTCCTGCTTTACTTTGTTGCCCTCCACGACAAAGAGGGGATAAATCAGGTGTCCAACCTCAACCCTGGTCTCTCGAACCAGTGCCCGCAGTGCTTCGCTGCGGCGGAGTCGCCGCAACCGTGATTGTGGATAACTACTCATTGCGTGCTCCTTGATTACAGCGATTATTATAGATTACGGCGATTATGATGGCGATTCATTAATCGCCGAACTTCACAGCTCCTGTTGCCGAGGTTGACAAGCAGTCCGACATTCAAATCGGAAGCCTTTAAGTAAGAAATAACCTGTGATTCGAAGATTTTGGGCATTTTACCTTCAAGTGCCTTTAATTCCACAATTACTTGGTCTTCGACAACGAGGTCAGTCCTGAATTTGCCGATTTTCTCTCCCTGAAACGAAACCCCGAACTCTTTTTCTTCTTCATAATTTAGCTCTAACTTCTTCATGGCAACCTTGAGTGCTGATAGATATATCCGCTCCACAAACCCCGGGCCAAGTTCATTATGAACCTGATAACAAGCCGCAATTATCTTGCCAGTCAACGGATCCCTGTCCCTATCGCTGTAATCTTTCATTGAAATATTGCTCTATGGCCTCCACCAGCCGGGGTATGGTGTGTTCCGTAGCCACAATGTCAGCTTTTAATCCTTTGTGAGTAAGAGCCGCGGCTGTGTTCGGGCCGATGCAAGCTATTCTGGCTCGTTCTATGGCCTCCCATTCCTGACCCAGTATAGCCAACAGACTATTCACTGTCGAGGCGCTGGTGAAGGTGATGACGTCAATTCCGCCTCTCAAAAGCATTCTTTTCCCTTGTGAGACGCCCCTGGTCGAGGTGGCAGTTTTGTAGGTGGTTATCTGCTTAACTGTAGCTCCGAGCTTGATAAGTCCGTCAGTCAATTCGTTGCCAGCTATATTGGCACGGGGTAGAAGAACTCGACATCCGGCAATGTCCGCCTTTTTGAGTTCAGCAAGGAAACCCTGGGTGGTGTATATTTTTGGTACGTAATCGGGATAGATGCCTTTTTCCCTAAGGGCTTTAGCTGTGGCTGGGCCGATGGCCCCGATTTTGATACCAATGAGCCATCGGGCATCGTGTTTCAGAGAATATAGTCTTTTGAAGAACGTCTCCACGGCATTAACGCTGGTAAAGACTACCCAGTGGTAGCTCTTCAGATTCAGGATAGCTTTGTCGAGCTCTTTCCAGGAAGATAGCGGGCAAATCTTTATAACCGGCATTTCGATGGGCATAGCTCCGCGTTCTAAGAGAAGACGGCTCAGTTCATTAGCCTGGTGTTCGGCTCTGGTCACCAGGATGCGTTTACCGAAAAGAGGCAGGTTGTCGAACCAGCGGAGCTGCTCTCTGAGCTTCACTACTTCACCGACCACGATTACTGCCGGTGGCTCAAAGCCTTCTTTCTTGGCTCGGCTGACGATGTCTTCTAGCGTGCCGACTAGAGTCCGCTGCTTTAGGCTGGCGCCCTGACTTATCACCGCTACCGGGGTTGATGGTGGCCTGCCGTTTTCTATTAGTCGGTTTACTATCTGTGCCAGATTCCCCATTCCCATAAGAAAAATCAAGGTGTCGCTGCCAGTGCTTATCTTGTCCCAGGCAATGGCTGACTTATCTTTCTCCGGGTCTTCATGTCCGGTGATGACGGTAAATGAGGAAGCCAGGCGGCGATGGGTCACCGGGATACCGGCGTAAGCTGGGACAGCATAGGCTGAGGATACTCCCGGCACCACCTCGAAGGGAATGTTGTTAGCAGCCAGGACTTCTGCCTCCTCGCCACCTCGCCCCAGAACGAAAGGGTCGCCGCCTTTCAGCCTGACCACTATTTTGCCCTCCCGTGCTTTGCTCACCATCAGCAGGTTTATCTCCTTCTGTTCCAGAGCATGGCAACCTCGCCCCTTGCCCACATATATCTTTTCAGCCTCAGCAGGTGCCGCATCAAGCAGGCTATCATCAATCAGCCGGTCATAGATGACTATGTCAGCTTTCCGGAGGTGTTCCAGCCCCTTCACCGTAATAAGACCGGGGTCACCCGGCCCGGCGCCCATCAGGTAGACCTTTCCGCCTTTCACAATAGTTTCACCTCGCCTCAAAAGCCGTGCCAGGTGACCACCGAGTCAATGGGTACACGGTTGCTGCGGAACTTGTTCACTTTGGCCTCCAAATCTGGATAGCCGATAGCGATAGCCAGCACCAGTTGTTTGGTATTGGGAATGTTCAGCAGGCGCCTTATCTCATCGGGATAGCTAACGCTGGAGGCCAGGATTGTCGTCCCCAACCCATAATTTAGGGCAGCTAGGGCTATGGTCTGGACAATCAGGCCTATATTCAACAGTGCCCATTCGCTAAGTCCCCTGTCGGTGTAGACGATGATGGCGTTAGGCGCATCGAAAAAGCGATACATGTGGACAAACCACTGCAATTGCTTCTCCGTGTCATTACGGCCTATGCCCATTAGCTGGTAGATTTGGTTCCCCAGCTCTCGGCGCCACTCCTGATATGGTGACGGCCATTCCGGTCGGGGGATATCCGGGTATCTTTCCTCCTGAGCTGCTGCCTTGTCTCCGAGGATTTGCTTCAGTTCTAGCATGACCTCACCGCCGACGATGGCGACCTCCCAGCTCTGGGTGTTTGCCCACGAAGGGGCTCGAAGCGCTGCCTGCATAAGCTCGGTAAGGACTTCTTTTGGAACAGGCTCGGGCTTGTAAGCCCGCACACTATATCTTGCCTTAATTGCCTCGATGACGTCCATTTCTTCAACTCCCTTGGTTGATTTCTAAAGTGATGAGACCGTTGAGTAACTCCTTTCTGTCACTTTTCCCAAAAAATCGGAGATTTTTTGGGAACCCGTTGCCAGCCCTTCGCTTTACGTCATTCTGAGGGAGCACTTCACCTTTTCTGTCATTCTGCTCCCGATTCATCCCGATAAAATCGGGACTTATCGGGAAGAATCTCATATTTCTCCACCCCGCCGGGATTGCCACATCGCTGCCACTCCTCGCAATGACAAGTTAAGCAATCTCAATCGCCTTTAATTGTTTTATCAGCCAGAAGATTATATTATAAATAGCTTACAAAATATACAAATTGCTAGAACGCAGTGTTCAACTACAAATCTGTGAACAAAGAAGGTGATACATGCTAGCTTCAGGTGGCAAGGCTAAACTGGTTTTTAATACACTCGCCGTTTTATAGTATCTCAGTTCGCCGCCGAACCATCGCTTGATAGCGAGGGTAACCTCTATTTCACTCACCATTTCTTCAAAGACGGCAAAATGATAGAGGCAGATATATACGTGGCATACAGAAAATAGTATGTGGTGACACATTGGACTGAGACAGGCTATGCTTGCTTATCCTGCGACCCAGGCAGCTGCATCGGCATAATACAAATAACATGACCAGCTATAGCATCCTCCCTTGTTTTCATGAACTTGTGAATATAGAAAAAGTTAATATTCACTGGAAATTTTCAAAAATCTAATTTTTTGAGCTGAAAGGTATTCCATTTCGGTTTGGGTGGATGTATAATCGAGGCTGATAAGCTGGCTACTTGATAAACCATTCAGGTTTTCCGCAAATAATAGGCTTCGTAGGAGGTGCTGATATGCGACGAAGAGGAACCATCGCAAACTTCCCAAGAATCACTGTTATGTTCATAGTGCTGGCATCGATGTTTGCTGCTTTGATAGGAACCGTCGATGTTGCACTAGCATTAAGGCTTACCGACCAAAGTACTGTGCCGTTAAATATAACCAATCAATGCAGCGTGCCCAATTCCAATCTGCGAAGTGCTATGACTCTGGCAGGCGTACCACAGGCTAATCAAGTCATTTGGTATGATGCTGTGGCTCCAGATGACCTTAGATTTTGGGCTGTGGTCACTTCAGACAATGTCACTAATGGTCCAGTTGAGGTATGGGTGACACAAGATGGTGGTGTTAGCTGGGTATGCACAAACTTGGTCGGGGCAACCGGGGGGGGCGTAGCCAACTCTGTTGGAGCCGTTGCCATCTCACCAAAGTACTTGGGGACAAATCATGATATAGCTGTTGGTATGCGAACTGGAGTTCCTGGCGCTTTCCGTATCTGGGTGTTACAGGTGCCCAGTGGTGCTGGCTGGATACTCCAATTGAACGCTCCGGTTGCCAATGCTGACATTGTGGCTCTTAGGTTCTCTCCGCTGTATAGTATGGACGCGGCACTAGCAGTAGCTTTTTCTACCTCTGATGCTACCTACTACAATATTGCCTTGCGCAACATTCTGGCGAACACTATTGTTGTGTGGGTGTTCCTCGTACCGGGTATAGAGGTCAAAAGCCCAGTTTCACCACTAAATGCTTCGCCAGGTGCAGCTCAAATTGTTACGGTGGACCTTGAGCCTCCATCTAACTTCTCAGGTCAAACAGCCACCCTACGCCGCGTATATATCAGCACAGATGACGCGGGGGCTGGCTCAGACGTCGGTCTTTTCCGAGTGGATGACAACGTAGTTCTCAAGCTAAACTGCCCGCTTCCTGTTTCAAGAGTTCTGGAGATTGTCTATTTCGGTACTTGCGACTCAGGGACACTGCTGATTAGTGACATCGCCGGTCCAGCCTGTGCGCCCAAAGTTATGACTTGGTACACCCCTACACCAACAGACTGTCCCATAGAAATTTGGTGCCAGACACCAAGACCTGCTGACGGTTCTACCAACATGCCTGTCGATGCACTAGTGACAGCTACATTCAGCGAACACATGAACGAGTCCACGATAAACGATATAAGTTTCAGCTTAGCTGGTAGCACAGTCGAGGGAATGGTGACGTATGATAGAGACACTTATACTGCCACCTTTACTCCCGAATTTTGTCTAGATTACAACCATCAGTATACCGCTACCTTGAACACAGCTATTACCGACATAATTGGTAATCCGCTGTTACAACCTTACGTTTGGACTTTCACCACACAGCAAAGCGAGGCTTCCGAATTACCAGACGATCCATGTGGGCCAGAACGCACTACATGTACACCTACACCCACGCCCCCACCTCCACCTCCACCCCAGCCTGCACCACCAACACCTGAGCGGCCACGACCGTCGCCACCCATGCCCAAACCACCACAGCTCAGCCCGGCGATTCTATGCGTGAAGTATCTCAAATGCTCTCCGGACACGGTTACTGTGGGGCAGCCGGTTACCATCTCAGCTAACATAGCTAACGATGGTGATTTGCCTAGCGGCTATACTGCCACCCTGAAGATAAATGGCAAGGTGGAGGGGATTAAGATGGGTACGGTTGATGGGCATTCAGCAGTTCCAGTGAGCTTCGTCGTTTCTAAATCTGAGCCTGGTACCTACACCGTGAATATAGATGGCCAGCAGGCCAAGTTCACTGTAAT
>JBBISW010000023.1:0-19509 GCA_037441105.1 Chloroflexota bacterium
CGCATGGTTTGGGACCATGAGGTCGGAGGTTCAAATCCTCTCACCCCGACCATAAATGTTTCATTATTATTCTCAAAGGTGTAGCCCACAACGTAATAAAAGCCTCCCTGCATCCATCTGTAAATCAATTCGACATACGATTCGAAGGCGTGTATGTTACTGATTAGACAAGCAACAATTGAAGACCTGGACGCCATTACTCATATTTACAATGAGGCTATACTGAATACTGTCGCCACATTCGATACCGAGCCTAAAACTAAAGAGGAACAGACCGAATGGTTTTCAAATCATAATTCCAGATATCCAATTCTTGTCGCTACAGTCAGAAATGGAGTTATCGGGTGGGCATCATTAACTAAATGGTCTGACCGATGTGCATACTCTGATACCGCTGAATGTTCACTATATATTGAAAAAGAATATCAAGGAGAGGGTTTTGGAAAAGCACTTTTAACAGTCTTATTACAGGAAGCCAAGAAATCAGGCTTTCACACGATTATTGCCAGAATAACCGAAGACAATGACACGAGCCTTAATCTTTGTAGGGCATTGGGTTTTAGGCACATTGGGACTATGAGAGAGGTAGGCCACAAATTTGGCAAACTTTTAGACGTTCACTTAATGCAGATATTGCTTGATGCCCAATTAGAATAGTCTGCTTCTAGCCTTTAATAGTTATTCGATTTTTTCCCATTTCTGTACCCGCGTCTACTTGCAAAAGGGACATTTGATAGGAGAGCTGATTACAGTGGCTTTAACATGTATCTTGCCATGACGACCACAGGTGAGCTGGTAGTATGCTCGCACCACTTTAGCGTCGGCATCTTCTACAATCGGACTGGAAAGATAACTGATGGCATCAACTGCATCCTTTGCCCCATTGCTATTGTAGGCTGCGCCACATTTAGGGCATTTAGTAGCATCGGGTAATGCAATACAGCCGCATCTGGAACATTGTCTTGTATCTTTTACTACCTGCATCATTGAATAATCCTCCTCCCTTTAATCAACGGTATCAAATTCTAGTTTACGAGTGTGTGACCGTTTGTTCACAAATTCAAAATTCTAATCGCAAATCCGGCCCAGATACCACGAATTGGATGCGGTATCCCGGTAAATGTCGTAAATAAGGCCTTTACTTGTCCTGACTCTAAAGTAATTCTTTGAAAGCTCTTGCTCGCAGAACTGCTCCGATACATGCCACCGCTGATATATTCGGGTCACACGCTCTGCCTTACCGTTTCTGGTAATAGTTAAAGGCGTACCTTCGATATTAGCGGTTACCTTTAACTCTTCTGGTCTTTCAAGCAGTTTAGCCATCTCTAACCTCCGACGATATTTTTATTTGGATAAAGTTGAAAATCTTGCCTTTCATTATTCAAAAACCTCGCTTCTCCTGTCATAGCTTTCTGATAACCCCAATAACCTTTCCCTGAATCTCTGCGTCTTTAGGATTTATGTATAACGGCTCCATTTGAGCATTAGCTGGTTGAAGGCGAATCCCTTGTTGCTCTCGAAAAAGTCTCTTCAGAGTCACTTCCTGCTTGTCTTTCAGCCAGACAGCAACCATATCCCCATCGTCAGCAGTGCTCGCCGGTTCCATCAAAACAATGTCGCCATCATCAATGAGGGCATCTGTCATCGAAAATCCCTTCACCCTTAAGGCGTAAACCTCCTTTTCCTGAGTAAAATCCTCGGTTAGCTCTAACATTTCTGCAGCCTCATTCCTCCATGTCTCCGAACTTGGCACAGGGATTGGTGAGCCTGCAGCAATGTTGCCTAATAGCGGTACTCGAACAACATTCTTTCGATCAAGGAGTTGTATGCTCCTGAAAACCTCTGGGTCTCTATGAATGTAACCTTCTCTCTCGAGTATATTCAGGTGGTGCTGGACAACTGCAGTCGAACTTATATTGCATCCCTTCAAGATGTCCCTGACCGTCGGCGCATAACCTCTATCGTCAACAAAATCCCGGATAAACTTTAGTATGCGCTGCCTTGTTTCACTTACACCTGGCTTTCTCATCTGATATCCTCATGCTTAAACATATGTTTTAGAAACCAAGGTTCTACAAACTAACGTTCTACAAACAAGTGTACACAAATTTTAGCTGTTTGTCAAGTCCCTGGAACGAAAAAATTGAGCAATTCTTTAAAAGTTTTTGCGAGCGGAGAATAGTGATTTCTGAGGTGGATATGACGAGAAAGCTGCCTAAAATTGGTTAAGTTCTTTCTTTAAACCGGAAAGGCCTTGAGAAGGAGAAATACTGCTGTAGATCAGATTGGGATAGAAATCGAAATAGTACCGCTGACAAGCCCTAATAGTTTGAGTTATATCTTGAGTCGTTGTCTGGCGATTTTAAACAATTCCTCGAATGGGGGTATCGCTTCCTTCCCTGTCCTAGTCTTTAATACCTTTTCCCTGGTTCTCATCACTGCTAGGCTGCGGGGATTAACTCCCGCCTTACGTGCTTCGCCTAGTATATCTTGAGTTAATGGTCCCAAGAGTCCCCTCAATGCCTTGAAGACATCATCAGCTGTGCCTCCAAGGACATCAACTACACCGAGCACAACTCCTCCGGCATTTGAAATAAAGTCGGGGACCGAATATATTCCTCGCTTAAACAGTAACTCCTCTGCTTCATCAGTGATAGGTATATTGGCGATGCTGGAGATAATTTTAGCTTGAACCTGATTTGCATTGCCTTTATCTAAAACATAGGGGCGTGCCCCAGGCACAAGAATATCAACCGGCAAGAAGTAAATGGCCCCCTTATCAATGTGTTGAGCATCTTTATATTCTTGCACAGCCTTGTCTCCAGATTTTCTTCGTGCAATTAGAAGTTTCTTAATATCCAGCCCTCCCTTGTTATATACTGTGCCGTGTATGGTTGATATTGCCACTACCTTGGCACCTGCCTCATTCATGTAGCGCGCCACGCCACCTCCCACCTTGCCAAAGCCCTCAATAGCTACCGTGGCTCCTTTGAGCTCAACGCCAGCGAACTCGCAAGCTGCCTTGGCTGATACCACCACTCCATAACCGGTCGCATGATCCTCGAGTGGTTCGCCATCCTTGTCCTGCAGCGACAAACCACTATATCTGGAAGGAATCCCAGCGCCTTCATAAATAGTGGCCACATCCTTGGCATCAGTGCCCATATCAGGCCCTAAGGTTATCGCCTCGGCGATTAGTCCCTTGACCGCGCTACCGAAAGCCTTCATAATCGCTTCTCGTTGTGCACCGTGTATGCTGGGATCCGCCCATAAACCTGCTTTGGCGCCGCCTATCGGCATATCGAGAATAGCAAACTTGTGTGTCATCGCTCTGGCAAGCCAGAATATTTCTTCCGAAGTTATGTCCGGGAGCATACGGGTACCACCCGCTGCCCCGCCCAACGATGTGGTGTCAACAACAATCACACCTTTCATACCAGTAATAGGGTCATAAACATGGACAATTTTCTCAGGACCCAGTTCGTCAGTAATCTCTATCCATTCAAGCATAGTAAGTCACCTTCTATCTTCAAATCCCTCCCGGTTTATAAGTTCAAGCTGATGGGAGGTATCAGTGTGATTATCCTAGTGCTTTGCAAGTTCAATACCCTTATTGAAAGCTGCCAAATTAGCCTCAATTTCCTTAGGGAAAGTCTCACGCAACACAGGTTCTACCGACTTTTTGTCCAGTGGTAGAACGCCAGAGCCGATAACAGCGCCGACGAGAATTGCATTGGCAAACATAGGGCTGCCCATTTTCTGCGCCTCCTCAGTAGCCTTGATAACCCATGTTTTAGCCGATAGTTCCTTCACAGTTTCAATCAGCTTATCCAGGTCCGGATACTCAGCCTGCCCCCCAGTAACATCTATCGAGTATATCGGCCTGGGGTTGATTATAGTGATGACATTCGGGTTGCCGTAACGGCCTAACATTCGTAATGTTTCCACTGGTTCCATACCAAGTATAATATCGGCGCAGCCATCAGGAATGAACGGGCTATATTGAGTCTCTTTCGAGATTCTCAAGTGGCTCATTACAGGCCCGCCACGCTGGGATGCTCCATAAGTCTCACCAACAGTTACAAAGTAGCCTTCTCTTACTAGTGCATTGCCTATTATCAGTGATATCATCACATTTCCTTGTCCGCCAACGCCGGTGATAATCAAGTTAAGCGGGTCTTTTGGTAATTGTTTTGTGGTCATGCTGCCTCCTTTATGATAGCCCCCTGGGGACATATATCCGTACATACACCACATCCAGTACAGATAACCTCATCTATCTTCGATTTGCCAGCTTTCTTATCCCATATCAGCCCCGGGCAGAGAAATACTCTGGTACATAATCTGTCGCAGCCACAGGCTTCTCCTATACATTTTTCAGTATCTATCCGCACCTTATATGGGGGCTTTTCCTTTTTGCCCCTCACCAGTTCACACTGGCGCCGCACTATAGCCACCTTGGCACCACCACCCTCAGCCATCATATCCAGCAGTGTAACAGTAGTATTCTTTAAGTCGAAGGGGTCACAGACCTCGACCCGTGCGCCTAAAGAGCGGCACAGGGCTTCCATGCTTACCACCTTTGTCGGTTCCCCCATAGCTGTCATACCGGTCCCGGGGTGAGGCTGGAAGCCAGTCATAGCTGTGGCGCTGTTATCTAAGATAACAAGGATAAAGTCTGACTGATTGTAAATGCCATTTATCAGTGCCGGGATGGTGGCATGGTAGAAGGTAGAGTCACCAACAACAGCAAGAACTGGCTGGTTGAAGCCAAACTGTCCCAGTTTTCCCAGCCCATTAGCCACTCCAGTTCCTCCTCCCATGCAATGCATCGTCCTGACCTGGAAGAAGCCGGCAGGCCCTAATGCCATGGAATAACAGCCGATATCGCCTGTAACAACGCCATCGCGTCCATCCAGTTTAAGCGCGTTCTTGATTGCCCAGAATGTAGCACGATGAGGACAGCCAGCACAGAAAGTCATGCTTCTTTCAGGAACAGAGCTTTTAGCAACGGTTTCGGCTTTGCCACTGTATTCAGCATCACGAGGTTGGTAGGTTAGGCCTAATATGTTGGATATGGCTTTAATAACCAAATCTGGGTTTAACTCTCCATAGGCATTTATATGCCCTGAGCGCTTGCCATAGAAGGTGGGATGAGGGCTGATGGATGGCAGGCTAGCGACAAATTCCATAACGCTCCGCTCCAGAAATGGGTCGATCTCCTCCACAAACAGGACTTTTTGCGATTTTCTCAGGTGGCTCTCCACAAATTTTTCAGGTAGAGGCCAGAGGGTACCAAGTTTCAAAATGCCAACCTTATCCTCCAGCTTCAATGCTTTTATTGCATCCTGAGAATAGAGCCAGCAGCTCCCACAAGTCACAATCAGTAAATCCGCCTTATCTGGCCCCAAATACCGATTAAACGGCGATGCTTCGAACTTCTCCCGTGTTCTGTCCATCTTCATATGCAAGAAGAAATGTCGAAGTGGACTTGGAATCGGCATAAAGCTAGTGGGCAGTAAATTTCTTAAATCGTGTATTTGTTCGAAATATGCGCGTTGTTCCTTTTTTGGCAGTTCGCCTAGTTTCACATTGCCTCTGGCGTGAGCAATACGAGTTACGCTACGCAACATGCATAGTGTGCTTATCTCTTCAGAAAGGTCAAAGAGCCATTTTGTCATGTCTTTGGCTTCCTGAAAATCGCCTGGCTCTACCAGCGGAATATCCAGCCATTTAGCTATGGGCCGAGTATCTTGCTCGTTGGAGCTGGATATAGCCGATGGGTCATCACAGCTCACTAAGACCAACCCTCCCTTACCGATACCACTCATAACCAGATTTGCCAGAAAATCAGAAACTACATTTACCCCATTCTGCTTCATGGCAGCAAGTGCCCGAATGCCAGCAAAAGAAGCGCCGGTGGCAGCTTCCATGGCCACTTTTTCATTTACAGACCATTCCGCATAGATGCCCATCTCATTAGCTATCTGTGCCAGACTACCTATGATCTCTGAGGATGGAGTTCCTGGGTAAGCAGCAGCAAATCCAATTCCTGCTTCCAGCGCCCCACGGGCAATAGCTTCATTACCGATGAAGAGCTGTCTGGTGCCAGGTGCATCTATTTCAATATTCGCCATAACTTACCTCCTTGATTTACTATCCACTTCTACGCCAGTAACTTCTTAGCCAAATTCGGTGATAAACCGACATAAAGAAGGTTCTTTTCGTCGCCGCTCCTTTTTGCTAGCTCTTTCAGTGCTCGCTTCCTCTTGAGTAGGGCAGCTTCTTTCAAGTGGGCTAGGTTTTCGGAAGGCAGCTTATCAACTTCGAGCTTCTTTTTAGCTTTAGCTGTTTTCACAAGCTTAGCACCAACATTGGTGCGGACAATGACCGTATTCCAGCCTTCAATCCCCTCCACCGAGCCGACAGAGATATCAGCGAATTCCGAGGTCATATCTAGGCAGTAGGCACAGGTTGGCATAGTAAATTGCCTGATTTCATCTAATGGTAATGAAATTTCGTCTGATGTGGTATATACATCAAACCTGTTGGCTGGCGGTGGTGGTATATCAAACTTTTTAACTTTCGATAGGTCGAGCTTTTCTTTCAAGAATCGATGAAATTTATTGGGGGATAAAGCCCAGGTACAGAATAGTCCAATAACTAACTTAACATTACCTATACTGACTCTATTGACCGGTGGGGCTTGCTTCATCTTGGCCACAGCTAAAACCTGACATGGTATGCCAACTATCCCAAGCTTGCTGCCGTCATCTTTGGGAATTTGATTATACGTCATCAACACGGGGCAAGCCATGTAGTTAGAGCCGGCACATTGGAGCATCTCCTTCTCACTCTGAGCTAGAACCGGATTGGCAGTCTTGTCATCGGAAGTCTTTGCCAGAACTATGTTGTCGATCAGTCCCTCTGTTAGCGCAAGTGACAGTAGCGTGGTCACCACTCCACCGTATTGAGCCACTTTTCTGATGCGCGTATCTGTCGTCCTTGCCATAAACACTTCTGTAGTAGTACCCATCTCATCCTCGCTATAGGGCATTCCGAAAACTTGTTGGCTAATCCTGTCCATATCTATATACGTCCGCGGGCAATATTTGTAGCACTGCCCATCAGAAAGGGTGCAGTTATCTAGCAGTGCTATCCTGCCTTTATAATAGACAAGGTAAGGACAACTGCCAGTACAGGCACCACATAGAGCACATAGCCCAGCTTCTATAACCTCATTGAATAGCTCCTTGCAGCCTTTAGCTTCTACGGCCATAAATTCCTCCTTTTAATTATCACCTAATCGACACACCACTTATCAAGTAACACATACCAACAGCGTGAAAAAAGTGCCTCTACTTAGAAAGAACCTTTTCCAACTCGCTCATATTTGGCTCGATCTGGACTGGTTTTGCACATACCTGTGCAGCCACCTCCAGAACTTTAAGACCTGACCCGGTAGTCACACAAACCACGGACTCGTTTCTACTTATAACTCCTTTACCCAGAAGCCTTTTAAACCCGGCAATAGTAGTGGCCGAAGAAGGCTCAACAAATATGCCCTCTTTGGCTGCCAAGAATTTTTGTGCTTCCAGGATTTCCTTATCTGAGACTGCTACTGCGTAGCCGTTCGATTCTTTAAGCGTATTTAGTGGCCATGACCCAAGAACCATGCCTATACATAGAGCATCTGCAATAGTTTCAGGTTCAAACTCCTCTATTTCGTAAAACTGCTTCCTCTCCTCAAAAGCTTTAACTACTGGTGCAGCACCTTCCCCTTGAACACCAACCATATGCGGAAGACTCTTGATGAAACCCAGTGTGTGAAATTCCTTGAACCCTTTCCATATGGCGCCCAGGCTATCACCACTGGCAACAGGAATAATCACCCAGTCTGGAGCTTGCCAACCAAGTTGTTCACAAATTTCGTAAGCCAGAGTCTTATGTCCTTCGGTTTGGTAAGGATTGAGAACCTTAGCTGTGGTTATATTAAACCACCCGTACTTAATGCATGCCTCTAAGACCAGCATCCCCGCAGCGATGAGAGAGCCTCTTACTGAAAATACTCTCGCCCCATACATGCTCATCTGTACTATCTTAGACTGGACAGCAAATGCTGGGGTGAAGATATAGCAAGCAATTCCAGCTTTGGCACTGAATGCTGCTGCTGAGGCACCAGCATTGCCATCTGAGACGGCCGCTACAGTCTTGGCGCCACTCTCAAGAGCCCTCGAGATAATAACTGTAAAGGCACGGTCTTTAAAGCTAAAAGTTGGGTTCATAGTTTCGTTCTTTACATATAAATTCTTAATCCCGTTTTCACGTGCCAGAGTCTCACATTTAATCAGAGGTGTTCCACCTTCTTTCAACGAAACTATTTTTGATTTGTCTGAGATGGGCAGAAATTCCTTATATTTCCAAACAGACGGTTTTCTCTCCTCTAGAATATCCCTGTTTACTTTCTCTCCGATCTTGCTGTAATCGTAAACTGGGTCGAGGAGGCCAAAACCTAACCCCTTCTGGCCACACTCTGCACAAGCAGCAATGAAATCCTCTGGTGAGTGTTCTTTGCCACAATCTATACAGTTCAAACTCTTAACGAAACTCATAGGTGATACCTCCGAAATCCCTTCTTTTGCAGCCAACCCTCTATCTATGAATGGTCTTTTATTTTATTGCGATGACTTCGATCTCCAGCGGGAAATTGCCGGGGACTTCTTTTACTGCCACACATGAACGTGCTGGAGGATTTTCGGGGAAAAAGGTTCTATAGACCTCATTCATACTGTTGAAATCAGCCATATCTCGTAGGAAAACAGTGACTTTAGCAACTTTATCGAGACTGCTGCCTACCGACTCCAATACCTTCTTAATATTATTCAGAACGAGCTCGGTCGCCTTCTTTATATCGTCAGTTATCATCAATTGCTTTTCAAGGTCTATAGGGACTATACCGGAAACAAAAAGAAATCCGCCTGCTTCTACAACATGGGAATAAGGACCGCTCTTTATAAGCACATCCACATCATGAACTTTCCTCTCCATAACAACCTCCTAGATTAATTTACTCCGTTGATGGACTGGTGTCCGTGCTAGTCTAGTGTGGTGGATATTGGCTAATCAAGCCGGCAAGCAATGCCAGATGGCATTATACACAATGCTCTATCCACTTTAAAAGGTAGATTAACTACTGTCGAGTCGTTGGTATGGTGAAAGCCCATCTGCTGGATCCTTAAGAGGTAGGGGCACCAAATTTGATTTCATCAACGGAGAGAAGAAGATGGTGGCTTTGGGGCCGGTTGCATCAAAATGTATTGTTGTTTAAGCGAAAGTTGAGATATTGGTAGTCGAGACCGGGATGAGGCAGCTTTCTGAGATTGATGCGGCGTCAGGTGCAAAAACGCCGATAGTCAAGAACTTAGCTATAGGCTTAATGCCTATCCCTGAAACCAAGAATCCGTTCGGTGTTATGAACGATGTGGAGGTGTCCGACTCAGGAGCTATCTATGTTACCGGTGAGGTAGAGAATGTCCTGCACAAAATCACGCGTAAGTAGAGCGATAAACGGAGGCAGAGTAAACTAAGCCAAGATTTTTGTAATAAGCTACTTTTGAATCAGAACTAAAAAACCGCATACTCCCATTAGGACGGTAAAGAGTCGAAAGATGTGTGGCTTTGTTTTATCTCATCTTGAAAACGATATGCCTTTGCCAGTCTGGCGAAGGTTTAGGGAAGTCAGTACGAAAATGAGCGCCTCGGCTCTCCTCACGAAGCAGAGCTGCTTCAGTCATCAGGCGAGCAGTCAATACCATGTTATTTAACTCGTAGGAAGGCCGATCTGTCGGCTGAGGCAATAGCTTTTGCCAAGTAGCCAGGATATCTGCAGCCTCAGACAGTCCTTCGCCAGAACGGACAATGCCCACCTTATCCCAGAGGAGCGATTCTAGATTCGGCAAGTTAAGCTGGGGGACACTCTCTGCCCCTTTTCGCTTGCTAAAAGTGTAGCAGCCGGTCTGTACAGCTCCAGGCATCGGGACAACTTTATCGATTTCCCGGGTTCTTTCAACAATTCGTTTACTGAAAACGACGACCTCAAGCAACGAGTTTGAAGCTAGCCGGTTGGCACCGTGGACACCAGTGCAAGCAGTTTCACCAGCAGCGAATAACCCGGCAATGTTGGTTTCTCCCCACGCATTGACTTTGATCCCACCCATTAAGTAATGAGCGGCTGGGGCTACCGGTATAAGGCCTTTGATAATGTCTAGCCCATGATCACGACAGAAGCTGTAAATGTTAGGGAAGCGCGTAGTAACCCGGCGAGCTGGTATGTGAGTCACATCCAAGAATACGCGGTCACTGCTAGTTTTTCTCATTTCGTAGAGAATGCTTCTGGCCACTACATCTCTAGGTGCTAACTCAGCTTCAGGCGTATAATCGGACATAAAGCGATAGCCCTCGACATTGCGTAGCATGCCGCCCTCACCACGTACAGCTTCACTGATGAGGAATGGGGGAACTCCAGGGAGACGGACGGCAGTGGGATGAAACTGGAAAAACTCCATATCGGCGATTTCAGCACCGGCTTGAAAAGCCAAGGCAATACCATCACCAGTGGCCACATCGGAGTTTGTGGTATACTTAAACAGTCGCCCGGCACCTCCGGTAGCCAGCATGACGAAGCGACACTCATAATCCTCAGCTAAGCCAGTGCGGCAATCAAGGGCTCGTACACCTTTAACCTTGCCATTATCTAACAGAATCTTAGTAGCCAGGCAGTATTCAAGTACCTGTATTGATGACATGTGCACTCGTCGACTCAGTGTAACCTCAATATGTTCACCAGTGGCATCGCCGCCAGCATGGAGAATGCGAGGGACACTATGAGCAGCTTCTCTGGCAAGAGCAATTTCTCCGTCTAGAGTATCGAAAGGGACACCGAACCTTATAAGGTCGGCTATGCGGTCAGGTGCCTCATTAACTAAAATGTGCACTGCCTCGGGGTCACATAAGCCATCACCAGCGTTTATAGTGTCCTGAAAATGAAGCTCGGGGGAGTCATTTTTGCCTATTGGAGCCGCAATCCCACCCTGAGCATGTTTGGTATTGCAATCTTCAATGCTGCCTTTGGTTAGAATCAGAACACTACCTGCCTCTTTGGCCAGCAAGGCAGTATAAAGTCCAGCAATACCACTGCCAACTATGATATAGTCATAATAGCTCATCTACTCTACCTTCTCAGACGCTGTTAGCTAGCCGCTATTGTGCCTTGCAACGCCCAAGGGCTGGTTTTAGTTATGGCAACATAAACCATCTGCCCAAGATAGCCCCCGTTATCTTCAAAAAAGACCAGTTTATCGCCTCGAGTGCGTCCGTACCACTTTCCACTCTTTTTACCTTCTACAAGTATTTCCACCGTAGTACCTCGAAACCCAGAGTTAATCTCGCCAGCTATAATGGTCTGACGCGCTTCAACTTTATTCAGGCGTTCCTTCTTAATCTCAGATGGGACATTGTCCTTGTATTCCCTTGAGGCAATAGTGCCGGGGCGTGGAGAATAGGCAGCTACATGGACAGTATCAAACCGGACTTCTTCAAGCACAGCCAGGGTATGGTCAAACTGCTCATCACTTTCTCTGGGAAAACCAACGATAACATCAGTGCTGAGGGACACTTCAGGGACCTGACTGCGTATAATATGAACTAGTTGCCTATATTGCTCCACTGCATAACCACGCCTCATAGCTTTCAATATATCGTCGTCGCCTGACTGGAGTGGAAGGCTTATATGCTCGCAGACCTTGTCCAAAGAAGCGATAGCTTTAATAAGCTTTCGGCTCATATCCTTTGGGTGATTGGTTAGAAAGCGTATCCTAACCAAGCCGACAATATTATTTAGTTCTGTAAGCAGGTCGATGAGGTCTGGCTGAGCCGGGAGGTCATATCCATAGGAATTCGCATTCTGTCCCAGCAACGTGACTTCTTTCGTTCCGCAAGCTACCAAGCAGTTCACTTCACAAAATATTTCCTCTATTGGACGGCTTTTCTCTCTGCCCCGCCGGTGAGGGACTATACAGAAGGAACAGAAATTGTTACACCCCTGAATAATAGGGACAAAGGCACTGATGGGTACATTTCTGACTGAAGGCAATCCTGCTTCCATCTCTGATAGCATCATACCTCGCTTCTCAGCCCAGCTGAGCAAATGAGCATAATCCCCTGGTTTGAAGAAGAGGTCAATGTGAGGAAAGCTTTCTTTAAGCTGTTGAATATTAGAATCAACAAAGCAGCCTGTCACTAAAACAGGTAAATCAGGATTATAGTTCTTGATGCCTTTCACATAACCGAGGGTACCCAGAACTTTGTCTTCGGCGCTTTGTCTGACCACACAGGTATTAAGCACTATTAAGTCGGCACTCCGAAGCGACCGCGTAGCTTTATACCCGAGCAGTTCCAGGTAGTCAGCTACTCGTTGCGATTCAGCTTTATTCATTTGGCAACCTATGGTCCAAATGTAATATTGCGGCATGCTACGTCCCTAATGTCTAGATATCTTCATGCAACGCTTAAGCTGGGTTTTATCGTCAACCCTCCGTCAATGACTAACGTCTCGCCGGTGACATAAAGTGAGGCATCAGAGGCTAGGTATATAACTCCGCCAACAATGTCCTCCGGGTTGCCCAGCCGAGATAACGGGATTTGTTTAGATGCTTCTGGATGAGCCCCAAATAGTTGTATTATACCCTCAGTAGCGATGAACCCCGGAGCGATTGCGTTGACTCTAATGTTATACTTAGCTAAATCTACAGCCATGGTCTTTGTTAAGCTTATAACCCCGGCCTTAGCCGCTCCATAAGGTGCACTGAAAATATAGGCTTCCAGCCCGGCAATGGAAGCAATGTTTACAATAGCCCCACGCTTCTGGTCTATCATCACTTTGGCAGCTGCCTGGCTGCAAAGAAACACGCTCTTTAGATTTTCGCGAACTATAGCATCCCAACCACCTTCGCTTATGTCCATTGTAGGTACATTGAATGACCCACCAGCATTATTGACCAGGATATCAATTTCCCCAAACTCCTTCATCGTCCTATTTACCAGATTATTTACCTGGTCGCTGAGACGCACGTCAGTTGGTACAGCGAGCGCCTTTTTGCCTTTTTTCTCGATTTCTGCAGCAGTGTTTTCAATATCTGAAGCAGTGCGAGCAGCAACTACAACAGTGGCACCAGCATCAGCCAGCCCCAGAGCTATAGACTTCCCTATGCCTCGGCCAGCCCCTGTAACAATGGCCACTCTATCCGCTAAGCTAAAATTATTTAAGCTCATTTCTGCCCTCCAATTCCTCTTTCGGAAAAAGAAGAAGCAGTCTGTCTTTCGTCTATGCTAACTCAAATCGAGAAACTGTGTCAATTTAGAATTTGTGCAAAAGGTCTAAATGTGGTTCGTTACAACAGCCGTTTTCCGTGGTGTGCTTTGAAGCAGCAATCAACAATAGTCTGCTTCGGGGGATTAGGCGTAAAACTAGATCGTACCGTCAGCCCTAAGTTGGGCTATCTGCTTCCACGAGTAGCCGCCGATTTCCTCTAAAACAGATTCAGTGTGCTCGCCTATTTCAGGGGCAGCGCTTCTAGTTCCAGCATATGTCTTGCTGAAATGGATAGGGTAACCGGGGATTTTTATCTTTCCCAGTCTAGGATGATCGAAATCCACTATGTAGCCGTTCTCTGTTATCTGTGGGTCGTTAGCAAGCTCAGACAGCCTATTAACAGGGGCTGCAGGTAAATCATATTCGGCAAAAAGTTCGAGCCACTCATCCCTAGGTCGAGTGGCGAAAATCTGGTCAAAAAGGGCAACAAACTGCTCTGAATTAGCTTGCAGTTTTTCGGCTGTGTCACATTTTTCATCCTTTTCTAGTTCAGGATGTCCAATTGCCTGGCAGAGCGCTGGCCAATACTTTTCGAATAGAGTGGCTGTTAGGATGAACCAGCGGCCGTCACCGCATTTGTAATAATTCCTTAGCGGGTACTCATTTACACGCTCGTGCCGGGGAACTTCAAATCCGCCGACCAGGGCTATTAGAACATTACAGTAAAGCATATAGAGAGCAGTGCTCAGAATGGAAACGTGGACTTCTTGTCCAATCCCGAAGCGCTCACGCATCAGTAATGCAGTAATTATCTCGTGGCTGGCCATAATGGAAGTTGCCTGGTCAATAATCCCAAACTGGGAGACAAGTGGAGGCATGTCTGGCTCTCCCACACAGAACATCATCCCTGATCTTCCCTGTCCCTGATAGTCAAAAGCGCCCACATCCCGATCAGGGCCATTAGGACCATAGCCCGAAACCCAAGCGTAAATAAGCTTCGGGTTAATCTTGGAGAGAACAGGATAATCCATTTTCAGCTTCTTCACAGCTGGCCGCCGCAGACTGGTAAGAAAGACATCAGACTTACTTACCAGGCGATGAGCCACTTCCCTTCCCCTTTCTTTATGTAAGTCTATGGTAACACTCTTCTTGTTGCGGTTGGCAGCTTCGTGCCAGATGCTGTTCTTGCCCTGAATCTCCATTGGAACGCTACCTACCATCTTCATGTGCCGCATCGGGTCTCCAGTGCCCGGCTGCTCTATCTTTATCACCTCTGCCCCAAGGTCACCCAGAATGGCAGAGCCACCTGGTCCTGCGTGGAACATCCCAAGCTCCAAGACCCGAATTCCTTCTAAAGGTTGCTTCATAAATTCACCTCCTGGAGGTTACCGAATATATGCTCAATCGCTTCTGCTACAAAACATGCGTGTTTAAGGATAGTTAGTCTTTTGATCCAATGTTGACGATTGTCTTTGGTTGTCTGCTTTGGTGCTGCTGGATTTTAGAATTATTCTTTCTGTGTTCAATTGCATAGGCTTAGCCTTGAATTAGCTCGCCTGGTGAAAGTCTGCCCAAATGGCGATTTTATGTCTAACATGGCGGAGGGAATGGGATTCGAACCCATGACCCCAATTTCTCGGGGTAACCGCTTAGCAGGCGGCCGCACTAGACCACTATGCGATCCCTCCACTCGAGTAGGGGATATCCCATCTAAATATATCATGCATTTTTATTGCTTTCAACTAAAAGAAGTGTGGGGCACCTTTGTTGAAACAAACTCTTTTTGGTATGATGCGTCAGCCGGTATCAGTTTATGGCCACACCACAAATCAACATCTCTATTAACCAGAAACTTAAGGTTTCTCTTAATAAGAGCTGGCTTAGTAGCATAGTTCTAGAAGCTCTTAAGGCTGAAGGTATTGTTATGCCAGTGGAGATGGGACTGGTTGTCACCGACAACGAGACAGTCCAGCAGCTAAACAGAAACTATCGAGACCTAGATGAACCTACCGATGTGCTTGCTTTTCATATGCCCCTTTATAAGGGGCAAGAGTCTGAGCTGCCTTTTGTAAGTCCACCGGACGGAGTACACCATCTAGGCGAAGTAGTAATTTCATATCCCAAAGCAGTCCAACAGACACAGGAACGAGGCCACAACATAGAACAAGAGCTGGCACTGTTAATCATCCATGGAGTGCTCCACCTTTTGGGCTACGACCACGAACAGCCTGAAGAGAGACAGCGCATGAGAGCCAAGGAAAAAGCAATTATGAGAAAGCTAGAAGCTATTCTGAGGTGAAGAAAGTGATACAGCCTTTCCGTGTCTGGCAAGATGTCTACATTATCGGCAGCGCTGAAATATCACATCCCTATGACTGTTGTGTCTATTTGGTCGATGCTGGAGAACTCATTCTAATCGATGCTGGCGCTGGAAGGAGCTTTAACCGTCTGGTGGAGAATGTCCTCACTTTGGGTTTCGTCCCAGAAAAACTAAACTCGATAATCGCTACTCACTGCCACATTGACCATATAGGAGCTTTATCACAGTTTAGGCAGGAATATGGTGTCAAAATAATAGCCCATGAACTGGATGCTCAGGCTATTGAGTCGGGTAAATGGATAGGCGCCGAACTCTATGGGGTTGATTACCAGCCATGTCCAGTCGATATAAAATTACAAAAGGCTGAACATAACCTTCGCTTTGGCAAACACGAATTAAAGACCACCCATATCCCCGGCCATACTAAAGGCAGTATTGTAGTCTACGCAGACATTGCCGGCAAACGAATACTTTTTGGGCAGGATATACATGGGCCTTATGAGGTCGCCTGGGGCGGGGACCCAAACCAGGCAATTATTTCTCTTCAAAAGCTCATTGACCTTAGAGCCGATATATTGTGCGAAGGCCATTTCGGCATCTATCAACCAGCTAGTGAAGTCAAAAGATACATAGAGAGCTATTTTTATGAACTTCAACAAAGGACCGGACAGCGACGTTAGACATCGTCTACAGCTTTATCACTCTTGGTTTTAGGCGACATTTCTCAGCAGTGACTATAGCCGCTATTTGAGAAACAGCAAGGTCCAGTTCATCTTTGTGGCTTAACACGACATAGTCGAAAAGGGGCAAGCTTTCTAACTCCTCCCGGACTTTGTTTAGTCGGACGTCTAACTCTATCTCAGTCTCTGTCTTCCGCTGTTTCAGACGGTTGACCAGTTCTTCTGTTGATGGTGGCATTACGAAGATAAATACGGCGTCGGGCAAGATTTGTTTGATGGTAGCCGCTCCTTGCACATCCACTTTAACAATCACATCCTGTCCTTGGTCTAATGCTTCTTTAACTTCCTGCCTGAGCACACCATAGTAATTATCATATACCTTTGCCCATTCCAGAAATTGGTTTCCCTTTATCCCTCTCTGGAACTCTTTCTCGGAAAGGAAGTAGTAGTCTGAGCCGTCTTTTTCTCCTGGTCGCTTTGGGCGAGTAGTAGCAGTTACAACATGATGGAAAGGAAACCCAGCCTGTTTCATCCTAGCAAGTATAGCATCCTTGCCCACCCCGGAAGGTCCGGAGATAACAATGAGCAGTGGGGGCGCGGGTGAAATTTGGGGAAACTTTTCACAATTCACTTTTCTTCCTCATCAGTGCCTGATTTAAAACCAGCCTCGCCTCTGCTGGTAGCTAGCCTTCTGGCAATTGCTTCAGGTGAGATTGCGGCCAGAATTATGTGACCGGTATCGACGATTATAGCAGCTTTGGCTTTTCTAGCATGTGTGGCATCAATAAGCATGTCCTTGTTTCTAGCTTCCCGAATGAGACGCTTTGTCGGTTGTTGGTTGGGAGACAGCATAGCGATTACTCTATTCATGGCGATAATGTTGTCAAAACCTATGTGAATTGGCTCCGTACTCATCACAACCCTCCTGAAGTTTTCGACTTAGTATCTAGTAAGTCTTCCAAGCTCCTCCCAGAAACCTGGGTAAGATATCTCAGCCACGTGGGCACCGTGAATAATAGTCTCCCCTTCGGCTACCAAGCTGGCTATAGCTAAGCTCATCGCCAGACGATGGTCAAAATGGCTCTTGACTTCTGCTCCCAACAGGTGGCTACTCCCGTGAATAACCATCCCATCAGGCAATTCTTCAACCCTGGCACCAAGTCGGGTAAGCTCTCGAGCTATAGTGGCAATTCTATCAGACTCCTTGACTCTCAACTCGCCGGCACCTCTGATTACAGTCCTACCCTTGGCTACGCAAGCAGCTACAGCCAACAGTGGTATTTCGTCAATTAGGCGTGGAATCATATCTCCACCGATTTCAACAGCCTTCAGCTGGCTGGATTCTATGTACAGGTCAGCAACTGGCTCATTACCCTCTAATCGTTGATTTTCTTCTTTGATTCTGGCTCCCATAGCTAGAAGGGCATCTATGATACCTGTTCGCGTCGGATTAACACCACAGTTTGTTATCTTGATTCTAGCATTCGGGTGGATAGCTCCAGCAACCAGCCAGTAAGCTGCTGAGCTAATATCGCCAGGCACACAGAGGTCAACCGGAGTTAAGTGTGCCCTCAGAGGTTCTAAATAGATATGACTATTATCGCTTCTGATTTCAACTCCCATCCGCATGAGCAAGCGTTCAGTGTGGTCGCGAGATGGCTGACATTCCTCTATAGTGGTTTTCCCTTCAGCAAAAAGGCCAGCTAGCAAGACAGCCGATTTAACTTGAGCGCTAGGCACACGCAAAGAGTAGTCTATACCGCGAAGTTTCCTACCCCTGATAACCAAGGGGGCAAAAGAGTCATCACCACGTCCATGGATTTCGGCACCCATGAGTCTGAGTGGCTCAATCAGCCGTCTCATAGGTCGGGAACGAAGAGAAACATCACCGGTAAGAATAGAAAGGAAAGGCTGTGTGGCAAGCACACCGCTAAGGAGACGTAAGGTAGTAGCGCTATTTCCTGCATTGAGAACGTTTTTAGCTTCGATTAAGCCGGTACTTCCAACTCCATGAACGAGCATAACTAATGCCTTGCCTCCCTGTTTTATAATGCTTGCGCCTATGGCCTTCAAGCAATTTATGGTTGATTGGCAGTCCCTTCCGGGAGAGAGATTGCTGATTTTGCTACTGCCCAGTGCCAAACTGCTCAGTATCAGAGCCCGATGCGTAATGGATTTATCGCCGGGAACAGAGGCTTCTCCGACCAATTCCTTAGGTGGCCTGATTCTTTTTAACTGCGTCTTTCCAGCCATTTTTCTCTCGCTTCACGGGCAAGGGCTAGAGTCTTCTCTATCTCGTTATTTCCGTCGGCTACCAGCCTGCGTAGCCTTTGGAGTTCCTCGATGAATATATCAATCCATGAGATGATAGCATCTGGATTACTAAGGCAGATGTGAGCATTAACCTCTGGGTCCCCTGAAGCCAAACGAGTAGCGTCCCGATACCCACTAGCTGCCAGCCGCGCCATCCGCTGCCAAGAGGGATTTCTGGTAGTTACTGACACCAGTGCTGCCGACAATAACAACGGGAGATGACTGATGCCAGCTACTAAATTGTCGTGTTCTTGAGCGCCAATGGTTAGGGGAACAGCCCCCAGCTTTTTTACCATATCAGTTACAGTCCGTACTGCTGTTGGACTAGCTTGTGGTGCTGGCGTCAGACAATAAGTGCAATTATGAAACAGATCAGCTTTAGCAGCTCTGATGCCTGATGTCTCTTTACCTGCCATGGGATGACCGCCAATGAAACTTATTCCTGATGGTAGTAGCTCTTCTGCCCATCGCATAACCTGTAACTTGGTGCTGGCAGTATCGGTGACAATAGAGTTGGTGGGTAGGTCAGAAGCTATTTGCGAGAAGATATCCTTTATGGTCAAAACCGGCGTGGCGATGATAACGATGTCAGCACCTTTGACCGTTTCTCTTATACCTAATTCAACTTTATCAACAGCCCCTAATTTTAGAGCTAAAGACCCCACTTCTTGACGGCGGACATAGCCAATTATTTCTGCCTCACGCCAATTGGCCTGCTTCAGAGCCAATCCCATGGAACCCCCAATAAGACCCAACCCGATGATAGCTACACGCACTGCCTTATTATAGCATTGCCTTGATTGTCTTGAGAACATATTTGAGAGAAA